>JBKJWL010000021.1:0-3967 GCA_046716885.1 Thermoanaerobaculia bacterium | reverse complement strand
GCCGGCCGAAGACCGTGTGGGCCGTCGCGCGATCGGCCGGCGTGTTCCGCAGCTCCGACGGCGGAGCGAGCTGGAAGCGCGTGCTCGACGTTGAGCGAGCCGTGTGGGCCGCCATTGCGATCGATCCGAAGGGCGTCGTGGCCGTGGCTGCCGACTACGGAGGTCTCGCGGCCGGCGTGCACCGTTCGAACGACGGCGGCGCGACCTGGAAGCAGTCGGACTCCGGCTTTCCGCCGAACTTCCGCATCCGCGCCCTCGCCGCGGACCCGAAGACGGCGGGCACCTTCTATGCAGGGCTGCGGAGCGAGGGTGTCTACAAATCGATGGACGCGGGCGCGACCTGGACCCCTGCGAACACGAAGATCGAGCGGGAGGGCATTCACGCGCTTGCCGTAGACCCGATTGACTCGGGCACGATCTGGGCGGGAGTGAACGCGGGCTTCGTCCGCACGGACGACTCCGGGGCGACCTGGGTGAAGAAGAATCCGGGCGCCCATCAAACCGAGACGGGCTACGCGTTCGCGATCGACCCCGCCAACGCGTTGATCGTCTATGCGGCGCTGCCCAACCGCGTGCTGAAGACCATCGACGGGGGCCGGCGCTGGAGCGACGTCGCCAAAGAGTTCAACTGGATCAACTTCAGCGCGCTCGCCCTCGACCCGTCCGGCGCGGTCTACGCCGGCACGAATCGGGACGGCGTGCTGAAGACGACCGACGGCGGCCAGACCTGGATCGAGACGCCGAACGGCTTCACGGCGGTCGACGTCCGGGGCATCGCCGCCGACCCGTCTTCTCCCGAGGCGTTCTACGTCGCGACGGTCCAGGGCAACGTCTACCGGACTCCCGACTCCGGCGCGACCTGGACCCGGCTCTGGAAGGGCATGGACACGACCGACGTCCGTTCGGTCGCGGTCGACCCCTCCAATCCGAGGATCGTCTTCGCCGGCACGGACGAGGGGATCTATCGAAGCGAAGACGGCGGCCAGAGCTGGGAGCTCCGTCACAAGGACATCGTCTCCTCTCCGGGAGTCATCGGGTTCGTCTTCGATCCCCGCGACCCCGGGACGATCTACGCGCGCGACTGCGACACTATCTACAAGTCCGCCGACGCCGGCTCGAAGTGGAGCCAGGTCCCCGATCTCGAGCGCGGAAGCGATTTGCGCGGGCTCTTCGCGTTTGCCGCGGATCCGGCGACCGGCGCCCTTCTCGCGTCTACCCACGCCGGGCTCTTCCGGACGACCGACGGCGCGAAGACCTGGACGAAGGTCGGGGCCGGGATCCCGCACACGCGCATCCAGACCGTGCTCGCGGCCGCGGCCTCGAAGACGCTGCTGGCCGGAACCGAGGACGAGGGCATCTGGAAGAGCGCGGACGGCGGACTGACCTGGACCGCCTCGAGCCAGGGGATCGGGAAGGCGAACGTTCAAACCCTGATGGCGGACCCGGGCGACCCGAAGATGCTCTACGCAGGGACGTGGAAGAAGGGGGTCTGGAGGAGCTCGGACGCAGGCGCCTCGTGGACGAAGATCGGCGGCGACCCGCCCCACCCCGACGTGATCGCGCTCCTTCCGGATCGCGCTAACCCGGGGAAGATCCTGGTGGCGACCGGAGGGCGCAGCGTGTGGCGTCTGGACACGACGGCGGTCCCGGCACCGGCCGCGGTGGCGCCCCGGAAGAAGAAGCCGCGAGGGCGGCCGGCCCGTAACCTTCCGGCTCCTCTGTCGTCTCCCCCTTCGATACGGAGGAACCATGAAAATCTCGGCACTCAAGGCGGCTCTGCTGGCGATCCTGCTGGTCCTGCCCTCAGCCTCGCGCCTCCAGGCGAGCGGCGACCCCACCCCCGCACCCTTTGAAAAGAAAGAAAAGAAGGTCGAGAAAGAGAAACAGGTCCTCATCGCGACCCCGGATGAGGACGTCGTCGTCGACGGGGACGGCCTGTTCGTGTGGAACGGCGACGAGGATGCCGAGTTCCTCACCGACCTCGAAGACCTCGACGGGGACTCACGGCACACCTTTCGGTTTCGGGGCAGCTCCAGCGGCTACATCGGCGTCAACCCCCTCCGGATGACGCCGGAGCTGCGGCAGCACTTCGGCGCCCCGAAAGAGGCCGGCGTCCTGGTCGCCACCGTCGAGAAAGACGGGCCGGCGGCCAAAGCCGGATTGAAGGTCGGCGACATCGTCACCTCGGTGGACGGCGATAAGGTGGACTCCGTTCGGGACCTCGTTCGGTCGGTGCGGCGCAAGAAGGACGGCGAGACGATCCAGATCGACGTGATCCGGGATCGGGCGCCGAAGAGCCTGACCGTCACCGTCGCCGCTCGAAAGGCCGAAGAGATGCGGCTGGGCGAGCTCCCCGGCAGGATGCGGCGGTTCCGATTCGATCACATGGTGCCGCCCGTCCCACCGGTCCCGCCCATCGCCCCCTTGCCACCGGACTTCGACCTCCAGGATCGTCTCGACCGGCTCGAGAAGCGCCTGAAGGAGCTCGAGAGCCGGGTGCCCGCGCGCTGACGCCTCGGATCCGATGACTCGCCCGGCCCCCCTCCCGCGGAGAGGCCGGGCGCGTTCTGTTTTCGGAACGCGGTAGAGTTTCGCCCACCAGCTCCGGCTCCAGTTACAAGCCCGATCGCGGAAGGAAGGTGGCGCATGTCCGCGTCCGAGAACCACGGCCTCGACGACCACGGGCTCCGGCGGGAGCTCTCCCTCTTCGACACGATCAGCCTCGTCGTCGGCACGATCATCGGGTCGGGCATTTTCCTGGTTCCCGCCGAGATCGCCCGCGCGGTCCACACGCCCGGCTGGATGCTGGCCGTCTGGGTCGTCGGAGGCGTCCTGACGCTCCTCGGCGCTCTCTCGCTCGCCGAGCTCGGAGCCGCCATGCCCGACGCCGGCGGCATCTACACCTTCATCACCCGCGCCTTCGGCCGGCTCCCCGGGTTCCTATGCGGCTGGATGCTCTTCACCGTCGCGACGTCCGGATCGATCGCCACGCTCGCGGCCGCCTTCCCCATCTACCTCGGCGGGTTCGTCCCCCTGACGCCGCTGACCGGCAAGTTAGCGGGCCTCGTCGCGATCGCGCTCCTGACTTGGGTCAACGTGATCGGAGTCAAGAAAGGCGCCCGCGTGGGCAACGTGCTCACCGTCCTGAAGGTCGGTGGCCTCGTCGCAATGGTCCTCGCGATCTTCCTGCTGCCCGGTCCGCTGCCCGACGCCGCGGCCGCGGCCCCCGCGCCTCTGCCCGCCGGGCCGGTTCCTCTGGCGGCGGTGGGAGTCGCGCTGGTGGCCGTGCTCTGGGCCTACGAGGGCTGGCACGACGTCAGCTTCGCAGCCGGCGAGCTCCGCAATCCGCAGCGAGATTTCCCGCGCGGCTTGATCGGCGGCGTGGCGATCGTGATCCTCCTGTACCTGCTGGCCAACCTGGCGTACCTGAAGATCCTCTCCCCCGCCGAGATTGCCGCTTCGGACCGCGTCGCGCTCACCGCGATGACACGCGTCACCGGCGAATGGGGAGGCAAGCTCCTGACGGCCGCCATCCTCTGCTCGATCCTCGGCGCGATGAACGCCCTGATCCTCGCCGGCCCGCGGGCCTACTACCAGATGGCCAAAGACGGCCTCTTCCTCGAACGCGTGTCGCGCGTGCATCCCCGCTGGCGCACGCCGGTCGAAGCGCTCCTCCTTCAGGGCATCTGGTCGGGACTCCTCGTCCTGTTCATGGGCGGCTTCTCGCAACTCTTCACCTACGTGATCTTCGGTGGCTGGATCTTCTATGCGCTGGCCGTGCTCGCGGTGGTCGTGCTCCGGCTCAAGGAGCCCTCGCTCCCGCGCCCGTTCCGCGTGCCCGGCTACCCGGTCGTGCCGCTCCTGTTCGCGGTCACCGCTCTCGCGATCGTCGTCAACACCCTCGTCGCGACGCCCCGCGAGTCCCTCCTGGGCCTCGCGTTCATCGCGCTGGGGATCCCGGTCTACT
>JBKJWL010000020.1:0-23100 GCA_046716885.1 Thermoanaerobaculia bacterium | reverse complement strand
AGTCGTTGGTGATGATGATCCGGTCCACGCGGGTCAGGGCTTCGCGCTCCCGGAAGCGGATCGTGTGAGATCCGGCGGAGAAAGAGAACACGCGTGGATTCACTTCCAGGGTGCGGCCGTTCACCCGTGTCCACTGCCAGTTCGGCCCCCAGGTTCCCTCCGCGACATCGTAGGTGTCTTCCGCGCCTGCATCGGCGCGAACATGGAAGGAGTCGTTTTCCGACGACGTCGCGAGCACGCGGCACCAGACGACGTAGCTGCCGGAAACCGGGATGGCAAAGGACCACGTGGCCGTCCCGCTCTGGTCCGCGGTGGAGGTGATGAACTGGCCGCCGAAGGCCTGGACGTCGGGGGAGGGCGCCATTGGTGAGGTCAGTACGGCCGCTTCCGCCTCGATGCGCGTCAGATCGGTACCCGGAACCGGCGTGGGTGTCGGGACCGGTGCCGTCGGAGTCCGCGAAGGCGTCCGCGTCACCGTCGGCGGCGGAGGGATCGGAGTTTCCGAGGGAGTCGGCGTTGCGGTTGGCGGCACGCCGGTCGGCGTCCTGGTGGCGGTAGGAGGAACAGCTGTTGGCGTGCGGGTCGGCGTTCTCGAGGGAGTCCGCGTTGCGGTTGGCGGCACGCCGGTCGGCGTCCTGGTGGCGGTAGGAGGCACGGCTGTTGGCGTGCGGGTCGGGGTTCTCGAGGGAGTCCGCGTTGCGGTTGGCGGCACGCCGGTCGGCGTCCGGGTGGCGGTAGGAGGCACCGCTGTCGGAGTGCGGGTGGCCGTCGGAGTGGGGGTCGGTGAGCCGCCGCCCGAGGCCGGGAGCAGGATGAAGGTATTGAACTCGGGGCCCGTTGGCAGGGGAGCGACGATTCCGATGGGAGGAGCGACGGAGAGTCCGGTCATGGGGAGGGAGAGTGAGCCTCCCGAGTAGGTGCCGGTGAGTACGGGGGCACCGAAGAAGTCCGCGGCGTTGCGGACCTCGTAGCCGTCGCCGCTGGCGAGGATGCCGCTCACATCCACGTTCACGGAGCTCTGGAGGTCCCAGTTGTAGATGGTGATGTTGGCGCGTTTGGCCTCGTAGGAGTTGGGGCGGATAAAGATCTTGACGCCGGTGGGCCGGGTGGAGCCGTAGTAGGTATTGCTGGGGAAGGCCGACTGGGAGAAGCCCGAGATCGAGCCGTAGAAGGTGTTGCCGGTGATCGTCATCGAGCTGCAGTTGACGACTTTTAGGGCTTGGCCGCTGACGAAGTAGTTGTTCGTGACGTTGGGCCCCGTGCAGCCGGCGCTGTAGCCGAGGTTGTTGTTGTTCTGCTGCCCGGTGTTGTAGGTGTAGTTGGAGATCAGTTTCGGGTTGTTGGCGACGCGCAGGCCGCCGACGAGGATGTTCGAGTTCCAGTCGCCCGAGAGGCCGCCGTTGTTGAAGGAGGTATTGCCCTGGAAGTCAAGGTTGTCCAGGTAGCCGCCCTCGGCGTAGGCGTGGATGCCCCAGCCGAACTGCTGGAAGATGATGTTGTCGTAGATCTGTTTGAGGGTGCTGCCGGCGTTCTGGACGTAGAGGCCGTGGCCGTGGCCGCGGTCGGGGGAATCGAAGCCGTTGTAGTAGAAGAGGGTGCCGTAGATGCGAGCGCCGGTGGCCCCGTCGCCGCTGAGCACGCCCTGGGTGGTGTCGTGGACGATCATGTTGATCAGCCGCGAGCCGTCGCCCGAGAGGCTGACGCCGGTGCCGCGGCGGGGAGGCGCGCCGCTGGCGGTCCATCGTGTGGGGTCGGAGTTGAAGATCTCGAAGCCCCAGAACCAGGTGTAGGGGCCGGGGATCTGGAGGGTCGTTTCGTTGCCGGCGTAGTTGCCGTCGATGGTGGCGCGTTCGCCGGGGTACTGGCGCACGATGATCGGGTTGGCGGAGGTGCCGGTGAGCTGGCTGACGAAGGGGGCGCCCGTGTAGGTGCCGCCGCGAAGCCAGATCGTGTCGCCCGGCTGCACCGCCGCGGGATGGTCCAGAGCCGTCTGCAGCTTCCAGGGACTGCCAATGCTCCCCGTCCCACTCCCACTCGCGTTAGCCGCGACGTAGAAATCCGCGCCAGAGGCCGCCGCCGCTATCAGGGAGAGCCAGGAAAGGAGGAGGAAGGAGGCGCGGGAACACCGTTTGACCATAGGGAGAGCTCCGGTTGAGGTTAGAAAAATGGTTGTGAACGCAGGCTAGCCGCGCAGCGCTCCCGTGGCTACTGGCCGCGGAGTCCCCAGTCCGTACAGGCAGGGGTCGGCGCGCGGCCTGTCCGTACGGCCAGTCCTTCAGTGCGCTCCGTCTCTTGCCCCGCCGCCTCAAATCCCGTAACCTCGTCGTAGTGTCAAAAAACACCCGTCCGCCCCGACGGGCTTCCGTGTGCGTGCTCGCTTTCCATCCGATGGTGCTCTCGGAGTTCGAGAGGCTCCTGTCAGAGCACCCGCTGGCGGTGGCGGGCCGCCGCCTGGATGCCGATCTCATTGCCGACCCCGCCAAGCTCTTGATCCCCAAGGCCTCGGCCTACGTGCTCGAGGCCCACGGACATCGACCCACGACCGAAGCGCTCCTCGTCGGTGTTCTCTCGCGGCAACCGACCGCGCGCGTCGTCGTCGTGGCCGAGAAGTTCGACCAGGCCACGGCCTTTCCGCTGCTACGGCTGGGCGCGAAGGGGCTCTTGAGCTTCGCGGAGGCGTCGTCTCAACTGGCCCGGGCGGTTCTCGAAGTGACCGGCGGCGGTTTCTGGGTCCCGCGAACGCTTCTGTCGCGGTTCGTGGATGAGACGATCTCTTCGGTGCGGCGGCCTCGCGGTCCGGTGGGGCCGGCGCGGTTGAGCCGCCGGGAGAAGGAAGTCCTCGACACGCTCCTCGAGAACCTCTCCAACAAGGAGATCGCGAGCAAGCTCAACATGTCCGAACGGACGGCCAAGTTCCACGTGTCCAATCTGCTGGCGAAATACGGGGTTCGCCGGCGCGCGGACCTCATTCTCCTGACCTACACGCAGCTCGACCGTTCCGTCTGATTCTCGCGAAGCCGGGCTCCTCCGGGCTCCCTGACCTCGGAGAACCGATCAACCGCGGTTGATCAATCGCTTGACGCGCGAGGCGAGGGAGCGGGCCCGCCGGAAGCGCTGGCGTCCCGGATCCCGAAGCGCCACCTCGAGGACCGTCACCCCGGAGCTGTGGATCGCCCGCGCGAGGCTCTCTTCGGCGTCCGCCCCTAGGCGCTCGTAGCGGGCACCGACCGACTCGGCGAAGCCGTGAAAGTCGGGGTTCTCGAGCGCGGTCCCGAAAGCGTGCCCGTAAGCGCCGAGCTGCTGTTTCCGGATGAGCCCGTAGTGGCCGTCGTTGAAGACGATGACGGTCAGGGGGACGCGCTCACGGACCGCCGTCAGCAGCTCGAGGCCCGACATCGCGAATCCCCCGTCACCCAGGAGCGCCACGACCGGCCGATCCGGGCGGGCGAGCCGGGCGCCGATCGCGGCCGGCAGGGCAAAACCCATGGCCTGAAGGTCCGTCGGCAGCAAGAATCCGCGCGGCCGGAGGACCCGATAGTGGCGCCGGGCCAGCATCTGGTGAAGACCCGAATCCAGGACGAGGCAGGACTCGGCCGGCATCGCGCCTCGGAGCGCCGCGAAAAACGCGTCGACGGTCGGCGGACTCAGGCCCCGCACCTTCGGCTCCCACGAACTGCGGTAGTGCTGAAACGCGCGTTCGCGCCACCGGCCGACCTCGCTCTCGCTCCACGCGGACCGGGCGGTCTCGCTCATGGCTCGTTGCCGGTCGAGGAGAGTCCGGATGAGCCACGGGACGTCGGCGACGAGGGTCATCGAGGCGTCGTAGTTGGCCCCCAGGACCTCCGGAGAGGCGTCGACGTGAATCAGCCGTTCGGCGGGCAAGCGCAGGCGGAACCCGTGCGCTCCGTTGTGCGAGAACTTGCAGCCGAGCGCCACGATCAAGTCCGCGCTCGCGACGAGCTCGTTCAGGACGTCGGAGCTCCCCCGGTCGAAGGGGATCACCCAGGGGTGATCCTCCGGGAGGACACCGCGGCCCGAGGTCGTCGTGACGACGGGGATCCTCAGGGCCTCGACGAGGTCGCGCAATTCGCCGGCGGCCGCGAACGCCCCCTGTCCGACGTACAGCAGGGGTCGCTGCGCCTGCTCGAGCCGGTGCTGAAGGTCGTCGGTTGGAGGCGTCGAGGGAGGCTGAGGTGGAATCTCCCTCGATCGCGGCTCCGACACCTCCGCGGCCAGAGTCGGCGGAACCTGAAGGACCACGGGGCCCGGCTCTCCCGCCTGACAGAGCGCGTAGGCCTCTGCGAGAACGGACTCGATTTCTTCGGCGGTCTCGACGACGAACACGCGCTTGACCAGGGCAGCCACGATCGCCTGTTGGTCGAGGGCTTGAAGCTGGAAGCGCCGGCCCGGCTTGCCGGCGGGACGGCCCAGGATGTGGAGCAGGGGGGCCGAGTCGAGGAAGGCCTCGGCCAGACCGGTCAAGGCATAGGTGAACCCGGGACCCGGAATCGTGGCGAGTACGCCGGGACGGCCGCAGGCCCGCGCGTAGCCGTTCGCCATGAAGGAGGCGGCGAGCTCGTGCGTCGCCACGAACGTGCGCAACCGCGAGGTGCGGAGCGCGTCGAATAACCCGATGTTTTGCGAGCCCGGGAGGCCGAAGACCGTGTCCACTCCGATCTCCTCGAGGGCCAGGCAGAGCCGTTCCGCACCCGTCATGACGCGCCTCCTCTCGTTCGCGAGGGCGAGAGCCTCCGGGCGCCTGCGCGGGCCGCGGTCCGGAGGAACTGGCCGAGCTCGCGGCCCGCCCGCTCGACGCGGAAACGCGCCGATTCGGGGGCCTCGAGCCAGAAGCCCATCTGGAGATCTCCGCCGAGCTGGGCCTTGAAATGCGTGACCGGGTTGAGGCCGGCGTCGGTGAGATCGTTGGCGGCGATTCCCTGTTCGGAGAGTTTCCGAAACACGTTCCAGCGCAGGTATGCGGTCGCGCCGAGCTTGCGATGCTCGGCGTCGGCGGCGGCGCTGGCGGTGTGCGAGACCGGATGGGGGCCGAGAAGAACGAGCTGGGCCGAGACCGACGTTCCGTCGGGCAGCCGCGCGTGGTAGAGACGGGCGAGGCGCTGGGAACGCAGCCGCGTGAAGAACCTCCGGAACGCGGGCTCCGGCAGGTAGAGGCTGGCGCCCTTGCGCTCGTGGACCTGGGAATGCAGGCGAAAGAAGCTGTCGAAGTCGTCGTCTTCCGTGACCGCGAGGCCCTGCGCCGCACACCGGTCCACGAGCCGCCGGAGGTTTTGCTCCATGCGCGCCCAGAGAGCGTCGAGGTCCGTCAAGGGCACGACGTAACTGTACTGGGGACGCGCGACCCAGCCCTTCGCGAGGAGCACCCGGACGTCGGTCAGCGGGCTGCGGCAGCGCAGGGCGATCCGGCCGTAGCGGAGGCTGGAGAGGCCCTCGGCCAGGCTTTCCAGGATCTCGTTGTGCCGCGCCGCGCGCTGCGACGGGTATCGCGTGTCGTAGGGACGGAGCACGATTCCGTTGTAGTAAAGCAGAAGACGGGGCCAGATGTACGCGCCCGCTCCGGAGCCTCGCTCGTAGAGGGCGATGCCGCCGAGAAGCTCGTCGCCCTTCTGGGCCGCCAGGATCCGAAACCTTCCGCCCGCGGCCTCGCACAGGGCGGCCAGGTATTCCGGCGTGTTGTAGACGGAGCCCTCCGCCGAGCGGCCCACCAGGTCGTTCCATTCCGGAAAGTCGGGCTCCGATAGGACTCGCACTGCGAGACCGGCCTTCACGATCGGAGCTTCCGGCGGAGCTTCGTCATGGTCCAGGAGGCGAACTCGCGCAGCCCCGGCCGGGGGTCGTCCCAGGAGAACGTGAGCTGCTGGGCGCCGATCCACGATCGAACCAGCGGCGCCAGTCGGAGCCGCTTCTGCCCCGGTTGCGCCCCCCGGCTCTCCAGATCCCTCCGGGGGTAGACGCATCGCCGGCCGACCGGGTAGTCCGCGACGACGTCCACGTCTTCTCCGAGCGCGTCGCGGTGCGCCATGTGGCAGACGTCGACACCGCAGGCCGCGGCGAAGCCGACGAACCACCAGGGCCGGGCGTTGACCTCGAGAATCTTGAAAAGACCGTCGCGCTCGTCGAGCTTGAACTCGCCGCTAAAAACGCCGCGATAGCCGATTCCTCCGAGCAGGCTGCGCATGGTCTCTTCGGCGCCGCGGACCTCGCTCAGAGGGATGCTCTCGGTGGACGTGCTGTTGCCGAACTCGGCGGGAAACATCCGAAGCCGCCGGCGGGCGAACATCCCGCACACGCGGCCGCGCCGGTCGATGAACCCGTCGAGGAAGTAATGGCGGGTGGCGGGTCCGGGGATGAACTCCTGGAGCATGAGCTCGAGGCCCTTTTCACGAGCCCGGGCGACGAGATCCATCGCCCGCTCCCGGGTCTGCGGGCGGACGGCCTTGACGCCGAACTCGCCGGCGAAGCGCCCGGAGTTGGCCGGCTTCAGGAAGAAGCTGCGGAACGACTCCTCCGGAACCGCCGCTAGCGCATCGGCTTGACGCAAGAGGACCGTCCGGGGGTGGGGCAGACGCATCTCCTGAAGCGTCTCGGCGAAGAGTCCCTTGTCCACGAGCCGGCTCAGGGTGTCTGGCGGAGCGACGCTCGAGGGAAACCGATCGCGCAGTACGGGCTCGAGGCGGCTGACCGCCATGACCCAGGCGTCCGAGCACGGCAGGAGAACCATGCGATCGACTTCGAGAGTCTCCAGCCTCGCGGCAAGACTTGCTTCGTTCGGCTCGTTGAGGCGGCCTCCCGGCAACGGGCGATACCAGCGTGAGCCGGTGACGAGCTCGTCCCCGGCGCCGGCCACGTAAAGCGGGAGCCCCCTTCGCCCCAGGGCGCGCACGACCCCGAGGGCCGTGATGCCCTTTCCGAGGACGAGCACGGGCACAGGCGGACGCGTGGCGGGCGAAGCGGACCGCGGCTCTGGCATGGGCTGTTTGCTCGAGGGGATGTTACAGGTAGTCGGAGGGGGGGCTGCGGAAGCCTTCGGGGACATGAGGCCCGCGGAGCCGTTTGACAGCCTCGGGGCACGGGGAATAGCCTGCAGCCTTCCCGTCAAAGACGCCCATGAGACGACGAAGCCTCGCCGCAGCACCGGTCCTGCCCGCCGCGCGGCGACGGCCCGAGCCCTCGTCCTGCGCATGTTGAGCAAGCCCTGCGCGCCGCTGTTGCAAGCGGGAGCGCGATGAGTGCTTGGACTCGGATCTATGGCCGTCTTCCCGCTCCGGCCCGATCGGTCGCCGCGACCCTGCGAGGCTATTGGCTGCGCTCGTGGCGGTACGGCCCGGAAACGGATCGCCTGGTCGAAGAAGCCCTCGAGAGGGACCACTGGAGCGATGAACAATGGAAGATCTGGCGGGAGGAGCGTCTGGCCCGCGTTCTGCACCGTGCCGCGACGCGCGTGCCGTACTACCGCGAGCAGTGGTCCGCCCGGCGGCGACGTGGCGATCGGGCATCCTGGGAGCGGTTGGAAAACTGGCCCATCCTGAGCAAGGCGCCGCTGCGGGAAAATCCAGCCGCCTTCGTGGCCGACGACTGCGATGTGCGCAGGATGTTTCCGATCGAGACGAGCGGAACCCTCGGAACACCGCTGCGGTTCTGGAGGTCCCGGCCGACGGAGCGGTCCTGGCATGCGATCTTCGAAGCCCGGCTGCGCCTGTGGAACGGGGTCAGTCGCCGAGACCGCTGGGCCAACATCGGGGGCCAGCGCGTCATTCCGGGAGGGCAGCGCAAACCGCCTTTCTGGGTCTGGAACCGCGGAATGCACCAGCTCTATCTGTCCTCCTACCATGCTAACCCCGACGCCGTTCCGTTCTATCTCGACGCGATGCGGCGATACGGGGTGACTTACCTCCTGGGGTACCCCTCCGCGATGCACGCGATCGCCCGCGCGGCCCTCGAGCGGGGCCTACCGGTGCCGAAGTTGCGCGTGGTGGTCAGTAACGCCGAGTCCCTTTTCGGGTTTCAACGAGAAACGATCGCGAGAGTGTTCGATTGTCCGGTGCGCAACAGCTACGGACAGGCCGAAATCGTGTGTGCCGCGAGCGAGTGCTCGTTCGGAACGATGCACCTCTGGCCCGACGTCGGCGTGACGGAGTGCATTCCTGAAACTCACGATCCGAGGACCCCGCGAAGCCTGATCGGAAGTCTCGTGTGCACGGGCCTGATCAACACGGACATGCCTTTGGTGCGCTATGACACTGGAGATCGTGCCTCGCTCTGCGATTCCGCCGAGCGTTGTGCCTGCGGCCGGCTGCTCCCGGCCATCCAGTCCCTGGATGGGCGCGCCCAGGACCTCATCATCACACCGTCGGGCAGTCCCGTGGGGGGGCTCGACACGGTGTTCCATTCGGGACTTCCGATGTTTGAAGCGCAGATCGTGCAGGAGACCCTGCATCGGATCCGGATCAAGGTCGTCCCTGCGCCGGGGTTCGGCGAAAGGCATCGGCAGGACCTGATCCGCGGCGTTCGGGCCCGCATCGGAACCGAGCTGGAAGTTCTCGTCGATGCCGTCGAGAGTATTCCCCGAACGTCGGCAGGCAAATTCCGGCTCCAGATTTCGATGATTGCGGAGGGGCGTCTCCCTTGAAAAAACGCCGACGGCGGCCGGATGCACCAGTGTTCTTTCATGATTGCCACGGCCGTTCGGTCGGGATTCTTCGTTCCGCGGCCGAGGTCGTCCCCGGGGGCCGGTCACGTAGAGCGGGGTCGGCCGTTTGACAGCCCGCGACCCGTGGAATAGCCTGAATGCTTCCCGACATAAGGACGCCCATGAGACTACGGAGCCTCGCCACAGCCTTGGTCCTGAGCGTCGCCGCCTCGGCGGCGGCGGCGGCGACGCTGCCGGCCGGCTTCACCGAGACATTCACTTCGGGTCTCTCGAGCCCCACCGCGTTCGGCGTGGCCCCCGACGGGCGGATCTTTGTCTGCCAGCAGGGCGGCAAGCTCCGGGTCATCAAGAACGGCGCCCTGCTCGCCACGGCCTTCGTCACGCTGACTGTCGATTCCTTGGGCGAGCGGGGCCTCCTCGGCGTGGCCTTCGATCCGGCCTTCCTCAGCAACCAGTACATCTACCTCTACTACACCGTTCCGGGGTCGCCCGCGCACAATCGCCTCAGCCGCTTCACGGCCAACGGCGACGTCGCCGTCGCGGGCAGCGAGCTTCCCCTGCTGGAGCTGAACAACCTCTCCTCGGCCACCAACCACAACGGCGGGGCCCTCCACTTCGGAGCGGACGGGAAGCTCTACGTCGCGGTGGGCGAAAACGCGAACCCGGGAAACGCGCAGGTGCTCACGAATCTGCTCGGAAAGCTGCTGAGGGTGGGTGTGCCGCCCGCGGCGCTGATCCCGACCGACAATCCCTTCTACGGACAGGCCAGCGGCAACAACCGCGCGATCTGGGCGCTCGGCCTGCGCAACCCGTTCACGTTCAGCGTGCAGCCGGGAAGCGGTCGGATCTTCATAAACGACGTGGGGCAGACCGATTGGGAGGAGATCAACGACGGGGCGGCGGGCGCCAACTACGGGTGGTCTCTCTGCGAGGGGCCCTGCAGTCCGCCGGATACAGACTACGTCGATCCTTTCTACTTCTACGCCAACGACGGCACAGCGTGCGCGATCACGGGCGGCGCCTTTTACAACCCCCTGCTGCCGCAGTTTCCGGCCGACTACCTGGGCGACTATTTCTTCGCCGAGTACTGCGCCGACTGGATCAAGAGAATCGACACGGTGTCGGGAACGGTGACCGACTTCGCGACTGGCGCCTCGAGCCCGGTCGACCTGCAGGTCGACCACGAGGGCAACCTCTATTATCTGGCTCGGGGCAACGGACGCGTCTACAAAGTGACGTACACGGGCAGCAGCTCTCCCGTGATCACCGAGGACCCGGAGAGCCAGTTGATCTCGTTCGGGTCTCCCGTGACGTTCTCCGTCAGCGCATCCGGGGCCGCGCCGCTGTCGTATCAGTGGCAGAGGAACAGCGTCGACATCGGGGGCGCGACATCCTCTTTCTTCACGATCGCGTCGGTCGCAGCGGCCGACGACGGGGACCAGTTCCGCTGCCGTGTCTCCAACTCCTTCGGGAACGCGACGAGCGCTCAGGCCCTGCTGACGGCGACCAGCGACGATCCACCGACGGCCTCCATCCTGACTCCCGCGGCGGGAACGACCTACGCCGCCGGCGCGACCATCGCCTACACGGGAGCCGGAACCGACCCCGAGGACGGCGCCCTTCCGTCCAGCGCCCTCACCTGGCGTGTGGACTTCCATCACGACACGCACTTTCATCCCTTCGTGGCACCGTTTTCGGGAGCGACCGGCGGCTCCTTCCTTATTCCGACGCTGGGGGAGACCTCGCCAAACGTCTGGTACCGCATCCACCTGTCGGTCTCTGACTCGGCCGGCCTCAGGCACGAGACGTTCCGGGACGTGACCCCCCTGACGTCGACGATGACGCTGGCGACCAACCCGGCGGGTCTTCAGCTCACGCTCGACGGCCAGCCCTTCACCGCGCCCCAGAGTGTGGTGGGAGTCGTCGGCGTCACGCGCACGCTCGGCGCCCCCTCGCCGCAGGGCCCCAACGTGTTCGTGTCCTGGTCCGACGGCGGGGCGCAGATCCACACCGTCTCCACCCCGCCCACGAATACGACCTACACGGCATCGTTTACGGGCGCGCCGGGCCCGACCGTGTCGGGAATCAGCCCGACCTCGGGGCCCGCAGCGGGAGGTACGGGGGTCACGATCACCGGAACGAGTTTTCTGCCGGGCGCTACCTCCCAGGTCGGGGGAGTCGCGGCCACGGGCGTGTCCTTCGTCGACTCTTCGCATCTCACGGCCTCCACGCCGCCGCTGACACCAGGCACACTCAATGACGTCGCGGTGACCAATCCCGGCAATTCGACGGGAACGCTCGTCAACGGCTGGTTCGCCGACTTCCTCGACGTGCCCCAGTCCAACGGGTTCCATGCCGACGTCGCAAAGGTGTTCCGCAACGGCGTGACCGCGGGGTGCGGTGCCGGCAACTATTGCCCAACCTCTCCGGTGACGCGGGCGCAGATGGCGGTTTTCCTGCTCAAGGGGGAGCACGGCGGCAGCTATCAACCGCCCGCGTGCTCGGGGACGATCTTCGCGGACGTGCCGTGCCCGGGCGGCCCGAACGTGAACTGGATCAACCAGCTCTCCGCCGAGGGCATCACGGGCGGATGCGGGGGAGGCAACTATTGCCCGGTAAGCCCGCTGACCCGAGCCCAGATGGCCGTCTTCCTGCTGAAGGGGAAGCACGGCGGGAGCTATCAGCCGCCGGCGTGCTCGGGGACGGTCTTTGGGGACGTGCCCTGCCCCGGCGCTCCGTTCGTGGATTGGATCAATCAACTTTCGGCGGAGGGGATCACGGTCGGATGCGGTGGCGGCAACTATTGCCCGACGGCAGCGACTCCGCGACAACAGATGGCGACTTTCCTGGTGCGGACCTTCAACCTGCCATAGTTCGTATAATGTTTGCAGTGAAGCGCCTCCTCCTCACCGTGGCTGCGCTGTGGTTTTCGGCCACGCTCGCGCCGGGAGCCACCCTTCCCGCAGGATTTACGGAGACGTTCTATCCCGGTCTGTCGAGCCCGACGGCGATGGCTCTGGCGCCGGACGGAAGGGTGTTCGTCTGCCAGCAGGGCGGGCAGCTTCGGGTGATCAAGAACGGCGCGCTGCTGTCGACGCCGTTCGTGACGTTGGTCGTGGACTCGATGAACGAGCGGGGGCTCCTCGGTGTGGCCCTCGATCCGGACTTCCCGCAAAACCAGTACGTCTACGTGTACTACACAGTGCCGGGATCGCCGCCGCACAACCGGCTGAGCCGTCTGACGGCCAACGGCGACGTGGCCGTTCCGGGCAGCCAGGTGAACCTCCTGGAGCTGAACAATCTGTCGGCGTCGAATCACAACGGGGGGGCGCTGCACTTCGGGTTGGACGGGAAGCTGTATGTCGCGGTCGGCGACAACGCCAACGGCTCGAACTCGCAGACCCTGACCAATCTTTTGGGCAAGGTGCTGCGGGTGGGCGTACCGCCCGATCCGCTGATCCCGACGGACAACCCTTTCTACAACGACACGACGGGTAACAACCGGGCGATCTGGGCTCTAGGCCTGCGCAACCCGTTCACGTTCGGCGTTCAGCCGGGATCGGGCCGTATCTTCATCAACGACGTCGGCGCAAGCACGACCGAGGAGATCAACGACGGAGTCGCCGGGGCCAACTACGGCTGGCCGGACTGCGAAGGGGACTGTGTTCCCCCGGACCCGAACTACACCGACCCCTTCTACTTCTATGACCACACGGGGAACGTCTGCTCGATCGCCGGCGGCGATTTCTACAATCCACTGCTCTCTCAGTTCCCGGCGAACTATGTGGGCGACTACTTCTTCGCCGACTACTGCGACGGCTGGATCCGGCGGCTCGACACCACCTCGGGTGTCGTCACGGGCTTCGCCACCGGCATCCCGAGCCCCGTGGACGTGCACGTGGACTATCAGGGCAACCTCTATTATCTGGAGCGCGGGAACGAACGGGTCTACAAGGTCTCGTACACCGGCAGCAACGCGCCGACGATCACGCAGGATCCGGAGAGCCAGCTGATCTCGGACGGGTATCCGGTGACGTTCACCGTCGCCGCGGCGGGGGCGCCCACGCTGACGTACCAGTGGCAGAGGAACAGCGTCGACATCGGCGGCGCGACGTTCCCTTCCTACTTGATCGCGTCCGCAGGTCCGGGCGACGACGGGGATCAGTTTCGCTGCCGGGTCTCGAACTCCTTCGGCAACGCAACGAGCGCGCAGGCCGTCCTTACCGTGACCTCGGACGAGCCTCCGACGGCGGTGATCGGGGCCCCGGCGCCCGGGGCGACGTACATCGGCGGAGCCACGGTCAGCTACTCGGGATCGGGCAGCGATCCGGAAGATGGGGGTCTGCCGCCGAGTGCCTTGACCTGGCGAGTGGACTTCCACCATGACTCGCACTTCCACCCGTTCGTGCTGCCGACGTCGGGAGTGACGGGCGGGTCTTTCGTGGCCCCGGTGTTGGGAGAGACCTCTCCCAATGTGTGGTTCCGGATCCAACTGTCGGTGGTGGACTCGGCGGGACTGACGCACGAGACGTTTCGGGACGTGATTCCGCTGACCTCGACGATCACCCTTGCGACCAACCCGGTCGGTCTCCAGCTGACCCTGGACGGCCAGCCGTTCACGGCGCCCCAGAGCGTCGCGGGGGTCGTCGGGGTCACGCGCACGCTCGGCGCCCCCTCGCCGCAGGGCTCGAACGTGTTCGTGTCCTGGTCCGACGGCGGAGCCCAGACGCACACCGTCTCGACCCCGGCAACCAACACGACCTACACGGCCCTCTTCACCGGAGGCCCGACGCCGACTCGGACCAACACGGCGACGCCGAGCCGCACACCGACCCGCACCGCAACGAGGACTCCATCGCGCACCCCGACACTCACGCACACGCGCACGGCCACGCCTGTGCCTCCGAGCAACACTCCGACGCGCACACCGACCCGTACAGCGACCCGGACGCTGACGGCCAGCCCCGCGCCTCCGAGCAACACGCCGACCCGGACGCCCACCCGGAGCGCGACTCGTACGGCGACGCGGACGCCGACATTCACTCCGGTCCCGCCGACCAGCACGCCGACGCGGACACCGACCCGGACGCCCACCCGGACCGCGACCCGTACGGCGACGCGGACGCCGACATTCACTCCGGTCCCGCCGACCAGTACGCCGACGCGGACGGCAACCCGGACTCCAACCCGGACGGCCACCCGGACGCCGACTTCATCCCGCACCCCGACGCGTACGGCGACCCCGCTGCCAGGCGCACCGACGGTCTCGAGCATCGCTCCGGGCTCAGGTCCCGCGGGCGGCGGCACCGGAGTCACGGTGACCGGGAGCAACTTCGCCGTGGGCGCGACCCTGGGGATCGGGGGCGTCCCGGCGGTGTCGGTTTCCCGCGTGAATTCGACTCGGATGACGGCTTCGAGTCCACCTCTTCCGCCGGGCACCCTCAACGACGTCACGGCGACGAATCCGGGCGGCGCGAGCGGGACGCTCACCCGGGGCTGGTTCGCCGACTTCCTCGACGTGCCCCAGTCCAACGGCTTCCATGACGACGTCGAGGTGGTCTTCCGCAGCGGGGTGACGTCCGGCTGCGGCTTCGGAAACTACTGTGTCGCCGCCAATGTGACGCGGGCCCAGATGGCGGTCCTGCTGCTGAAGGCCAGGCACGGAAGCGACTATGTGCCGCCGCCGGCCACGGGGATCTTCGCCGACGTTCCCCCTGGCTCCTTCGCCCGAGCTTGGATCGAAGAGCTCTTCAACGAAGGGATCACCGCTGGCTGCGGCGGCGGCAACTTCTGCCCCGGCAGTCACGTAACGCGTGCCCAGATGGCGCCCATGCTGCTGAAGGCCGAGCACGGCAGCGCCTATGTCCCGCCGCCGTCGACCGGGATCTTCGCCGACGTTCCCCCGGGCGCTTTCGCCCGGGACTGGATCGAGCAGCTCTTCCGCGAAGGGATCACCGCCGGATGCGGGGGCGGCAATTATTGCCCCGGCTTCGCCACCCCCCGCGGGCAGATGGCCACCCTTCTTGTCAAGACCTTCGACCTTCTCCCCGCGGTCCGTACCGGCCCCCGCGCCGTCGGGCCGCGGGTTCGCCGGCCTTAGGCCCGCCGCCGGGCTCCGGGACGGGTTGTTGACAGCCCCGGTCCCCTTACGTATTCTTACGCGCCCTCCCACGAGGGATTCATCCACGCTCGCCGCGGCGCGGGCCACCTTGAGTGACTGTTTAGGGGTTCAAATGGCTTCAGGTACGGCAAGAGTATCGGCCGCCGACGTCCGCCACGACTGGTTCGAGGTGGACGCTACGGGACTTGTTTTGGGGCGTCTGGCGACGCGGATCGCCCGCGTTCTCTCGGGTAAGCACCGGGTCAACTACGTCCCCTACCTCGACATGGGCGACTTCGTGGTCGTGACGAACGCCGAGAAGGTGAGATTCACCGGCACGAAGCTCGATGAGAAGGTCTACCGGCGGCACACGGGTTTTCCCGGAGGCTTGAAGACGGTCGGCGCTCGGGATCAGCAGGCCAAATTTCCGGAGCGCATCATCGAGGACGCCGTCCGCGGCATGCTTCCCAAATCCAAGCTCGGACGCAAAATGATCAAGAAGCTGAAGGTTTATCGGGGCGCGAAGCACCCCCACGAGGCGCAGCAGCCTCGTCCCCTCAAGGTTCCCGCGGCTTCGGCCGGGAAATAACGCGGAGGCGTCTTGGCAGTCGACATTGAGCACAAGGCCACGGGGCGGCGCAAGACTTCGATGGCCCGCGTCCGGCTCGTGCCCGGAACCGGCGCGATCACCGTCAACAAGCGGTCCCTCGACGACTACTTCCCGAACAACGTTCTCAAGATGGTCATCAAACAGCCGCTCGCGTCGAGCGAGACGGCCGAGAAGTTCGACATCCTGGTGACGGTCGCGGGCGGCGGCCCGTCGGGCCAGGCGGGCGCGATCCGGCACGGGATCTCGCGGGCGCTGGTCGAGTACAACGCGGAGCTCCGGAAGAAGCTCAAGAAAGAGGGCTTCCTCACGCGGGACCCGCGCATGAAAGAACGCAAGAAGTACGGCCAGCGCGGAGCGCGGGCCCGGTTCCAGTTCAGCAAGCGCTGATCGGTCGAAACGTTTACGAACAAGGAGGTGTGATCTGGCATCTATTTCGATGAAGGAGTTGCTCGAGGCGGGCGTCCACTTCGGTCATCAGACCAAGCGCTGGAACCCGAAGATGAAGAAGTACATCTTCGGCAAGCGCAATGGGATCTACATCATCGACCTTCAGAAGACGCTCAAGCAATTCAAGGAAGCCTCGAAGTTCGTGACCGACCTCGCCGCCAAGGGAAAGAACCTGCTTTTCGTCGGTACGAAACGCCAGGCCCAGGATGCGATCTACGAAGAGGCCAACCGCTGCGGAATGTTCTACGTGAACACGCGCTGGCTCGGCGGCACGCTGACGAACTTCTCGACGATCCGCAAGTCCATCCACCGGTTGAAGGAGATCGAGGGCGTCCTCGCGCAGGATGACAACGAGAACCTGACCAAGAAGGAGCGCCTGCGGCTGGAGCGGGAGAAGCAGAAGCTCGACAAGAATCTGACCGGGATCAAGGAGATGGATGAGCTTCCCGACGCGTTGTTCGTGATCGATCCCAAGCAGGAGTACATCGCCGTCAAGGAAGCGAACATCCTCGGCATCCCGGTCGTGGCCGTGGTCGACACCAACTGCGACCCGGACATCATCGATTACGTGATCCCGGGCAACGACGATGCGATCCGCGCCATCCGGCTCTTCGCCTCGAAGGTCTCCGACGCCATCCTCGAAGGACTGCACGCGCACGGGGAACGCGAAGCCGAGGAGGCCGCGTCTTCCGAAGAGCGGCCGCGCACGCCGGAGCTCTCGCAGACCGCGGTCGTCGCCGACGCGTCGTAAGGAGAAGTCGGGAGTCGGGGGTCGGGAGCTCCCGAGCCCGTTTGCGGCTCGCGCCCATTTCAGAGGGAATCATGGAAATCACGTCCAAGCTCGTATCCGACCTGCGCACCGAGACCGGCGCCGGCATGATGGATTGCAAGAAGGCGCTCGTGGAAGCCCAGGGGGACTTCGACGAGGCAAGGAAGATCCTCCGCAAGAAGGGCCTGGCGGCGGCGGCCTCGAAGGCCGGCCGGGCCGCCTCGGAGGGGCTCGTCGTCGCCCACGTCACGGTCAAGGGGGCGGTGCTGCTCGAGGTCAACTGCGAGACGGACTTCGTGGCGCGGACCGAGGACTTCCGGCTCTTCGCCGGGAAGCTCGCGGATCGGATCGGGGCCCACGATGCCTTCGGCGACACCCGCTCCGGCGACACGGCGGAGCTTTCGAAGCTCTCCTGGCCGGGTGGTGAGACCGTCGGCGACGCGGTGACGCAGCTCATCGCGGTGCTCAAGGAGAACATCCTGGTCCGCCGGTTCTCGCGCCTCACGGCCCGGCCGGGCGAGCAGTTCGCCAGCTACATCCATGGCAACGGGAGAATCGGCGTCCTCGTCGGAATTCCGGGCGGGGACGACCCCCTCGGCAAGGACCTCGCGATGCACATCGCCGCTTCCGACCCGCGCTTCGCGGGGCGCGGCGAAGTCAGCCCCGAGGCCCTCGCGACCGAGCGCGAGATCGCAAAGGCCCAGGCGACGGCCGCCGGAAAGCCACCCAACGTCGTGGAGCGGATCGCCGACGGCAAGGTCGAGAAGTTCTACCAGGAGGCAGTCCTGGTGGAGCAGGCCTACGTGAAGGACCCCGAGAAGACGGTGGGACAAGTCATCGTGGAGCGGGCGGGCAAGGGCGCTCTGGATCTGCGCTTCGTTCGGTTCAAGCTCGGAGAAGGCCTCGGTCGCGCCGAGGAGGCCGCGTAGTCGCCCCGGAGACGACCCGATTCGCGGATAATCCCGACCGTATGGCCGAAGCTCCCGTCTACCGCCGCATCCTCCTGAAGCTATCGGGAGAGGCCCTGATGGGGGACCAGAAGTTCGGGATCGCGCCCGACGTGGTCGCGCGGCTGGCCGACGAGATCCAGGACGTCCACGGGCTCGGTGTCGAGACCGCGGTCGTCATCGGCGGCGGCAACATCATCCGGGGAGTGTCGGCCGCGGCGCAGGGCATCGACCGCGTGGCAGGCGACCACATGGGGCTCCTGGCGACGGTGATCAACGGCCTGGCCCTCCAGGACGCGCTCGAGAAGCGGCAGGTCACGACCCGCCTGATGTCGGCCGTCGAGATCCGCCAGATCGCCGAGCCCTTCATCCGCCGCAGGGCGATCCGGCACCTCGAGAAGGGCCGCGTGGTCCTTTTCGTCGCCGGCACCGGGAACCCCTTCTTCACGACCGATTCCGCAGCCGCCCTGCGCGCCAACGAGATCCATGCCGATGTCCTGCTGAAGGCGACGAAGGTGGACGGGGTCTACGACGCGAACCCCGACACTGTTCCCGGCGCGAAGTTCCTGAAGACCCTGTCCTACCGCCAGGCGCTCGACGCGGGCCTTCAGGTCATGGACGCGGCCGCCGTGGCGCTGTGCATGGAGAACGGGGTCCCGATCAAGGTCTTCAACCTCAAGGTCAAGGGCAACATCCAGCGGGTGGTGCTCGGAGCGGACATCGGCTCGCTGGTTTCGGCGGGGGGAGCCGGGTCATGAGGCAGGAGCTCAAGGACATCGAGAAACACATGACGGAAGCCGTGGCCGCTCTCCGTGAGCGCTTCAAAACGCTCCGGACCGGTCGCGCCAACCTCGGAATGCTCGACGGGATCCTGGTGCCCGCGTACGGCGCGGACGTTCCGATCAACCAGGTCGCCAACCTCTCGGTTCCCGACCCGACCCTGATCGTGGCCGCCCCCTGGGACCCCAAGATGGCCGTCGAGATCGAGCGGGCCATCCGGAAGTCCGAGCTCGGTTTAAACCCGCAGTCCGACGGAAAGGTCGTGCGCGTTCCGATCCCGTCGCTCACCGAGGAGCGGCGCAAAGACCTCGCGAAGAAGGCGCACCACATGGCCGAAGAGGGGCGCGTGGAGGTCCGGCGCTACCGCCACGAAGGCAACGACCGGATCAAGAAGATGTTCAAGGACAAGGCCATCTCCGAAGACGACGAGCGCCGCGGCCTCGAGGAATCCCAGAAGCTGACGGACAAGAAGATCAAGGAAGTCGACGACTTACTTAAGGCCAAGGAGCAGGAGATCCTCGCGGTCTAGTTCCGAGACCGCCTCCGGGGGTCGCTCCGAAGACCACTTGGGAAACAGGGACGCGAATTTCGTGGATGGCCGTCGCAGGACCGACATTCTCGTCTGGGCTGCTCTCGTTCTTTTCTCCGTTGTGCTGCAGCTGCACGAAGCCGCCGCCCGCACGTTGTGGGGCGACGAGCTGTTCAGCCTGCGCGTGGCTGATCGGGGATGGATCGATCTCGTGCGAGCGGCCGTACGCGACGTGGTCCATCCGCCCCTTTTCTACATTCTCCTCAAAATATGGATCTCGATTGGCGGGGAGCGGCCTGTGTGGCTGAGATCGTTGCCCGTCCTCTTCTCTGTTCTGAGCCTGATTCCGACGGTCCTTCTTTCTTGGGCGCTGGGGCTGTCGCGAAAAGCATTCCGGCTGAGCCTCCTTCTCATCGCCTGCAGCGGATTTCTCGTCCGGTATGGGCACGAGCTCCGGATGTACAGCTTGCTTCAGCTTCTTTCCATGACCTCGCTCTATCTCTTCGTTCGATTTCTTCGGGCCGCCCGGCCCTCCGTCGCCGAGTTCGCCGCCTTGACGGTCGTGAACGTTGCCATGGTTTACACCCACTATTACGGTTGGATCCTCCTGGGATGCGAGGGACTGTTCCTGCTCCTCGCGCGTCGGTCCAAGCTCGTCGCGTTCCTCGCCGGAACGCTTCCGGTCGTGATCGCGTTCGCACCCTGGCTCTGGCTGGTGAGGCGGAGGACGGTCCACATCGGGGGATTGGGGACGAATCTCGCCGGGCTGTCTCGTCCGGGCTGGGACGATCTGCTGAAGTACTTCACCGGGTTGATCGGCCCATCTCCGGATCTCGTGGGAGGCGGATGGCTTCCGGGGTTTCTGATCCTTACCGTTCCGCTCCTTCTTGCACTGACTGTGGTGTTTGGACGGAGCGCGAGTGATCCCGAGCCCTCGGAACGCCTCGCCGTCGGTTTCCTGGCGCTTTTTTCGTTTGTCCCGCTTGCCGTGGCCATGACGGCGAGCCAGGCTTTGCCCCAGCCGATCTTCACGCCGCGATATCTGATTATCGCCTCGGTTCCCTTCCTTCTTCTCTGCGGGATCGTGCTGGACCGTCTCCGACCACCGATACTCCGGACGATTCTCATCACGCTCGTGGCGGGATGGTCGATCCTCGGGACAGCCGAGCCGTTCGCGTCTCCGGACCGCATCGCGTGGGGAGATCTGGTGCACCTGATGCTGACTCGAGGTCCCAATTCTGCCGCGCTCTCCGGAAACGTGCCCATCTATGTGCTGGGTCCGGGCAACCGCCGGCCCATCCTGTACTATCTGAAGCGCGAGAAGGCGCAGGGCTTCGAGATCCGGCTGGTCGACGACGTGAGTGAGATTCCGGCCGACGCTGCATGGGTCGCTTCGCGATCCGTTCAGAGGGATCAGTCGTCTTCTGGACGCGTTCGGTATTTGGGTGGGATGGGGCTTGCCGAGATGCAATTGTCGCTTCTCGACCGTGGATTTCAGGTCGGTTGTGTGTTTCAGTCAGGCCGTCCCCCGGACGAGGGGTACCTCATCTCGATTCGGCGGACTGTTTCCGAGCGAAAGACGACAGATTGAGTCCGCAGCACTGGCTGATTTTGGTGGCGGCCGGAGTCGGACACCGTCTGCAGCGGGAGACTCCCAAGGCGCTCGTCCCCGTTGGAGGTCGTCCGATCCTCTCGTGGGCCCTGGACGCCTTCGCCCCATTCGCCTTCGCCCGCATCGTCGTGGCGGCTCCGCCTGATCGCGTCGACGACGTCGCTCGGCTGCTGGAAGGTCGTGCCCTTTCCGTGCCGGGCGGAAAGACCCGCTCCGAGTCGGTCCGCCGCGGTTTCGATGCGCTGACCCCACGGGAGGGGGACATCGTTCTCGTCCACGATGCCGCAAGGCCCCTGATCGCCGCGCAGGAAGTGGAGGCGGTCCTTCGGGCGGCGGAGCAGACCGGAGCGGCGATCGCCGCGGTTCCCCTGGTGGACACGATCAAGAAAGTGGAAGCGGGGCGCATCCTGAGAACGATCGACCGCGAGGGCCTCTTCGGAGCCGCCACGCCTCAAGCCTTCCGCGCTGATCTTCTGCGGCGAGCGCTGGCAACCCGCCGGGAGACCACCGACGAAGCGGCCCTTTGTGAAGGCCTCGGAATCCCGGTGGCCGTCGTACCGGTCTCGCGGCTCTCCTTCAAGATCACGACGCCGGAGGACCTGGAGGTCGCGGAGGCGATCCTGCGATCGCGGGGGAGTGGAGGCACCGCATGACGTCGCGGGTGGGTATCGGGTTCGACGCGCATCCCTTCGCGGCGGGCCGCCGGCTGCTTCTCGGTGGCGTCGAGATCCCGCACGCGGCCGGTCTCGAGGGGCACTCCGACGGCGACGCGCTCCTCCACGCGCTGACTGACGCGGTGCTCGGAGCCGCGGGGCTCGGGTCGATCGGCGATCACTTCCCTCCGGACGATCCGGCGTGGAAGGGCGAGGACAGCACGGTGTTTCTCGTGAAGGCCCGGGAGCTCGTCGAGGCGCGGGGCTTCGCCGTCGGCAACGTCGACGGCATCGTCATCGCCGAGGCTCCCCGGATCGCGCCCCATGTCGCGGCGATACGGACGCGCGTGGCCGGGATCCTCGGCGTCGACGAGGGGGCGGTCAGCGTTCGAGGAACCAGCGCCAACGGGCTCGGTTTCACCGGCCGCAAGGACGGCGTCGCCGCGATGGCGGTCGTGTTGCTCGTCCCGGCGTCCGAGAATCGAAATCCGCGGTGATTCTTTCCCGCCTCCATCCGATCGAGGAGGCCGTCAAGGCCCGCCCCCGCGAGATCGAGTGGGTTCTCATCGACTCCGAGCGCCGCGACCGGCGCATCTACGAGCTCAAGGACCTTTGCCGTGCCAACGGCGTCGCGGTCCGCTACGGGGCACGCCGCGCGATCGAGCAGCTCGCCGGTCCCTCCCATCAGGGGGTGGTCGCCCGCCTGGCGGTCCGCGAGTATCTGGAGGAGGAGGCCGCGCTGGAGGGGGTCACCGGCAGCCGGTTCCTCCTGGTCTTGGACGAGGTCCAAGATCCCCAGAACCTCGGGGCCGCCATCCGGGTGGCGGAGGGTCTCGGGGCCCGGGTCGTGGTTCCGGAGAGGGGCTCGGCGCCCCTGTCGGAGGCGGTCGGCCGCAGCTCGGCCGGGGCGGTCGAGAGGGTGCCTGTCGTGCGGGTCAAGAATCTCCGACGGTTCGTGGATCACATTAAGAATGAAGGGTTTTTGGTCGTGGGACTCGACCCGGAGGGCCGAAACCTCTACGAGATCGATCTGCGGGGCGACCTGGCCCTGGTGCTGGGCGGCGAGGCCAAGGGGATCCGCCGGCTCGTCCGGGAGGGGTGCGACGAGCTGGCGCGCCTCCCGATGATGGGAAAGGTGGGCTCCTTGAACGTCTCGACCGCCGCCGCGGCCGCCGGATACGAGGCGCTCCGGCAGCGCCTCGCGCAGCCGCAAAAGAGGTCTTGATCCAGTGATTTGGCGCTGGTAGACTCCGCGATTCACGCCGGTGGGAGATGGGTATTGGTGTGCTCTTTGAAGGCCGGTCACCGGGGAAACTGCGCGAACGATTCGTCGCCGGCGTAGCTCAACGGTAGAGCATCCGATTTGTAATCGGAAGGTTGCGGGTTCGAGTCCCATCGCCGGCTCCAGAGGGAGGCAGACCCAGGCAGGAAGGTTCCGATTCGTCGTTTCGAGCTCGGGCAGTTGGCCGAGTGGTTAATGGCAGCAGACTGTAAATCTGCCGCGCTTCGCGCTTCGGAGGTTCGAATCCTTCACTGCCCACCACTATCGCAGGCATGGCGGAAAACGCGGGAGTAACTCAGGGGTAGAGTCACAGCCTTCCAAGCTGTTGGTCGCGGGTTCGAATCCCGTCTCCCGCTCCACAGAGCGTGAGACGTGAGAGGTAAGACGTAAGACGTGGAAATCCGAGAGAAGAGCGTCCCGGCGAAGCCCTCGTTTCACGTCTTACGTCTCGCGTCTCGCGGCGTGAGGAGCGCCCACGTAGCTCAGTCGGTAGAGCACGTCCTTGGTAAGGACGAGGTCACCAGTTCAATTCTGGTCGTGGGCTCCAACTGGAGACTCCGGATGAGCGGAAGGTGAGGGGACATGGGTAAAGAGAAGTTTGATCGCAGCAAGCCTCACGTCAACATTGGGACGATTGGGCACGTGGATCACGGGAAGACGACGTTGACGGCGGCGATTACGTTGATTTTGTCGAAGAAGGGGT
>JBKJWL010000019.1:0-22932 GCA_046716885.1 Thermoanaerobaculia bacterium | reverse complement strand
CTCACGCCGTCACTCACGCCGTCACTCACGCCGTCGAGCACGCGTACGCGCACGCCGGCACCGCCGACGAGGACGCCGACGCCGGACGAGTCCTGGAGGTTCCGGCCAACCCGCACTCCGTCGCCGGGACCACCGACGATCACGCCGACGCCGGACGAGTCCTGGAGGTCACGACCGGCCCGCGCTCCGGCCGACACCGCGGTCTCGAACACCCCCATTCCGACCTGGCGGCCGTTGTTCTCGCCCACTCCCGCCACGCTGGTCGTCGCGCCGAGCCGAGCCGACACGCCTCCGCGACCGGTCCAGATGGTCATGCCCGTCTATCCTGAACGAGCGCTCAAGGAGCGAGCGCGCGGCCTCGTGGTGCTGCGGGTCCTGGTCTCGGAGTCGGGGGAGCCGCTCGACATCAAGGTGGAGAAGGAAGCCCGGGCGGATCTCACGGCCGCGGCCGTCGCGGCGGCGCGGCAGTGGCGGTTCGAGCCCGCCCGAAAGGGCGGCCGCGCCGTTCGCGCTTTTACGACCGTCCGATTCCCGTTCGAGGGCGTGCAGTTCGCACGGACGCCGTTCCCGCGAGGCGATGTGACCCCGTCGAGCCCGTAGAATCCGCTTCGTGTCCTCCGCCGCCCCCAGGGCGCCGTACCTGGCGCTCGCACACCGCGACTACCGGCGGCTCATCGCTTCGCAGCTCCTCTCGCTGACGGGCACGCAGATGCAGGTCGTCGCCATCAACTGGCACGTTTATCTGCTGACGAAGTCGCCGCTGGCGCTCGGGTTCGTGGGGTTGACCCGGGTCGTGCCAATCGTCATCTTCTCCCTTTGGGGCGGGGTCGTCGCCGACCGGTACGACCGCCGGCGCGTCATGATCGTGACGCAGATCGCAATGACGGCCGTCGCGCTGGGGCTGGCCGCAATCACCTTCGCCCGCCGCGAAACGCTCTGGCTCCTGTACCTGCTGAACGCGCTCGGAGCGGCGGCCGTCGCGTTCGACGGACCTTCGCGGCAGGCGCTGATCCCGCGACTCGTTCCCCCCGAAGACCTGACGGGCGCGCTGTCGCTGAACCTCTCGGTGTTCCAGACGGCGTTGATCGGCGGGCCTGCGCTGGCCGGACTCTTCATCGCCCAGGCGGGCGCCGGAACGAAGGGTCTCGCCACGATCTACCTCCTGAACGCGGTCTCGTTTCTGGCCGTAATCTTCGCGCTCGCCACGATGTGGACCTCCGGCGCGCCCGAGCCGGCGGCCGGAAAGGTGGACATGGGCTCGGCGCTGGCGGAAGGGCTGCGCTTCGTCTTCAGGACGCCGCTCATGGTGTGGACGATGGGGCTCGACTTTCTCGCCACGTTCTTCTCGGGCGCGACCTCGCTCCTCCCGATTTTCGCCGACCAGGTCCTGCACGTGGGCGCGAGGGGCTACGGGATCCTCGCCGCGGCGCCGGCCGTGGGCGCTCTGGCCGGGGCCCTTTTCCTGTCGGTCCGGCCTCTGCCGGAACGGCAGGGGCGCATCTTTCTCTGGGCCGTCGCGGCCTACGGCGCCTCCACGATCGTTTTCGGTCTCTCCCGCAACTTCTGGCTCACACTCGCGGCGCTGGCGGGAGTCGGTCTCGCCGACGCGATCTCGACGGTCATCCGGCAGACTATCCGCCAGTTCATCACCCCCGATCGATTGCGGGGCCGCATGACCTCGATCAACATGATTTTCTTCATGGGAGGCCCTCAGCTCGGCGAACTCGAAGCGGGCCTTCTGGCCTCGCTCTTTGCCACGATCGTCGCCGGGGTGACATTCTCCGTCGTCTCGGGAGGCGTGGCGACGATCGCGGTCACGGCCGCCGTCGCCGCGGCGGCGCCTATGGTGCGGCGGTACGATTTCCGGCGGGAGATGCCTTCCCCATGACGCTCCTGACGGCGCGGCTCGCCGGCGAGGGGCCGGTCCCTCCTGGATGACCCACTCGCGGTTGCTCGCCCAGCCCTCGCTCGAGCGGACCGCGTCCCGAACCGAGTCGGAAAGGAAAGCGGGGGTCGCCCAGGTCTTCTCCTCGAACGCGCGGTCGGAGCCTGCGCTCACGAGCCAGTAGCGCTTTCCATCCGAGGACACGGATTTCGACCTCCTTGACAGACAGTACTAGTGTAGTAGTACACTACTACACTAGTCAATGGCCGATCTCCGCATCGATGCTTCCGACGCCACCCCGATCTGGAGCCAGATCGAGGAGGGAGTCCGGCGTCTCGTCGCGTCGGGAGCGCTGAAGCCTGGCGCCGCGGTGCCGTCGGTGCGGGAGCTCGCGAAGGATCTCCGCATCAATCCCGCGACGGTCGCCAAGGCCTACCAGCGTTTGACGGACGCGGGAATCCTGATGGTCAAGCGCGGCGACGGGACGTACGTGGCGGACTCTCCGCCGCCCATCAGCCGCACGGAGCGCTCGCGCACGCTGCGCGAGGCCGCGACCCGGTACGCGAGCCTCGCTTCGACCCTCGGCGTCACTCCCGAGGAAGCGGCCGATGCCCTCGAAGCCGCGTGGAGAAGCCTCGATCCAAAGAAAGGAGCCCGATCGTGACGGACCCGATTCGCGTCGAAGGCCTGACCGTCCAGTACGGGCGCGCGACGGCCTGCCGCGACGTGACACTCTCGGTCGCCCCGGGCGCCGTCTACGCGCTCCTCGGCCGCAACGGCGCCGGGAAGTCCTCGCTCATCCGCTGTCTTCTCGGCGAGCAAAGGCCGACCTCCGGCCGCGCGCTGCTTTTCGGCGAAGATTCCTGGAAGGACCGCCGGCGCGCGATGGAGCGCACGGGAGTCGTCCCGGAGGAGCCCGACGCCCCGGCCGCGATGACCGCACGTGAGCTTTCCGATTTCTGCCGAAGGATCTACCCCCGCTGGGACTCGGCAGGCGTCTTCTCGCGACTCGAGCGCTTCGGCGTGCCCGCGAGCACTCCGTTCGGCAGCCTTTCCAAGGGGCAGAAGGGCGAGGTCATGCTCTCTCTGGCGCTCGGGCACGCGCCGGAGCTTCTCGTCCTCGATGATCCGACGCTCGGCCTCGACGTCGTGGCGCGCCGGGCGCTCGTCGAGGAGATCGTCGGCGAGCTCGCGGACCGCGGCACGACGGTGTTCCTGACGACTCACGACCTGGCCGGCTTCGAGGGAATCGCGACGCGAGTCGGAATCCTGAAGGAAGGGCGGCTCGTCCTCGACGAGGAGTCGGAGCGGCTTAGAGCGCGTTTTCGACGCATCCGCTACGAGAGCCGCATGACCGAGACGCGCACGGCCTTCGGAACCGAGCTCGAGGCCTTCGATGCCGTGCGCGTGAGGGTCCGCGGCTGGGGCATCGACGCCGTCGTCTCGAACTTCGAGGCGGAGGCCTTCGCGCGGTTTCGCGAGACCGACGGAGTCGAGAACGCGCAGGCCGAGGCAATGCCCCTCGAAGAGATCTTCCTCGCCGTCGCCGGCGAAGAGAAGGGAGTCGCGTCATGAAGGGGTTCCTCGCCGTGACGCGCCGGGAGATCTTCCAGAGGCGGCTCCTGCTGGCCGCCGCGGCCGTCTGCAGTGTCGTTCCCTTCGCCGTGACGCTCGTGCGGGGGGTATCCGGAACCGAAGCCGCGAACATACGCTCGTGGGTGGCCTTCGTTCAGTCCTCGGCCTTTGCGATCGGCCTCGTTGCCGTATCGGGCGCATCCATGCTCGCCCCCGCGTTGGCGAGCCGCCGGATCGCCTTCGATTTCTCTAGGCCGCTCTCGGCGTTCGCCATTTGGGCCGGCCACCTCGCCGCCGCGATTTCCCTCGCGCTGCTCTCGGCGGCGATGCTCTGGGTCCCGGCCTGGGTCTCGGGATCGCTGGCCCCGTGGAAGGAGCTCTTCGTCGATACGGAACCGCCGCCCTTCTGGCCCCTCCTTCTGGTCGCTGGGCTGCTGTTTCTTTTCTCGGCCATGCACGCGGTCAGCGTCATGTTCCGTTCGCGCTCGCCGCTCGTCGCGCTCGATGCCGTCGCCGCTCTCGCCATCGGATTCGGGTTCTCCGCCGTTCTCTCGCGGCTGCCCTCATTCATGGCGGATGGGCCGCGGACCGTCGCGGTATGGGCCTTCGTCCTCTCGGCCGGCGTCGCAGCTCTCCTCGCCGGCCTCGCGTCGGTCGCGCGCGGGCGTACGGACATTCGGGCCGCCCACCGGGCGCTCTCTCTGGTTCTCTGGGGCTCGCTGGCCGCGGCTCTCCTGGGCATCAACGGCTACGCGTCCTGGGTCCTCGCCGCTCGGCCAGCCGACCTGAAGGGCTTCTGGGCGTCGCCCGCGCCTGCGGGGAGCTGGGTCGTCGTCCAGGGGGAAGCGCGCGGCGCCCGCGCCGACTTTCTCTACGACACAGCGCGCGCGCGGTCCGAGCGAATCGCCGTCGTCGACTGGCGGGGCCCGGAGATTTCACGAAATGGAAAGCAGGCCGTCTGGGTGGAAGGGCGAGACCATGGCGGACCCCTCGAGGTCCTCGCGCTCGCACTCGACGATCCGAAGGCCAGGCCGTCACGCACGCGGCTCATCCTGGAAGGCTACCCGTCCCTGATGATTCTTTCCGCAGACGGCTCGCGGTTGGCCACGATGGAACGGGGCGTGCTCTCGATCCACGATCTCGCCTCCGCGAGGACTCTGGCATCGGCTCGGGTGGCCGGTGAACGCACCGACGTGCGCGGCTTCTTTGCCGACAACGACACGTTTCGTGTCTACCGCCAGCCGGAGATCGTCGCCGACAAGCACGGAGAGACCCGCCTCGAGATCCTGGAGCTCGACGCCGCCTCGAAAACGCTGCGGGAAACCGGCGGCTTCACTGGCGCCGAGCGCCTCTATCTCGTCGCCAACAGAAGCGGAGATCGCGTCGTCGCCACCCAATATGCGAACCGCGAGGTCTGGCTGCTCGACGGACGCACCGGCGCCGCGCTCGCGCGGCTGGCCGCGGGAGCGGAGCAGACCAGCCGGTGGCCGGGCTTTCTCGCCGACGGCCGCATCGTGCTCACGGAGCGGTCGCCCCAGGGCGCCCGCCTGCGCGTCTTCTTGGCGGACGGAACCGAGCGACGCACGGTGCCGGTCGAAGCCCCCGGATACTTCTTCCTGGGCGGTGAGGTGGCGCCCGGGAAGCTCGTCGTCGCGCTCGGCGAGGGGCCAAGGTACTCCGCCTCCCTCGCCGGCGTCGACGACGGCAGCGTTGGCAAGATCGCCGATGGCCTCTACCCGGCCGCCCGGCTCGCCGGCTTCTCGTACGAGATCAACGCCGGACCAACCGCCGAAAGCGAGGCGACGAAGCTCTTCTTCCAGGGCCGAGTCCTCGTCCGCCTCGATCCGCTGACCGGCGAACGGCGGGTGATCCTGGAGGCTCGAAGACCCTAGCTCTGCTATCGTCCCGCCCCGTGGCGGGGTTCGAGCGCGGAGCCGGCGGAGAGCTGACGTGTGACGAAATGTCGCTGTCGGCGCTCGCGCGAGAGCACGGCACGCCGCTGTACATCTACAGCTGGGCGAAAATCGAGGAGAGCTACCGCCGCTTCGACACGGCGTTCGCGTCGGTTCCCCACCTCGTCTGCTACGCGACCAAGGCGAACTCGAGCCTCGCGATCCTGAAGCGGCTGGCGGGGCTCGGCTCGGGGGCGGACGTCGTCTCGGGAGGCGAGCTGCGCGCGGCCATGGAGTGCGGGATCTCGGCGGATCGGATCGTCTTCTCGGGAGTCGGCAAGACTGACGAAGAGATCGCGGCAGGGGTCGAGGCGGGGATTCTGGCCTTCAACGCGGAATCGGTGCGGGAGATCGAGAAGATCGACGCCGCGGCGCGAGAGCGCGGCTCGGTCGCGCGCGTGGCGCTACGCGTGAACCCGGACATCGACGCGCGGTCGCATCCGTACATCTCGACGGGGTTGAAGAAGAACAAGTTCGGCGTCGACATCGGGCGTGCTCAGGAGGTCTTCGAGAAGGCGCGCGGGCTGCCGGGCGTGCGGATGGTCGGCGTGCAGGCGCACATCGGCAGCCAGATCGTGGAGCCGGGGCCTCTGGCCGAGACGGCGCGGGAGCTCGCGGATCTCGCCCAAGCTCTTGAACGATCAGGGTTTAGTATCGAGACGCTGGATATTGGCGGCGGCATCGGCATCGGGGAAGCGGGCATGTCACCGGAGGCCTACGCGGCTGCCGTGCTTCCTGCGCTCGCGAATCTCCGCTATCGGATCCTCATCGAGCCCGGGCGCGCGATCGTCGGGCCGGCCGGGGTTCTGCTGACCCGAGTCCTGTACGTCAAGGAAGAGCGCGGGAAAACCTTCGTCGTCGCCGACGCCGGAATGAACGACCTGCTTCGCCCAGCGCTCTACGGCGCTCTCCACCCGATCGAGCCGGTGAGACCCGTGAAAAACCCGAAGATCACGGCCGACGTGGTCGGACCCGTCTGCGAGACCGCCGACTTCTTTCTCCGCGACGCACAGCTCGGCCGGCCCGACGAAGGCGACCTCCTCGCGATCTGCGATGCCGGCGCCTACGGCTTCGCGATGTCCTCCAACTACAACTTTCGCTTCCGCGCCGCCGAGGTCCTGATCGAGGCTGGCGTGACGCGACAAATTCGGCGTCGCGAAACTTTTGAGGATCTGACGCGGCCCGAACGGCCTTAAACTCCTCCGTAGATTCGTTTCACGAGATTCACTTTAAGGAGGCTGCCCGACATGCGCTCACGTTCCCGTTCTCTCCTGTTCGGTCTCTTGCTGTCCTGCGCTCCGTTCGCCTTCGCCCAGACGACCGGCTCCGTCAGCGGCGCGGCGCGCGACTCCGATGGCGCGCCGCTGCCTGGAGTCCTCGTCTCGATCTCGGGCCCGCAGCTCCCGCTCGGGCAAACGACGACGACACGTTCCGACGGCGTGTTTCAGTTCTTCAACCTGACTCCCGGCACCTATCAGCTCCGGGCGGAGCTGCAGGGGCTCGGAGCCTTCACGCAGGAAGTCATCGTCAACGTCTCGAAGGACACGGAGGTCCGTCCGGTTCTCCGCGCGACCGCCGCCGAAGAGATCACCGTCACGGCGGCGACGCCGCTCGTCGACACCAAGTCGACCGAGATCTCGAACGTGACCGATCGCGAGACGTTCGAGAAGCTGCCGCTCGCCCGCACGTTCAGCGGCACGTTCCAGCTCGCGCCGGGCGTCGTGGACAGCGGGGTGGACATCTCGAACACGAACGTGGGCGTCAACGCCGGGGGCGGCCGCCAGGACAACACGTTCCTCTACGACGGCGTCAACGTGACCAACCCCTTCTTCGGAGACCTCTACTCGGACTTCGCCGAGCTCGACATCCAGGAGGTCTCGATCACCCGCGGCGGCGTGACGCCGGAGAACGGACGCACCGGCGGATTCATCGTGAACGGCGTCACGAAGTCCGGCACAAACAACATCCATGGCGAGGTCCGTCTGGAGTATCAGCCTTCCGCCTTCCAGGCCGACAGCAAGGACCCCGACCTCCAGACCAAGGTCTCGCGGTTCCGGCCGGGCATGGGCGTGGGCGCACCCATCCTCAAAGACCGGCTCTTTGCGTACACGTCGCTGAACTTTTATCGGCTTTCGGAGACGGACCGTGTCAACTCGTTCGGAGCGATTCCCGACTCGGACTTTCACATCAACGAGTACTTCCTGAAGCTCTCCGCCAACCCGGCCCAGAACCACCTCATCGACAGCTCGTTCCGGTATCGCGGCATCGACCAGACCAACGCCTCGATCGGGGCCTTCGACGCGCCCTCGGTGGGAGACAACCCGAAGGAGATCAACCGGGTCGGCGTGTTTTCCTGGTTCTGGACCGTGACGCCGGCCCTGAACATCGAGACCAAGTTCCACCTGAACGACAGCCCGAGCGGCGGAACGCCGGTCACTCCGCTCGGCTACCAGCCGCCCTTCGACGCGGCGCATCCCGAGAACGTGGGTCGGTTCACTCCGGACGGCGGCACGACGCACCTCGGGGGCGCGGCCCTCGCCATCAACAACGACAGTTTCCGCCGGTACGAGTACAAGGTCACGACGAGCTATCTCGCGAGCTTCCTCGGCGCGAGCCACCTGGTCAAGCTCGGCGCGACCTACAGTGACAACAAGGAGAACCTGAAGCGCATCGCCAACGGATGGGGCAACATCACGATCAACAACAGCAGCACCAACTGCGCCGGCCAGAATCCCTGCTATCGCGCCCGCTTCTCTCCTTCCCAGCCGCCGCAGATCTCGCGCGGCAAGACGATCGGCGTCTTCCTGCAGGACCAGGCGACCTGGGACCGGCTGACGCTCAACATCGGCGTGCTGCTCAACCAGGACACCTTCGTCCCGAACAACAACAAGGAGTTCACGATCGTGAGGGGCGATCACACCCTCCCCAACGACGAGCTGCTGCCGTGCACGGACCCCAACCGCGATCCTCGAGGATGCACGTTCCAGGATCAGTACGTGTTCCCGTTCTCCAAGCAGATCCAGCCGCGCGTGGGCGTCGCCTACGAGGTCAACCCGCGCGTCCATGACAAGGCGTACGTCAACTACGGCCGCTACGACAACATGGACAATCAGTCGTTCGCCCGCTCGGCGGCGCCCATAAGGCTCTTTCGGACGGACGCCTTCTTCAACCTGCAGACGGGCGACTTCATCCGTTCGGTCACGCGGACGAACAACACCGGAAAGATCGTTCTCGGCAACATCGACCCGACGTACACCGACGAGATCGTCGCCGGGTACGCGCGGCCCTTCGGCGACGGCTGGTCGGCAGAGATCTACGGCATCTTCCGCGAGACCAAGGACGTCTTCGAGGACTTCCCGGCCTTCGGCCGCGAGGACGCCTCCGGCGACTTCCGGTACGGCAACATCCCGGCCTTCCGCAAGTACAAGGGCGGAACGATCGAGGTGCGGAAGGCCTACGGAGGCAACTGGACGACGGACGTGTCATACACGTACTCGCGGCTGACGGGCAACTGGGATCTCGACTACGCCACGCAGCTCTTCTACTCGTCGTCGTACATCGAAGACGGCCCGGGGCTCTACGTCACGGATCCCAACCGGACGGGTGTCCTGATCGGAAACCGCACTCACGTCGGCAAGATCTTCGGGTCTTACTCACTCCCCACGCGCACGACGCTCGGCGGTTACTTCCGCGTTCAGAGCGGCCGGCCCTGGGAGGCCCGTCTGTTCGACCCTGTCTATGGAACCGACTACCAGTACGCGGAGCCGGCAGGCTCGCGGACCACGGCGGCCTGGGCCAACTTCGACTTTCTGGTGGCGCAGGACATCCCGCTCGGCCCAACGACCCTGCGGCTCGAGGGGCGGCTCATGAACGTCTTCAACTCGCAGCCCGCGCTGACGGTCGACCAGGACCTCTTCACGAGCGACGACAACACCGGCCCGAATCCCCGGTTCGGCCAGGGGACTTCGTTCCCGGCCCCGCGGCGCTTCTTCATCTCTGGGATACTGGCTTTCTGAGTTGGATTTCCCGGCGGGGGGCCTTCGGGCCTCCCGCATTCTTCCGATTCGCATGACACGAAGACTCGGCCTCGCCGCGGCCTGCGCGCTCGTCACGCTCGCGCAGGCGCTTGCCCGACCCGCCTCCGACCCCCCGACGCTTCGGATCCCGGGACGGCCCGACCGGAAAGTCGAGGCCGCCTCGCTCCTCGGCCGCGCCGCGCGCGACGTACGCCTGGAGGACGTGGACGGCAACGTGACCGTCTACCACGGCATGCCGCTGCTCGAGGTGCTGGAGAAAAGCGGCCTGGACCTGCGCACGATGGCGGGCGAGCGCGCGTCGGCCGCCTTCATCGTTCTAGCGACCGCGCGCGCCGGCTACGCGGTGGCGTTCTCGGTCGGAGAGCTGCGCGCGAGCCGCGCCAACCCCAAGGTGTTCCTGGTCAGCGAGACGTCGACGGGGCCGCTGCCCGAGAACGAGGGTCCCGTGCGACTGATCGTCTACGGGGACCCGGTGCGCTCGGCGTACGCGCTGGCGACGGTCGAGCTGAAGAACCTGGCCGAGAGCGCGCGCAAGTAACTCACTGCCCGGCTTCTCCCGCCCGGCGAACCACCTCCAGGAGCCGCGCGGCCTCGGGCTGGTCGGGCTTCAACGCGAGGGAGCGCTCCAGCAGCCGCTCCACCTCCTCGCGGTTGGCGAGGCAAGTCTGGAAGAGAATCAGGTCGTTGACGCTCTCGAGATCCCGAGTCTCCCCCGCGAACCGCGACATGGCCGCGACCGCTCCCCGACAGTCCTTCCGGCGGTACAGGAAGCGCGCTTGCTCGCGCCCGATCGCCTCGTTGTCCGGGTAAACGGCCGCCGCGCGGCGCAGAAGAGACTGCGCGGCGGCGGTCTTGCCGCCCTGGATGTACTCGCGCGCCCAGCCGGCGATCGCCACGGACGGGTCGGCCTTCAGCGCGCGCAGCGAGCGGAAGAGCCAGTCCTCCGCGGCGCGCGTGTCCCCTTTCTCGCGCGCGAGGACGGCGAGGTTGAACATCGGCGAGTAGTAGTCCGGGTTGAGTTTCAACGACTGCTGGAACGCCTTCTCGGCCGCGGCGGGGTTCTTCGCCGTCTCGCGCTCGTACATCCCGAGATTGTTCCAGGCCCCCTCCGTCATTCCGGGCCGCGCGCCTCCCGGCGCTGCGAGCGCGGGCGTCTGGCCAGGCGACAGGTAGCCGAGCGCGAGGAGCTTTTTCGCGTATTCGTCTGACTCCGCGGAGCTCATCGCGCCGGCGGCCACGCGGCGCACGGCCACATCCGCGGACCCCCGGCGCCTCGAAGGTGCGGGCAGGCGGTCGAAGGCGGCCGCGATCGGCTTTCCGGCCATGCGGCTGCCCGCCGGAAGATCGAGGAGAGCGAGCACAGTCGGCGCGATGTCGAAGAGGCTCGCCGCGCCCCGCTCCTGCCCACGCCGCACTCCGGCGCCCCAGGCCGCGAGCACGCCGTCCGGCCGGTGCCAGAAGGCGGCCGTCGCCCAGTTGCCCGAGGAGAGTCCGCAGGGCCGATCCGCCCCCCACTGGAATCCATGGTCGGAGTGCACGAGCAGCACGGCCCCGTCCTCTTCGACCCGGCGCATCCACTGCCCGAGGATCCTGTCGATCGCGGCGTAGTAGGTCTCGACGACGCGCGAGAAGCGCGCCACGTCGGCGTCCGAAACCGCGGCGCACTCGAGGCGCGGCGGCGTGAACGGCGCGAAGATGTGGCCGACCTCGTCGGTTCCCGCGTAGTACACGGCCGTCAGATCGGGGAGGTTGCGGTCGTAGAGATCCCGTGCAATGCGCTGCGTCACGCGGGTCGCGGCGAGGATCCGCGACAGCGCGACCACAGGGCTCTCCATGCCGGCACCGCTCGACATCGCTTGCGCGATCTCGGCCGAGCCCATGTCGAGGTACGGGGCGAGGTCCTCCGGTCCGACCCGGCCGTCGCGCCCTGCGACCTGCTCGAGCCCCGCCTCGAGCGAAGACGGAAACGCCGCACCGGATCGGGAGAGGCCCTCGAAGAGGATCGGGCTGACGCGGTCGCTCACGAAGAAGCCGTTCACCTCTTCGGCGGGGTGTGTCGCCCACCAGCCGACCACGCCGACCTTGCGCCCCGCCGCGGAAGCGAGGTTCCACACGGCCGGCACCGCGCGCGAGTCCCCCGAAATCGGCACCTTGCGCCCGGTAGACGGATCCACCTCCTGGAAGTCGAGCACGCGGTGAACGTCGGGCGTGGCGCCGGTCGCCGCCGTCGTCCAGAGGATCGGCGACAGAAGCGGATAGATGCTCCGAAGCCGCGCGGTGTAGCCCTCGCCCGCAAGGCGCTTCCAGTTGGGCATAGTCCCCGCCGCCGACAGCCGGTCGAGCAGCTCCCAGTCGAGACCGTCGAGGCCGATCCAGAGAACGGGAGCCCGGGAGCCGGGCGGGCGTCTCTCCCGTGTCTTCGCGTCGGAGTTCTCGACCGGCTCGACCGCCGCAGGCCGCGCCGGCGCCTGAGCCCGCCCGGATTCCTGCGGCCGGCAACCCGCCACCCATCCCCCGGCGAGCACCAGAATCGCCGCGGCGCGCCCGATCCGCACGGCCCGCACCATAGCAGACCGTTTGACCCCCCCTGCCCCTGAGGTTAAACTGCGCGGCCCACGGTGGGTGTAGCTCAGCTGGTTAGAGCGCCAGACTGTGGATCTGGATGTCGAGGGTTCGAACCCCTCCACTCACCCCAAGGATTTCGGCGTCGTTCTTTGCGCCCGTAGCTCAGCCCGGATAGAGCGTTAGCCTCCGGAGCTAAAGGTCCCGCGTTCGAATCGCGGCGGGCGCACCATTTTTCCTGCTACGGGCCGTGTAGAAGCAGCCCGAACGTCTTGGCGAGGAAGACGGCCATCTGGCCGCGGTTGTTCGGGTTGTCCGGGCAATAGTCGAGCGGCATGGCCGAACAGCCGCCCGTGATCCCCGGGGCGTAGAGCTCCTCGATTTTTCCAGGAAGGAGAGCCAGGAGCAGTATTGCAGAGCGAGGGGAGCTCCGCCCCACGTTGCCGTCCGTCGGATTCCACGCCAGGGCCGCCCGTTTTTCATCGACGGACCTCCTTGGGCAAGGCTAGGGGCCCGGGGCAATTCCAAGGATCCCGGTGGCCCAGGCTGTGAAAGAGTAGGGGGGTGAGCTCCCCCGCCACGGCTCCCGAGCCGGAGATCGGCTTTTCGGTTTCGGCCCTTCCCGAGCCGCACCGCAGCCGCACCAAGCAGATCCTCCGGCAGCATCCCGAGGTCCGCGGCTGCATCGGCCGCAACCCCGCGACCTTCTGGATCATCGCGGGGACGTTAATCCTGCAGCTGGCGATGGCCTACCTCCTGCGCGCGAGCCCCTGGTGGCTGATCGTGCCCGCGGCGGCGCTCGTCGGAGCGGTCGCGAACCACGCGCTCTGGGTCTTGATCCACGAGTGCACGCACAACCTGATCTTCCGGAAGCCCTGGGCGAACACGCTCGCCGGCATCGTGGCCAATCTGCCCCACGGCCTGCCGAGCTCCGTCTTCTTCCAGCGCTATCACCTGAAGCACCACGCGTTCCAGGGGATCTACGAGCTCGACGCGGACATCCCCAACGCTTGGGAAGCGAAGCTCGTCGGCACCTCGCCGGTCCGCAAGGCGATCTGGCTGCTCCTCTTCCCGCTCGTCCAGGCCACGCGCCCCCCGCGCCTGCGCGAGATCCGGCCGATCGACCGTTGGGTGGTGGCGAACTTCGTCGCGCAGGCCGCCTTCGACGTCGCCATCTGGACGGTGCTCGGGCCGCGCGCTCTCGTCTACCTGCTCATCTCCTTCTTCTTCAGCGTGGGCCTGCATCCCCTGGGCGCGCGTTGGATTCAGGAGCACTACCTGATCTTTCCCGGCCAGGAGACGACGAGCTACTACGGGTGGCTCAACCGGCTGGCGCTGAACGTCGGGTACCACAACGAGCACCACGACTTTCCTTCGGTGCCCTGGAACCGCCTGCCTGCGCTGCGCCGCACGGCGCCTGAGGTCTACGACACTCTCCGAAGCCACGCGTCCTGGGCAGGGCTCTTCTGGCGATTCCTCTTCGACCGCCGCATCTCGCTCTTCGCCCGGCAGCTCCGGCAAAACCGCGGAGGCGTCGTGCTGAACGCCGAGCAGACGCCGGATGTGGAGCCTGTCGACCTCTCCCGCAGCGCTACGCCGTAGCCGCCCCGCTCACGGCGCCGCGCGGATCGGTTCGAACCGGTGAGATTCGATCATTCATGGTGCAGCGCCTCCGAAGGATTCAAGCTCGACGCGCGGTAGGCCGGTACCGCGCCGAAGAGAACCGCCACCGCGCACGAGAAGACGAATGCGAGGACGGCCGCAACCCAGGAGACGCGGATGTCGATACCCCGCACGAAGAGGCGCGACAGATAGGGCAGGCCGAGCCCCACGGCGACGCCGATCGAGGAGCCCACGACGCCGAGCGAGAGCGCCTCGAAGAGGAACTGCCCGAGGATGTCGCGTCGCCGGGCGCCGACGGACATCCGTACACCGATTTCGCGGGTGCGCTGCTCGACCGAGGCGAGCAGGATGTTCATGATGCCGACCCCGCCCACCACGACCGATACCGCCGCCGCGAGAATGAAGACCACGATCAGCGCCGAAGAGATCGTGCGGGCGAGCTTGACGACTGTCGTCATGCTCTCAACCTCGTAGACCGAGCCCGGCCGGTGGCGTTCCTTCAGGATGTCCTCGACGGCCCTGACCGCGGTCGGGAGGGTCTCGAAGTCGCGCGTCTCGGCAAAGAGCGTTTTGACCTGACGGACCGGCGTGTAGTACCAGGCGACGGTGATTGGAATGAGAATTGTCTCGGGCACGACGTCGCCCCGTCCGAGCGTGTCGACGGGCTCCTCGAACTCCCCGATGACCTGAAAGGTCGCCCCGAGCGTCCGGATGGTCTTGTCGGGCGACTCGTCGTTGGCGAAGAGCTGCTCGTAGAGGTCGCGGTTGACGACACAGACACGCGCGCGCTCGGCCGCGTCGTCCTCGTCGATGAAGCGACCACGGAGGACCCGCGTGTTCTTGCGCACCTCCGGGTAGTTGGCCATGACGCCCAGGATCGTCAGCGTCTTCGACTGCGACTGCACCGTGACGTTTCCCCGGAGCGTCACGACCCCGGTCACCCCCGAGAAGAGATCGGAGCGCGCCGCGATCGCCTCGACGTCGAAATCGGTCATCACGTCGTCCTGGATGCGCGAGACCCCCGAGGAAACGGTACCGCGGTAGTTTGCCCAGACCAGGTGCGAGCCGACGCCCTCGATCTGCGTCAGGACGTACTTGCGGCCGGTCAATCCCAGCGTGACGACGAGGATGATCGCGGCCGTCCCGACCACGAGCCCTGCCAGCGTCAACGAGGTTTGGACCGGGTGTTTTCGGAAGCGGTCGACCGCCATCTCGAAGATCTCGTGGTTCACCATGGGCTCACCCGCCGGTGCGGCGTACGCGGAGCCCGTCGGACAGAGGCACCGATCCCGGCAGGATCACGGTCTCGCCCTCCTTGAGCCCCGCGGTCACTTCCCCCTCGTTGAGCCCGAGAAGACCCACCTCCACCTCGCGCCGCCGGGCACGGCCGCCCTCGAGGACGTACACGAAGCGTTTCTCGCCGTCCCGCAGGAGACTCGCGCGGGGAACGACGAGCGCGTTCGACTTCTCGCCAGTCACGATCTGAACCTCGACGGCGGCGTTGGCGGGGAGCTTCGCCGCGGGGTCCTCGATGTCGCCGATCACCTCCCCGACCTCGCGCCCTCCCGCCTCGCGCAGACCGGGCGCGACGAACGCGACCTTGCCCTTCCAGCGCTCGCGCGGCAGGCCGTCGAAGGAGACCACGAGGCGCTGACCGGCCGCGATCTGCGGCAGGTCCGGCTGATCGATGCGGATGCGCAGGCGGCGACGCGCGGGATCGATCACGTTGGCGACGACCTGCCCGGCCGCGACCGCCTCTCCCGCGCGGCGCGGCAGCCCGTACACGACGCCGGCCGCCGGGGAGCGCACCGTGAGCGCACCGGCGCGGCGCTCGAGCTCCGCCGCGGCCCGCGCGGCGAGCTCCGAGCGCGATCCCGCGCCCTCGAGCCCCGCCAGACGCGCCCGGGCCGCTCGCAGGGCGCCTTCTTCCTGGCGCAGCGCCCTCTCGTCGGCCTCGGCCGCCGCGCGCGTGATGGCGCCGCTCGCGAGAAGCCGCGCGTCGGCCTCGAAAATCTCGCGGCGGTGCTTCTCCTCCCGCTCGCGATCGGCCAGCTCCGCCTTCGCGCTGGCCCGCTCGGCCTCGAGGCGCAGCGCCTCGGAGCGGGCATCGAGTGCATTGCGAGAAAGCTCCGGGCTCTCGAGCCGCAGGAGCGGTGCGCCCGCGATCACCCGATCGCCCTCCCGCACGAGGATCTCCGCCACGGTCGCCGTCTCGGCCGACCGCAGCTCTCCGCCGGGCGGAGGCTCGAGGGTCGCGTCGCTCTGGACCGGCACGAGCAGGTCGCCACGCTCGACCCGCGCGACCTGCACCGGTGCGCCCCTCGGCCGCGTGAATGCCGCGAGAAGCCCGAGGACGACGACCAGCGCGAAGACCGCGGCCACCCAGCGCCAGCGATGACTCATCCCGTTGACTATAGGGGACTATAGGGGTCAGGTCTGGACTTTGTCCATTTGGGGTCAGGTCTGGCATTTCGCCTTTCGCCTCTACGCTCCCCGCTTCGCGACAAGTAATCCATAGGGGTTGTTCATGACCAGACCTCTTCGCCTGGAGTTCGCCGGAGCCGTCTGGCACGTGACCAGCCGCGGCAACGAGAAGAAAGAGATCTTCCGCGACGATGAGGACCGAGCCATCTTTCTCCGGCTACTCGCCCGGATGGGAAGTCGGTTCGGGTGGCGGACTCACGCCTTCGTCCTGATGGGCAATCACTATCACCTGCTGCTCGATACGCCGGAGCCCACTCTGTCCCGCGGCATGCGCGAGCTCAACGGAATCTACACACAGCGATTCAACAAGCGCCACGAACGCGTCGGCCACCTGATGCAAGGCCGATTCAAGGGAATCCTCGTCGAGAAAGAGTCGCACCTTCTAGAACTTACTCGATACGTTGTGCTCAATCCCGTCCGCGCAGGACTCGCTTCGAGCCCGGAGGAATGGTTCTGGAGCAGTTACAGAGCAACTGCGGGACTGTGCGACGCGCCTCATTGGCTCGAGGTCGCGTGGACACTTCAGCAGTTCGCCCCGCGGCCCGCAGTCGCCCGAAGGCTGTACAGGGCATTCGTCGCCGCAGGGTCACGCGATCCACAGCGGCCTTGGCTGGAGCTTCGTGGTCAGATCTTTCTCGGCACCGACTCATTCCACTCCGCTATTCGCGCGAAAATCGAAGGCCGGCCCATTTCCGACGAGGTTCCTCGAAGCCAGCGGCTTCCAGCCCGGCCGTCGTTGGACCAGGTGATTGCCGCCACCGCGACGGTATTTGGAGTCGCCCGGCACGAACTGGCTGTCGGTCGGGGCGGGACCGCCCGGACCCTAGCCGCTTTTCTCGCGAGATCGGAGGCGCTGGAGCGGTCCCGCAGCATCGCAAGTGCCCTGTCGATCTCAACTGCGCATGCGGCGAAGCTCGCCGCTCTGGGCGAGCGGCTCGTGGAGAAGGATTCCTCGGTCCGGCGTCAGGCGCTACAGATCGTGCTTCGCTGCCGGGAATCGGTCATGGCGAAATGCCAGACCTGACCCCGTGACTCCAGCTATCGGGGCACGACGCGGGGGGTGGGGCGGGGAGGGGGCGCGCCGGGCGCGAGGGCGCGCGCGGCGGAGCTGACGACGACGAAGCCGGGCTTCTGGCGGGCTACGTCGCCGCCCGAGCCGGTGACGGTCAAGCGTACGTCGTAGGCGCCGGGCGCGAGGTAGGTGTGCACGGGGTTTTGCTCGTCGCTCGACTCGCCGTCGCCGAACTCCCAGTGCCAGGCCTCCGGCGACGGAACGCTGGAGGAATCGCGGAACACCAAAGTCAGCGGCGCCTGCCCCGCGGGCGCCTCCACCGAGAAGTCCGCGACCCCCGTCCAGCGCACGCGGAACACGTTTGCGCCGCGATCGATCGGCGAGGACGCGCCGAAGTCCTTGTAGAGGTCGGAAAAATACAGGCCGTCCGGGCCGGCGGCCAGGGCCGCCGCCGTCGCGCGGCCGGCGCCGGCGTACTCGATGAGCGGCAGGGGCCCGCTCACCCGATTGCCGTCGAGGTCGAGGACGAACTCGCTGATCCGTTTGCCCAGAAGCTGGGGACCGGGCGCGTAGGTCGGGCCCGACTCGGTGACGAACGCGTGGTCCATCTTTTCCGGCGGGAAACCGCTGCCGGCAAACGTAGACGGCTGAACGAACGCGATGTTCACGGGCGCGACGGAGAGCGGCCAGTTGTACGCCGCGAAGTTCGACATGCTCGCGTCCGAGCCGTCCCAGCCGTAGTTGCGCCCGGCGACGATCCTGGCGAGACGGTCCACCCCCGGACCGTTCTCGACCTCCCAGTGCGCGCCGTCGGCGGCGCGCCAGGCTCCGCCGAAGGGATTGCGCAGGCCCAGCGCGACGATGAGATCGGTCGATGAAAGCCCGTTGGCCGCGTCGTAGAAGGGATTGTCCGCTGGCGCTGAGCCATCCAGGTTCACGCGGAGGATCTTGCCGCGCACGGAGTCGAGGTCCTGCGCCGGCCCGGTGAAGCCGTCCCCCACGTGCACGTAGAGCTTTCCGTCCGGGCCGATGGAGAGGTTCGAGATCTGGTGGGAGGCGCCGGACGGCTCGTTCGGAAACTCCAGGATCTTCGTCTGGCTGGACGCGGTCCGTCCACCGTCGGCGCTGTGGAGCCGCACGACCTTCGGAAAGTGCAGGTCCGTCTGCGGCGGAATCTCGTAGACCATGCTCGCAAAAACGTCCCCCGACTCTGGCTCGACGGCGATTCCCGCCAGGCCCTTCTCCCCCGACCCGGGGAATCCGCCCGTCGGATTGAAGTTGAGGAGGTTCACCGCGTAGTCGCTCACCTGCCCCACCCGCGTGACGACCTTGATCGTCCCGTAGAGCTCGGTCACGTAGAAGAAGATGGCGTCGGGCCCTTCGCCTGGATTCGGGACGAACGCGATGTTGACCGGGAGCTGGAAGTCCGTGGCGACACGCTCCACGCGGAATCCCGGCTGCTGCACCTTCCAGGGAACCGGCGGCTGAGTCGAGGGAGACGTGAAGTCCGCCTTCGCCGCGGGATCGCCTCCCGTCGGATCCGTGAACGCTCCCCCGATTTCTGCGATCCACCACGAAGTCGCCTGCCCCGCCTCGAGCGCAATCGGAGACAGGAAGACCTCGCGGTCCTGGCCGCTGCCGTCCGTGAAGGTCACGCGCGAGGACGGGAGCGTGATCGGGGCGCCGCCGGCCTCGATGACGATGCGGAGCGGCCCGTGCACGGAAAGCGCGGCCGGATTGACCGGCGCCGCGTCGCCGCCCCTCCACTCCAGCACCGTGCCGCCGGCGACCTCGAGCCGCAGGGCCGGGGCGGGATCTCCGGCCGGGAGCTCGATGTCGATCCCCGCGTCGTCGCGCCATCGCGGCGCCGCGATCGAGGCGACGTCCGACAGGATGAGCGCCTGGATCTCGATCGCCTCCGTCGTGTGGAAGAGCCGTTCGGCCCAATCGCTCCACTCGCCGCCGTTCGCGTCGCCCTGGAAGCGCACGCGGAGCCGATAGTCGCTGCCGGAGTTGAGCTGGTGGCGCCCGGCGAGGAAACCGACGAATTGGCCGTCGCCCAGATGAGTGTGCACCTTCTGCGCCCCGACGGCGCACGGCGCCGTCCAGACGACCGTGTCCGCAGAGATCGTGCGGATCTCCCAGTCGCTGCAGACGTGAATCTCGCCGGGAGAGCCGACGAAGGGCCCGGCCACCATGTGAAGGTCGAAGGGGCTGATGACCTTCCCGTCCGCCGCCGGCTCGGTGATGGCGGGGGGCGCCGGCGACGCCGTCCTTGCCCGGGCGGCGATCAGTCCCGCGGCGGCCAGCGCGGTAAGAAGGAGGGCCAAACGCCTCATGGAGACCTTCTCGTCGGCCGGGTCACCTTCGGTATGTGCTCGCCGAGCATGATGCCGAAGACCGGCTCGAACGCCGCGATCGTCAAGCGCGTCCCGTCTCTCGAGATACCGAAGCTCTCGCTGATCACGTCGGAGTCGAACCCTCCGAGCCGCCGCCGCATCCCCGACGTGTCCGTCCCGGGAACAACATCCTGGACGTAGAGGCCGTTGACTCCGCTCTCGTCGCGCCCGAGAAACGCGAGCGCCTTTCCATCCGGCATCCAGCGGCTGCGCCCGAGAACCCCGCTCTGGTTCGCGGTCTGGCGGAACCCGACCACCGGAATCGGCGCGGAACCTTGTGCGCCATTCTCGATGCTGACGATTCGGATCTGCGCGCGCCCGGAGTCGACGAAGGCGATCCACCGGCCATCCGGCGAGATCTCGGGAACCTGGAGTGTCCCCTCCGCCAGGCGCACGGCGCCGGTGCCGTCCGGATGGATCTTCCAGATTCCGAGCTTGGCCGGATCGCCGGACGCATACGCGATCCATCGCCCGTCGGGTGTCGCGGTCGGGTTCTCGGCGTCGACTCCATCGTGGGTGACCTGGCGGGCATTGCCGCCGTCGGAGTTCGCCATCCAGACCTCATACGGACCGCTTCGGTTCGAGCTCCAAAGGATCTTCCCGTCCGACGTGAAGCCCGGGTCCCAGTCCTCCGCGGTGTCGTCGGTGATCCGGCGCACCGCGCCGGACTTGCGCGAGATCTCCCACAGGTCGAGGTTGCCGCTCCGGTTGGAGGAGAAAAGGATCCAGTCGCCATCGGGCGAGTAGACGGGCTGCCGGTCATTCGACTGGCCGCGGGTCAGCCACCGCGGCGCCGCCGCGGGCCCTTTCGCCAGAAGGATCTCTCTCAGGTTCTCGCGCGCCGAGGTCGTGTCGATGACGAGGCGGCCGTCGCCGAGGATCTCGACGGTCTGGCCGGAGAGCGGCGCCTGGAGCACGATCTCCGATGCGCCGGAGTCGAGGTCCTGGACGACGATCTGGGCGTCCGTGCCGGTCACGGCGCCGGAGGCCGAAAGCGCCTGGCCGTAGACGACGCTCCGCCCATCGGCGAGCCACGCCACCGCCGAGATCCTTCCGGCAGGGTTCCTCGTCAGGATGAAGCGGGGCTCTTTCCCGTCGAGTGGAACGACGATGATGGAGGACGGGGCGCCGCCCGCCGCGAGCTCCGAGAAGGCGACTCGCCGGCCGTCAGGCGAGAAACGCGGAAAGGACACGCGACGGTTCGAAAACGCCGCGATCGTGCGCAGGCCGGAACCGTCCGAGGAGACCAAGTGCGCCGACGTTTGCGACGCGGTTTCCGTGAATCCCTGACGGAGGAAGACGATCTGCCGGCCATCGGGGGACCAGTCGGCCACGGCGCCGTTCTCCACGATCTTGCGCGCTTCGCCTCCGACTAAGCCCTGCCGGTAGACTGCCGTCTGATTCTCCCCGCCCCGAATGAAGAGGATCGCCGACCCGTCCGGGGAGAAGCGCGGGAAGTTGTCCGGCCCCTCCGTCAGCGCGGCTTCGGCGCCATCGGAGAGTTGCTTCAACCAGATGCGGCCCTTCCCCTCGCGCTCCGACACGAACACGATCGTCTTGCCGTCTGGCGAAACCGCCGGTGAGAAGTCGCGGCCGCTGAAAGTCAGCGGCTTCAGGAGCGGAGCGACACGGGCAACCGCGGGAGCGGAGAAACGCCGGGCCGCGAAAGCGCCTCCGAGGGCTCCGGCGAGAAGCAGCGCGACACCCGCCGCAATCCTTCCGAAGCGGCGCGGCGGAGACATCTTCACGGCCTCGCTCGGGCCGCTTCCCGCGATCTCGGACAGGTGATCGCGCACGGATCTCAAGTCCCGGGCGAGATCCAGCGTCGAAGCGTACCGGTCCTTCGGATCCTTCGCGAGGCAGCGCTCCACGATCCAACGGACGGGCGGAGGCGGCGCCGGGTTGACTCTCGAGAGTGGCGGTGGCTCCTCGCGAATGATCGCCGTCAGCGCCTCGGCGGCCGTAGGGCGGTCGAACGCACGCTGGCCGGAAGCCATCTCGTAGAGGATCGAGCCGAGAGAGAACTGATCGGAGCGGAAGTCCACGGGCTTTCCGCTCGCTTGCTCCGGCGACATGTAGCCGACCGTGCCGAGCACGATCCCGGGGGTCGTTCCGGGCGAGACGGTTGGTAGATGCGACCCCCCCTGAGTCGGGGCCTCCGCGAGCTTGGCCAGCCCGAAGTCGAGAACCTTGACGAACCCGTCGGCGGAGACCATGACGTTCTCGGGCTTCAGGTCCCGATGCACGATGCCCGCGGCGTGGGCCTTGGCGAGGCCCTCGGCAACTTGGGCCGCAGTGTCGAGCATGCCTCGAAGCGGCATCGGTTCGCCGGCCCCGAGCAGGTCGCGCAGGGTCTGTCCCTCGACGAGCTCCATGGCGATGAAGAAGTTTCCCTCCGAGGAACCGACGTCGTAGACCGAGACGATCCCCGGGTGGTTCAGTGCGGACGCCGCACGGGCCTCCTGCTCGAAGCGTTGCCGGCGGTCGGAATCCGACGCGAACTCGGGTGGAAGAACCTTGACGGCGACCTCGCGCCCGAGCCGCGCGTCCCGCGCGCGGTAGACCTCGCCCATCCCCCCCGCGCCCAGACGCGCGACGATCTCGTAGGGACCCAGTCGGGAGCCGGGCTGCATCGGCCCAGGATTCTACTGCGCGGAAGCGGCAGGGGCCGGCGAAGCCAGGAACGGCGTCAGCACGCGGCCGGGCCTTGCGCCCGCGGGCTTGCCGCCGGCCCACACGACCTCGCCGTTGACGAAGACCATCGCAATCCCTTCCGAGAGCTTCCGCGGCTCCTCGAAGGTCGACCGGTCGATGACGGTGGAGGGATCGAACAGCACGAGGTCCGCTTTCATGCCGGGTGCGATCGTGCCGCGGTCCTTCAGGCCCACGCGCCTCGCCGGGAGCGACGTCATCTTGCGGACCGCCTCTTCGAGCGGCAAGAGCCGCTTCTCTCGGACGAAGCGGCCGAGCACGCGCGGAAAGGTCCCGGCGCCTCGGGGGTGGTCGTTGGCGATGCCCCCGTCGCTCGCGACCATGACCCAGGGCTGCCGGTAGAAAGCGAGGACGTCCTCTTCTTTCATGGAATGCCCGATGATGTCGGCGCCGCCGTCCTTCACGATCTTCGAGTAGAGGGCCACGGGCGTGATCCCTTCGCTTCGAGCGATCTCCTCGAGGTTGCGCCCGGCGTAGCTCGCGTGCGCCTCGCAGGCGGTGATCGTGATGCGCGCGGGCCCGCCCACGACCCGGAGCGCCTCGGCGACGCTTTCGGGATCGTCATACTGCTTGTTCGGGACCAGGACCTCCATGTTGGAGTGCCAGGCCTCGTAGGGATAGCAGTCGGCCGTGATGTCCTGGCCGGTCTTGCGAGCTCTGTCGAAGAGCGCGACCGCTTTTCCGATCTCCC
>JBKJWL010000018.1:0-14354 GCA_046716885.1 Thermoanaerobaculia bacterium | reverse complement strand
GGCCGTGCGAGCGTCGAAGGGCCTGCAGTCGAGCGGTTTTCGAGCGCAACCTCGATGAAGGCGGCGGCGGCCGCGATCGCCGAGTAGGCGCGGGCGTCGTCGCGCAGTTCCAGCAGGACTTCGTCGAGGGCGGCGACGGCGCGCTCGAGCTTCTCTCGAACCGCGGGACTCGGATGGCTCATGGATCTCTCCCTGAGAAGCCGCAGAGTCTACACCGCAGCTCCTTTTGCTAGACTTACCGGCCTCTCGGGGAGGGCGAGTGGCCATTTTCGGAAAGTCAGACGGTCCCAGTCAGCCGCCGGCGCCGGATCGCTCCTCGGCGGGCCCGACGGGGGTTCCGGCTGCGCCGGCGACGGTGATCGGGCCGAAGGCCCGATTCGAGGGGGAGATCTCGGGCGACGAGGATGTCGTCATCCAGGGCCGTTTCGAGGGAAACATCGAGGTTCAGCGCCGGGTGACCGTCGCGGCTTCCGGGGAGCTCAAAGGCGACGTCCACGCCCGATCGGTCGTGGTGGGCGGCCGCGTCCACGGCCAGATCCGGGCCGACGAGCGGGCCGAGCTCCTCGCCTCCGCGTCGGTTCAGGGCAACGTCATCGCTCCCAAGGTGGTCATCGCCGAGGGGGCTCAACTTCAGGGGACCGTGGCCATGTCCACGGCGGCGGCCTCGCCCGCTTCCCCTGTCCAGAAGAAAGCGGAGGAGAAGTGATGGCCACGGAGATCGCGGTCGAGACGCAGCACAATTACATCGGCGGCCAGTGGGTTCCGGCCGCCTCGGGTCAGACCTTCGAAGATCGAAACCCCGCCGACCGCGATGATCTCGTCGGCCTGTTCCCGAAGAGCGACAAGCGGGACGTGGAAACGGCGGTCGCGGCCGCGAAGAAGGCCTTTCCCGGCTGGAAGAACACCCCGGCGCCGCGCCGCGGCGAGGTCTTGTACGCCGCGGGTGAGATCCTCAAGCGCGACAAGGAGAAGCTGGCGCGCCTGATGACGCGCGAGATGGGCAAGGTCCTCGCCGAGACGCGCGGCGACGTGCAGGAAGCGATCGACATGGCCTACCTTGCGGCGGGCGAAGGCCGGCGCCTTTTTGGTTTCACGACTCCCTCGGAGCTGCCCAACAAGTTCGCGATGTGCGTCCGGGAGCCGGTCGGGGTCTGTGCGTTGATCACGCCCTGGAACTTCCCGATGGCGATCCCGGCGTGGAAGTCGATGGCGGCCCTGATCGCCGGCAACACGATCGTCATCAAGCCGGCCACCGACACCCCGGCTTCGGTCGTCGCGCTGGCGCGCGTGTTCGAGGAGGCGGGACTCCCGCCCGGCGTCTTCAACGTCGTCATGGGTTCGGGCGGGGAGGTGGGCGATCCGCTCGTCCAGCACCCCGACGTGAAGGTCGTTTCATACACGGGCTCGACCGAGATCGGGCGGCGAATCTCCCAGGCTTGCGCGCCAACCTTCAAGCGTCTGCACCTGGAGATGGGCGGCAAGAACGCGATCCTCGTGATGGAGGATGCCGATGTGGACCTCGCGGTCGACGGCGCGGTGTGGGGAGCCTTCGGGACGACCGGCCAGCGCTGCACGGCCTCGTCGCGGCTGCTCGTCCACAGGGGTGTCTACGACGCGTTTCTCGAGAAGCTCATCGGGCGTGTGAAGGCGCTCCGCGTCGGAAACGGTCTCGACGAGAACGTCGACATGGGGCCGTGCGTCTCGGAGAAGCAGCGGGAAACTGTTTCGAAGTACGTCGAGATCGGAAAAGCGGAAGGCGCGAAGCTGCTCTGGGGCGGAGAGACGTTGACGGGAGGCGCGCTCGGCAAGGGATGGTTCCACGCGCCGACGGTCTTCGCCGACGCCGACGCGAAGATGCGCGTCGCCTGCGAGGAGATTTTCGGGCCGGTGACGACGGTGGTGCCCATCTCCTCTCTCGACGACGGGATCCGAATCGCCAACTCCGTTCCGTACGGGCTCTCGGGCTCGATCTACACCCGGGACATCCACAAGGCGTTCGTGGCGATGCGCGAGTTCGAGACGGGCATCTTCTACGTGAATTCCTCGACGATCGGCGCCGAGGTGCATCTTCCCTTCGGCGGAATCAAGGACACGGGCAACGGGCACCGTGAGGCGGGAATCGCCGGCCTCGACGTGTTCACGGAGTGGAAGTCGATCTACGTCGATTTCTCGGGCAAGCTGCAGAAGGCGCAGATCGACACGCACTGAGGAAGTCGGGGGTCGGAGTCCAGAGTTCGGATTCGAGAGTGCGGAGGCGCGCACCATGATCATCGGGCTTCCGAAAGAGATCAAAGACAACGAGAACCGGGTGGGTTTGGTGCCGGCCGGGGTCAAGGCCTTGACGTCCGCGGGACACCCGGTGTTCGTCGAGCACGATGCGGGAACGGGCTCCGGCATCCCCGATTCGCAGTACGAGGCGGCCGGGGCGAAGATCCTCGGCACGGCGGACGAGGTGTTCGCGAAGGCGGACATGATCGTGAAGGTCAAAGAGCCGGTCGGGCCGGAGTACCTGCGTCTGCGCGCGGGCCAGATCCTGTACACGTACCTGCACCTGGCGCCGGCCAGGGCGTTGACCGAGATGCTTCTCGAGCGCCAGGTCGCGGGCGTGGCCTACGAGACGATCACGGCGCCGAACGGCTCGCTTCCGCTGCTGACTCCCATGTCCGAGGTAGCGGGGCGGATGAGCGTGCACGTGGGCGCGTACTTCCTGCAGAAGTCCAACGGAGGCCGGGGCGTGCTCCTCTCGGGCGTTCCCGGAGTGCCTCCGGCCGACGTCGTCATCATCGGGGGAGGCGTTGTCGGCACCAACGCGGCGAAGGTCGCCGCCGGGATGGGGGCGGACGTCACGATCCTGGAAATGTCGCCGGACCGGATGCGCGAGCTCGACGACATCTTTTTCGGCCGCGTCAAGACGATCGCCTCAAACCCCCTCACGCTCGAGGAGGGCTGCCGCCGGGCGGATCTCCTGATCGGCGCTGTCCTGATCCCGGGGGCCGCGGCGCCCAAGCTCGTCTCGCGGGACCTGATTGCGCAGATGAAGAAGGGCGCCGTGGCGGTCGATGTCGCCGTGGACCAGGGCGGCTGCTTCGAGACGACGAAGGCGACGACGCATTCGGATCCCGTCTACACGGTGGACGGAGTCATCCACTACTGCGTCGCCAACATGCCGGGCGCCGTGGCCCGGACGTCCACGTTCGCGCTGACAAACTCCACTCTCCGGTACGCGCTCGAGCTCGCGAACAAGGGGTTGAAGAATGCCGTCGAAGGCAACCCGCACCTGGCCGAGGGCGTGAACACGTTCAACGGCAGGCTCACCTACCGCGCGGTCGCCGAGGCCCAGGGCCGGCCCTACACCCCGCTCGCTCAGGCGCTGGCTGTTTGAGCGGCGCTCGACGCGCCGACGAGAGCGGAGAATTGTCCTCGGCTGGACGCCTTCATGGTGACCCTTTCGGGGAACTCGCGCTCAGCAGCCTGCCGAAACCCCGGAACCTCCCGCTTCCGGGTGCGTAATGAGGAAGCAGAGACCCCTGGTCCGAGCCGGGAATGCCCCGGCCGCCGGGTGGAGGGAGGGCTCATGAACCGGATCCCGTTGCGTCCGTCGCTCGTCCTGGCAGGCCTGGCCATGGCTGCGCTCCCGGCCTTCGCGGAAACGCGGATCGAGAAGAACCTGAAGCTTCCGCCGGGCGGCGAGTTTCGGCTGGAGACCGACATGGGCCGGGTCACCGTCACGGGCAGCCCGGATTCGGGCGCGCACGTCGTGATCACGTCCAGGCACAAGGACCTCGAAGACCTCCTGATTTTCCGATTCGACGAGTCGCCCGGCGCCGTCGCCATCTCGGCGCGCAAGAAACACGCTTTCAACTGGTTCTCCAACTCGGGCAATGCCATTCAGTACGAGATCCGGCTTCCCGCGGAAACGCGACTCTCGATCGACACCTCGGGCGGCGGGATCACAGTGTCCGGGACCCGGGGGACAGCCAAGCTCGACACGTCGGGCGGCGGCATCAGCGTGAGCGACCTCCTCGGCGACCTCGAGGCGGACACATCGGGCGGGGGCATCGGCCTGGCCAACATCCGGGGACGCGTGCGAGTCCGGACCTCGGGCGGCGGGATCGACGGCAGCGCCATCGACGGCCCGGTCCACGCGGAGAGCTCGGGCGGCTCGATCGAGCTCGAGCGGGTCACCGGGGACATCGACGCCGACACCTCGGGCGGCGGGATCCGCATCGTCGAGGCCGGAGGCCGCGTGGAGGCGGATACGTCCGGCGGCGGGATCGAGGCGTCGTTCATCAAAGGGAACTCGCAAGGGGGCACGCTGTCGAGCTCCGGTGGCGGCATCGACGTGACGATCGATCCCGAGGCGGACCTGAACATCGAGGCCTCCGGCAACGCCGTCAAGACGGATCTTCCGCTCCGCGTCCAGGGCGAGATCTCGCGCGGGAGCCTCTCGGGCAGCCTCGGCAAGGGCGGCAACACGCTGCGCCTGCACACGAGCGGCGGGTCGGTCCGGATCCAGGCGCTGTAGAACGCCTCGATAGAATGGCGGGATGGCCGGGCCAGTCGCCATCGTCGGAGCGGGACCTACCGGCATCGCCTGCGCGGTAGAGCTTGGGCGGTGCGGCGTCGCCGCCGTCTGCTTCGACCGGGGCGGCATCCTCGACTCGATCTACCATTTTCCGGAGGAGATGCGCTGGTTCTCGACCCGGGATCTCCTCGACATCGGCGGGGTCCCATTTTCGACGCCGGAGCCGCATCCGACCCGCCTCGAGACGCTGGCCTACTACCGGGGCGTGGCGGAGCGCTTCGGCGTGAGCGTCGCGGCGGAGACCGAGATCGTGAGCATTCGCCCCGACCCGGGAGATGGCCTTCGCATCGAGGCTCGACGCCGGGCCGGCGCTCTCGCGTTCGAGGCGCCCGCGGCCATCCTGGCGATAGGCTTCTTCCACAACCCGCGGCGGCTCGGCGTGCCGGGCGACGGCCTGGCCCACGTTCACGCGCGGTACGTCTCGGGGTACCCCTTCCACGGCCGCGACGTCGTCGTCGTTGGGGGCAAGAACTCGGCCGCCGAGGCCGCTCTCGATCTCTACCGCCACGGAGCGCGCGTCACCCTGGTGGTGCGCGCCGCGGCGATCTCGGAGAGGGTCAAGTACTGGATCCGGCCGGACCTAGAAAACCGCATCGCGGCCGGTAAGATCCGGGCGCTGTTCCTGTCCCGGGTTCTGGAGATCACGCCCGAGCGCGTTCGGGTGGCCACACCCGCGGGCGAGGAGTCGGTTCCGGCCGACGCGGTCTTCCCGCTCATCGGTTATGAGCCGGACTCCGGCTTCTTCGAGCGCTGCGGGATCCGGGTGGAGGGGGGGAACCGCGCGCCTGCGCACGATCCGGAGACTCTGGAATCGAACGTCCCGAACCTCTACCTGGCGGGCGCCCTGCTGGGGGGGACGGAGCTCGGTCATATCTTCATCGAGAACAGCCGGCACCACGCGGCGGTCATCGCCGCGTCGATCGCCAGCCGGCGCAAAGCGATCACCGTCTAGCCGCGCAACTTCTCGCCCTCCGGCCGTGTTTCAGGGACCGGTGGAGGGCTCATGACGATGGGATGCGCTTCCGAAGCGGGGCATGGACAGAGGCCACGGGGAGGGTGCGAGGCGTTCCGGCTCGTGCTGGGGCAGCCGGAGCAGCAGAAAGGCGGGATCGCCGCGACAATGGCACAGGAACAGACGCTTCCGGGACGGCTGGCCGAGGACCTCGATGGAAACTTCGAGGATCTCGTGCGGACCTATCAGGACCGCCTCTTCTCTTTCGCCCTCCGCCTGACCGCGAATCGCGAGGATGCGGAAGAGGCGGCGCAGGATGCCTTCGTGAAGGCGTACCGGGCCCTGGGCTCGTATCCGGCGGAGCGGATTCGCGCGATGGCGCTACGCGCCTGGCTTTACCAGATTACGCTGAACGTCGTGCGAAACCGGGTCCGCGGAAAGAAGCTGAAACTCGTGTCGCTCGACCATCCGCTCTCGCCGGGCGCCGAGACCGCCTGGGAGCCGGCCGACAATCCGGCCGCGCGGCCCGACGCCCGATACGAGGAGTCGCGCCGCCGGGTCGACCTGCAGGCGCTCGTGTCGGGGCTCCCGGAGCGGTATCGGGCGCCGCTGCTTCTCCGTTACGTCGAGGGGCTGCGCCTGGAGGAGGTCGCCCGCGTGCTCCGACAGCCGGTCGGAACGACGAAGTCGAACGTCCATCGGGGAGTCAATGCCTTGCGCGCGGCTCTCTCGGAGTCCCGCCGGGAAGGGGTGAGAAAGTGACGACGATCAAAGACACGCTGAGGCTGGCGCGGGCCCTCTCGTCGATTGCGCAGGAGAAGGCTCCCGCGACGCTGCTGCCCGCGGTGATGCGCAGGGTCGGCCTGGCCGACACGTACTGGCGGCTGGAGTCGCCGGTCGGGCCGGTCTTCATCGCCCACAGCAAGGCCGGCATCTCGATGGTGACGCGGGCGAAGTCGGCGGCCGATTTCGAGCGCGAGTTCCATCGCCGCTTCGGGCGCCGCGTCCACCCCGAGATGACGGTCGCTCCGGCGAGCGTGCGCGCTCTGGTCGAGAACCTCAGGGGCAAGGGTCGCCCGGAGCTGCGCTTCGACCTGCGCGGACTCTCGGAGTTCGAGCAGGCGGTGCTGATGAAGGCTCTCGAGATCCCGGCCGGCGAGGTCCGGCCCTATAGCTGGATCGCGAAAGAGATCGGACGTCCGGGAGCCGTGCGGGCGACGGGATCGGCGCTGGCCAAGAACCCCGTGCCGCTCCTGATCCCGTGCCACCGCGTCGTGCGCAGCGACGGCCACATCGGCCAGTATTCGCTGGGCGGGCCCCGCAACAAGCGCACGCTCCTAAAGGCCGAGGGCGCGCAGCCCGAGACGCTCGAGAGGCTGGCTTCCGCTGGGGTCCGGTACCTGGGCAACGCCGAGGGGCGCCACTACTGCTACCCGACCTGCGGCGGGATCGAGACCCTGGTGGTCACGAACAAGGTCCGGTTCCACTCCGAGCGCGAGGCGACGGCAGCCGGCTACCGTCCCTGCGAGGACTGCCGGCCGCCGATCGCCAAGGCCTCCTGAGAGCCGCCTCCGCGACGTCCCGACCCTCTCCTCCGTAGACGGAGGGGAGGGCCTTCCTCTTTTCCGGGCTAAGCTTTCGGGCGGTCATGTACAACGAGTTCTACGGGTTCCGCGAGGCGCCCTTCAACATCACGCCGGACCCGCGGTTTCTGTTCTTCTCGGACAAGCACCGCGAGGCCTTCAACCACGTTCTCTTCGGCATCCGGGAGCGCAAGGGGTTCATTCAGATCACCGGCGAGGTCGGCGCGGGCAAGACGACCGTCTGCCGCGCGATCCTGGCGGAGCTGGGACCCTCGTACAAAACCGCGCTGATCCTCAACCCCATGGTGACCTCCACCCAGTTGATGCGGATGATCCTGACCGAGCTGGGTCTCGAGCCGCGCAAGCTCGACCGCACCGCGTACCTGGAGATGCTGAACAAGTTCCTGCTCGGGGAGGCCTCCGCCGGCAACGACGTCGTGCTGCTCATCGACGAAGCCCAGGACCTCGAGGAGGAGCTTCTCGAACAGGTGCGGCTGCTGTCGAACCTCGAGACGGATCAGCGCAAGCTCCTTCAGATCGTCCTGATCGGGCAGCCGGAGCTCCGGGAGAAGCTCAACCGGAAGGGGCTACGGCAGCTCCGGCAGCGGATCACGGTGCGTTACCACCTGGCGCCGCTCGACCGCTTCGAGACCGAGCGCTACATCGCCCACCGGCTGCGCGTGGCCGGCGCGGACGGCCGGCCGACGTTCTCGCCGTGGGCCGTTCGCCGTGTCCACCACTATGCGGGCGGGGTGCCGCGCCTCGTGAACGCGGTATGCGACAAGGCCCTTCTCTACGGCTACGTCAACGGGACCTACGAGTTGAAGTCGCGGGCGGTTCGGCAGGCCATTCGGGAGCTCGAAGGGGAGATCGCATGAGCCTCATCGACGACGCGTTGAAGCGCGCGCAGGCTGCCGGGCAACCGGACGCGAAGCCGCCGGCGGATCGGCCGTGGGTGCCCGCGCCGCTCCCGGATGCGGGACTGGCACGGCGCCGGCGGCTCGTGAGGCTCCTGGCAATCGGGCTCGGCCTCGGTGCCGTTGCCGCCGCGGCCGTCTGGATAACCCGGAAGACGGCAACCGAGGCGTCGCGTCCTCCGGCGGGGGAGGTGCAGGTCGAGAAGCGCGCGCCCGAACCCGTCTTGCTCCCGCCCGCCGCCGCCGATCCAGCCGCCTCGACGCCACCGACGCAAGTCGCGGCGAAATCTCGCCCCGCGGGTCCGGCCGCTCCCGCGGGTCAGGCACCCGGGGCCGCGGCGGAGGCGTCGCCCGATCCGCACCCGCCGGCGCCGCGTCCGGAGGCTCTCGCCGACGGGAAGACCTACGCCGGCGCGATCATGCTTCCGGACGGCGCCAGGGTCGAGCTCGGCGGGATCGTCTGGTCCGAGGCGGAGCCCCGCGCGCTCTTGAACGACCGCATCGCCGGTGTGGGCGCCTGGGTCGAGGGCTTCACCGTGGCGAAGATCGAACCGGAACGCGTCGCGCTCGAGAAGGACGGCCTGACGATCTACCTCTCGCTGAAGTAACGCGGCGCAGCTCCCGGCGGATCTGCGCGAGGAGCGGGCCGTTCACCGGCGTAGGGCGAGGTAGAGGCCCGCCCAGATCTTCGGGTCCATCATGGCGCCTTCCGCTTCGCGGCGGCACGCCCAGGCCGACAGGCCGGCGATGGGGACGACGTGAACCCGGATCTTGCCGACGTCGTGCGCGGCTTGGTCCGCGACGCGCGCGGCGGGGCGCGCGAGGAAAAAGGAGACCATCTCCGAGCTCTGGCCGGCCGAGCCCGGCCCCCTGGCCAGGAATTCGAGCGCGGGTGCTTCGTGCCCGGTCTCCTCGCGCAGCTCCCGGCGCGCCGCGTTTTCGGCGTCCTCGGGCCCTTCGTCGCCGATCAGCCCCGCTGGCAGCGACACGACCGGCGCGTCCAGGGGCGGCCGGTACTCTTCGGCGAGGACGATTTCCTCCCTGGCCGTGATCGCGACGATCATGGCCGCCTCGGGCGCCGTCCGGTGCTCGACGTACTCCCAGCCGTCGCGCCGCAGGAACACCATGTGGCGCCCTTCGAACAGCACTTCTTTCATTAGGGTCAGGTCTGGATTATGTCCATTTCCAGGGGGGGCCGGGTGGACAAAGTCCAGACCTGACCCTAATGAATTACGGCTTCGTCGATCGCGGCGAGGAGGGCGGCGAAGTCCGGGGGAAGCGGCGCCACGATCTCGAGGACTTCCTGGGTCGCCGGATGGTGAAAGGCGACGCGTTCGGCATGCAGGGCCTGCCGCGGGAAGGCCGCGAGCCTCTCCCTGAGCGCGGCGTCGCGAATGCGGGGAAAGCGGGCGTTTCCGTAGGTCGGGTCGCCGACGACCGGCAGGCCCGAGGCGGCGAGGTGTACCCGGATCTGATGCGTGCGGCCGGTCACCAGGCGGCATCGGAGGAGTGTGAGCCCCATCTCGAACCACTCGCGCTCGATCTCGTAGAGCGTGCGCGCGTCCCGGGCACCGGCGGGCGGCTCTCCCTCGGCGGCGCGAAACGCCTTCATCTTCTTGCGGTCGCGCGGATCGCGGCCGACGGCGAGAGACACTTCGCCCTTGCGCACCCGGGGAATTCCGCCGACGAGCGCCAGGTACTCCTTCCGGAGCGTTCGGTTTCTCATCTGCCTGGAGATCAGCTGGTGAGCGAGGTCCGTCTTGGCGACCAGAAGGACTCCGGACGTGTCGCGGTCCAGGCGGTGGACGATCCCGGGACGCGTCTTCCCGCCGATGCCGGCGAGGTCCCGGACGTGGTGCAGTAGCGCGTTGACGAGAGTGCCCGAGGGATGGCCGGGGGCCGGATGGACGACGAGACCCGGCGGCTTGTCGATCGCGATTAGGTGCTCGTCCTCGTAGAGGATCGCGAGCGGGATGTCCTCGGCCTCGAGCGCGACCGCGCGCGGCGCGGGCACGTCGACGGAGACTTCCTCGCCGGCGCGGACCATGTGGGAACGCTTCGGCACCGCTCCGTTGATCCGCACGGCGCCCTCGGCGACGAGCTTCTGGATGCGCGAGCGGGAAAGGTCGGAGCAGGCGGAGGCGAGGAAGAGGTCGAGTCGGGTTCCGGCGGACGGGGATCCCACCTGGAACCGGCGCTGCATGGGCGCCGTTACGCCGTTGCGCGGCTGCGGCGCGACAGATAGAAGAGCATCCCGCCCGCGAGCGCCGCCGTCAGCAGCCCGATGAACTGCGAGGTCGAGAGGATCCCGGGGATTACGAAGCCGCGGACGAGATCCCCGCGCCACGTCTCCAGGACACCGCGCGTGATCGCGTAGAGCAAGACGTACAGCCAGAAGACCTCACCGTCGAAGGTCTTGCGGCGGTAAGCCCACTGCAGGACGAGGAAGATGAGGAAGGCGCTCGCCGAGAGGTAGATCTGGGTCGGGTGCAGCGGAACGTTCAGGGGAGTCCCGACGGCCTCGTTGGCGAACGGATCGGTGAAGGTCACCGCGAGGGGCCCGTGGCTCTCCTTGCCGTAGCAGCAGCCCGCGGCAAAGCACCCCCAGCGCCCGATCGCCTCGCCGAGCGCGATCGACGGAGCTCCCATGTCGGCGATTCGCCAGGCGGGGAGGTCGTGCCTGCGCATGTACCAGATCGCGACCGCCGTCGCGGCGATGAGCCCGCCATAGAACACCCCGCCCGACCGCAGGACCTCGACCAGGTCGGCCGGGCGGGCGAGGTAACGCCGCCACTCGACGAGGATCAGCAGGAGCTTGGCTCCCAGGATCGCCGAGGCGAGGATGTACAAGCAAAGATCCAGGATCTTCTGGTCCGGCAGGTCTTCACGCAGCGCCTTGCGCCGGAGCAGCCAGATGCCCGTCAGGTAGGCGATCGCCAGGACGACGCCATAGGTCGGGAGGTAGAACTGTCCGACGTGAACGAGACGCGGGAAAATGAGCTATCCCCCGGCTGCGGCGTCGGGGCGCGGCGCCTGCTCCTCTTCGTTCCGGAGCATGTCGAGGAAAAGAAGCGCGACGCCGATGCAGATCGCCGAGTCTGCGACGTTGAACGCGGGCCAGTGGTGCCCCGAGATCGCGAAGTCGAGGAAATCCACGACGTAGCCGAAACGGACGCGGTCGAGGAGGTTGCCTACGGCGCCGCCGAGGATCAGCGCCAGGCCGACCTGGAGGCGGACGCTCCGGTGCGATGAGCGCAATGCGTACGCCGAGACGATCAGGAAGACCACCACGGCGACGCTGTTCAGGAGGATGGCCTTCATCGAAGAGTCCACGGAGGCGAAGAGCCCGAAGGCCGCGCCGGAGTTGCGGACGTAGGTGAGGTCGAAGAGGTTGTGGATGATCGACCGGGACTGGTGCACGTCCATCGTGCGGGTGATGATCCCCTTGGTCCACTGGTCCAGGAACAGGACCGCGAGCGAGACGGCGAGGTAGCCGCCCCGGTAGAGCGTCGACTCGCGCAGCGACTGGGTGATTTTCACGAGACGGCCCCGAGGACGCCCCGGCAGCGCTCGCAAAGGCCGGTGGTCTCGGCTTCCGGCGTCACCTTCCAGCACCGTTCGCAGCGACGCCCCCGCGCCTTGCGGAAGGCGATCTGGACCCCGGCATAGGCCTGGGATCCGCGCCAACCCTCGCCAGACGCGGCGTCCGGCCCCTCGACGGTCTCTGAGACGATGAAGAGGTCGGCAAGGCCGCGGCCTCGAGTGCCCGTCGTGGCGCGGTCGGCCTCGAGCGCGTCGTTGGAGCGCAGGGCAATCGCGCCTTCGAGCGACGACCCGATCACCTTGTCCCGGCGGGCTTCTTCCAAGATCACCGCGGCTTCTTCTCTCAGTTTCGTCAGCCTTTCCCAGGCGTCCTCGGGAACGGAGTCTTCGGGCACGTCGTCCAGGGTGTCGAAACCCGCGAGGTGCACCGATTCTTCCTTCTTTCCCGGGAGCGCGGTCCAGATCTCGTCGGCGGTGAACGCGAGAACGGGCGCCGCGAGAGACGCGATTGCGCGGGCGATCCGGTTCAAGGCGGTCTGCGCGGAGCGGCGTTCGGGCGAGCCGGCCGCGGAGGCGTACAGCCGATCCTTGAGAATGTCGCAGTAAAAAGCCGAGAGAGTCGTCGCGCAGAAGTTCACGAGCAGATGGTAGATGAGGTGGAACTCGTAGCTCTCGTACGCCGCGACGATCCGCCGCGCGAGCTCCCGCGTCCGGGCCAGCGCCCAGAGGTCGAGGGGCGCGAGCCGGGCGGTCGGCACGCTGTCGGCGTCCGGATCGAAGTCGTAGAGGTTGGAGATCAGATACCGCGCGGTGTTGCGCACCTTCCGGTAGGCGTCCGCGCAGCGCGCCAGGATCTCCTCGGAGATCGGGTCGTCGTCGCGGTAGTCCTGGCTGACGACCCAGAACCGCAGGATGTCGGCGCCATACTTCTTGATCAGCTCCTGGGGCTCGACGACGTTGCCGAGCGACTTGGACATCTTCCGGCCGCTGATGTCCAGGTAGAAGCCGTGGGTGATGACGCCGGCATAAGGGGAATCGCCGTAGAGCGCCACCGAGGTCAGCAGCGAGGACTGGAACCAGCCGCGATGCTGGTCGTGGCCCTCGAGGTAGACGTCGGCGGGCTTTTCCCCGTCGGGCCGGGAAAGCTCCGGCCATCGCCCCGAGCGAAGCACTGCAATGTGCGAGACGCCCGAGTCGAACCAGACGTCCAGGATGTCGGTCTCGGCCTGGAAGTCGGAGGGCCCGAAACCCCGCAGGTCTGCGTCGGGGGGCAGGAAGTCGGCCGCGGGACGTGCGTACCAGGCGTCGGCGCCTTCCGCACGAAAGATGCCCGCGACGTGCGCAAAGAACCTGCGCTGCTCGGCTGGCGCGTCGCTCCAGGGGTACACCCCAACGCGTTCGCCGTCGCGCATCGCGTAGAGGAGCGTGATCGGCGAGCCCCAGCGGCGCTGGCGGGAGACGACCCACTCGCGCCGGTTTTCCACCATGCCGGCGATGCGTTTCTCGCCCCAGGCGGGAATCCACTTCACGCCCTCGATCGCGGCCAGGGCGCCTTGCCGGACATCCGTTTTCGGGTCGTCGAGCCGCACGAACCACTGCACGGTCGCGCGAAAGATGACGGGGTTTTTGCAGCGCCAACAGTGGGGGTACTCGTGGCGGAAGTTGGGTTCGTGGGCGACCAGGGCGCCGGCGGCCTTCAGGTCCTGGACGATTTCGGGGTTGGCGTCCAGCACTTTCTTGCCGCGGTACTTGCCGGCCGTCGTGTATCGCCCGGCCTCGTCGACCGGAGAGAGAATCGGAAGCCCTTCGCGTTGCCCGGTCAGGAAGTCGTCCTCGCCGTGCCCTGTGGCGGTGTGGACGAGACCCGTGCCCGCGTCCATCGTGACGTAGTCGGCGAGGACGACCCGGAAGGAACGGGCCTCCTCCTCGGGCGTCAGCTCGCCGCGGCACTCGGGCGGGAGCGGATGGCGATACCGGACGCCCGCGAGCTCCGTTCCGGGGAGGCTGCGGGACACTTTCCAGTCCGTCCAGCCGGCGGCCTTCGCGACGCCGTCGGCGAGTTTCCCGGCGGCGACGAATCTGCGGCCGGCGGCCTCCACGATCGCATACGTCTCGTCGGGATGCACGGCGATCGCGACGTTCGACGGGATCGTCCAGGGCGTCGTCGTCCAGATGAGGAGCTCGACGGTTCCAAGGCGGGGAATCTGCGCGGGGAACGCGACGAAGATCGCCGGGTCGCTCCGTTCCTCGTACTCGAGCTCCGCCTCGGCGAGCGCCGTCCGGTCGGAGAAGCACCAGCGCACGGATTTCAGCGCCTGGTAGACGAGGTTCTTCTCGTAGAAGCCTCCGAAGGCGAGCGCGATTTCGGCCTCGTAGTCAAAGTCCATCGTCGTGTAGGGGCGGTCCCAGAGGCCACCGACGCCCAGGCGGCGGAATTCCTCGCGCTGGATGCCGATGAACTCCTCGGCGTACCGGCGGCAGGCGCCCCGGATCTCGACGGTGGTCATGTCCTTCTTCTTCGGGCCGAGCTTCTTGTCGACCTGCCTCTCGATCGGGAGGCCGTGGCAGTCCCAGCCCGGCACGTAGGGGGCGTCGAACCCCAGCATCGAGCGGCTGCGGACGACGAGGTCCTTGAGGATCTTGTTCATCGCGTGGCCGAGGTGCAGGTGACCGTTGGCGTAAGGAGGGCCGTCGTGGAGAATGAAGCGCGGCCGCCCGGCCGCCTGCGCGCGGAGCTTGCGCTCGACTCCGATCTCTTCCCAGGCCTCGAGCTG
>JBKJWL010000017.1:0-10009 GCA_046716885.1 Thermoanaerobaculia bacterium | reverse complement strand
TCGCGTGGCCGAGGTGCAGGTGACCGTTGGCGTAAGGAGGGCCGTCGTGGAGAATGAAGCGCGGCCGCCCGGCCGCCTGCGCGCGGAGCTTGCGCTCGACTCCGATCTCTTCCCAGGCCTCGAGCTGAAGGGGCTCCCGCCGCGCCAGGTCAGCCTTCATCGGGAAGTTGCTGCGCGGCAGGTTCAGCGTCGACTTGTAGTCGGGGGCGTCGCTCATTGGCGCGCGAGTCTAGCGTATGGGGACGGGCGCGGGCGCCTTCGTCAGGAGGGCCACGACCGCCGCGGCGATGTCCCGGCCGTGCGTGATTGTCACCTCGGCCGACTGCACTTCGAGCGCACGGGCTCGCGCGAGAGCCTTGCCGTGAAACGCGAGCAGCGGTTTTCCGCGCTCGTCGCGCCCGATCTCGATCTCGCGGAAAGCCAGGCCGCGCCAGCCGAGCCCGAGCGCTTTCATGGCCGCTTCCTTGGCGGCGAATCGACCCGCGACGTGCTCCGCGAAGGCGCGGGGGTGGCGCCGGGCGAGCCGGATCTCTCCAGGCAGGAAGACGCGGGCGAGGAAGCGCTCGCCGTGCCGCTCGAGGACTCCGGCCACCCGGTCGACCTCCGTGAGGTCGAGCCCGAGAAGCAGGCCGACGCCCGAGCTCATCCGGTCAGGCCCTTGAGGCCGAAGAAGCGCGCGATCTTGTGCCGGAGGGATTCGGGCTCCTCGGGAGAGACGCCGTCACGCGTCGACACGAGGCGGTCGGCGGTCTGGCGTCGGCGCTCCTGGATGATCGCGTCCAGCTTCTCGACGAGAGAGGGATTCGCGCGCAGGAGCGGGGCGATCGTGTCCTTGTCGATCTCGATGAGAGTGGACTCGATCACGGCGCGCGCGGTCGCCAGGCGGGGCTCGCCCGTCAAGAGACTGATCTCGCCGAACGCCGCCCCCGGCTCCAGCACTGCGACTTTTTGGCTCGCCGCGCCTTCTCCGTGCACCGAGATGGCCACGCGCCCGTCGGCGATGAGGAACATGGAGGAGGTCGTATCGCCTTCGCGGACGACGACCTCGCCCGCCGCGAACCGCAGCCGGCGAGCGCCCCTGGCCAGCTGGCCCCGCTCGTCGGAAGACAGGGGCTTGAACAGCTCACCCCGCTCGATCGCCTCCGGCGTTGCGCGGGACGCCGTCCCGAACTGGAGCGCGCCCGCCGCGTACTGGTGCTGCCGGATGACCGGGTAGGCGAACGCGAAGCCCGCGCGCTCGAGCCCGTACCAGATCCGCTCGCGCACCGCCCCATCGATTTCCAGGTAGCGCGCGTAGTCCTCGAGCCAGTAACGCAGCTCGTAGATGACCGCGAAGTCGCCGAACTCGTACAGGGCGGCCTGCGGCGGGGGGAAGGCCGCGACGCCCGGGAGGTCCCGGACGGCCGCTTCGAGCTCCGCGCGGGCCCGCGCCGGAGGCGCGTCGTACTCGAGGCCGATGCGAAGGACGCGGGCCATGGGCGCGCCTCCGCGCCGGAAGACTTCGAGGCGCTCCCGGCTGGCGACGCTGTTGGGGACGAGGATCGCGTTCCCCTCCATCGTGCGGACCTTGATCGCCCGCCAGGAGAGCTGTTCGACGAGTCCAATCGAATCGCCGGCGCGCAGCATGTCGCCGACCTGCACGGTCCGTTCGAGCGCCAGCGCGACACCGGAGAACAGGTTGCCGAGCGTCTCCTGGAGCGCGAGGCCGACGATGGCCGTGATGATGGCGGAGGTCGTCAAGATCGTCGCGAGGTTCGCCGACAGGACGACCTGGAAGAGCACGGCGGCGAGGATCCCGAAGACGACGATGCTCACGATCTGCCGCAGGAGCGCCGGCGCGGGCAGCCCGCGGCGCAGGCGGTATCCGACGTCGAATACGATGAAGTCGAGGATCCGCGTCGCCAGGAGGCCGGCGGCGAGGCCGATCGCGAACGTGCCGTAGTCCTTCTTCGCGGCGGCGTCCGTCAGCGGGACGTTTAGCCCGGACAGAATCGCTACCATTCCGGCGACGAGCCCGAGGACCAGGACCGCCGGCAGGATGCGGCGCGCAGCGGAGACGATGCCGTCGCGCAGTCCGCTCATCGGGCGGCGATCCTCTCGGCGGCGGCCCGGGGATCGGGGGCTTCCTGGAAGAGGCGGATGGCCGCGACTCCGGAGATTCGGTCGCGGTACGGCTCGAGCTCGTCCAAGTGAGCCGCGTCGATTCCTCCGATCGCGTAGACCTCGGCGCCGTGCTCCGTGAGAAGGGGGAGTCCCCCGAGCACCTCCGGCCCGTGCGGGGCTCCGTAGGCGCTTTTCGAGGGCGTGTCGAAGATCGGGCCGAGGACGACCATGTCGGCGCCGCCCACGATAGCCGCCTCCGCCTCTTCGAGCGAGTGAACCGAGACGCCGATCCGGAGGCCTCTGGGCGTGCCGGCGCGCACGCGAGGAAACGGCAGACCGTCGGCCGGGAGGTGGACGCCATCGGCTCCCGCCGCCAGGGCCAGGTCGAAGCGCCGATTGATGAACAGGGGCACGGCGGGCCCGAGCTTCTCACGGGCGCTCGCCGCCCAAGCCAGCGACTCCCGGTCGGCGGTGCCCTTTTCCCGGAGCTCCACCCGGAGGGACGGCAGGCCGGCGAGCGACGCGAGAACGCACCCGAAGTGGCTGTCGCCGATCGCCTCCCGGTCGGTGACGTAGAGCGCTTTCACTCGCCCTTCACCGGGTCGCCGGGCTCGCCGTTGAGCGTCCGGGCGAGGACGCGCAAGTCTGCGAACCCTGCGGCCAGATGGAGGAGCCCCAGACCGGAGATGAAGCCGCGAAAGAACCCGGAACCCAGAAAACCCGGCAGGGGCGGGCGGCCCGTCCAGGGACGCAGCAGCAGGTAGACCCCTACCGCCGTGCAGTAGAAGACGAAACCGGCATTTCCGAGAAACGAGAGAACGCGGCGCACTGAGCCCGCATTATCGCCGGGGGCCTCCCCCCCGACCCAAAAAAAGACCGCGCCCGAAGGCGCGGTGGGGAAGAGGAGGAAACCTCAGGGAACGTCAGGAGCGGCGGGAATGCCGTCCCGACTTCGAAGACGGGGCGTTGCGCGAAGGAGGCGGCGCCTGGCGCGGCGCGGGAGCGGATCGCGGAGCCGCTTGCGGCGGGGCCTGACGCGGCGCCGGAGCAGCGCGTTCGCTGGAGCGCGGCGCCTGCTGACGGGGCGCGTAGTCGCGAGGCGCGGAGTACCGGGGCGCGGAGTCTCGCGGGGCGTAGCTCCGAGGGGCTGGAGCCTGGCGCGACTGGGCCTCACGGCGCGGAGCCTCACGCTGTGGAGCGGAACGTCCGTAGCTCCGCGGCGAATCGTCCCTCGAGGGGCGGGAGTCGCGCTCGCGATACCGGGGAGCGTCCCCGGCGTCCCTCGAGGGGCGGGAGTCGCGGTCACGATACCGGGGAGCGTCTCCGGCGTCCGACTCGGGCGCCCGGCGGCGCGGCACCGCGCCCTCGATCACTCGTTGGGCGGGAGGAACGTCGGCGCGGGATCTCCAGTCCGAGCTGGCGCGCTCGCGGTTGCGCTCGAGGGACTCGGAACGCGGGGCCGCGTTTCGCGAGGAAGGAGCGTTGCGTGGAGGCTGTCCTCGCCATCCGTCGGAAGACGAGGGCGGGGCTGCCGACTGGGGCCGCTTGCCGCTCTCGGGCGGCCGCGAGGTATCGCGCGGCTTGGCCTCGCGTCCTTCGCGGGGCGCCTGGCTCGATCCTCCGCGCCAGTTGTCCTTCGGCTCCGGGCGGGCGGCGCGGCCCGAGTCCGCTGGTTCGCGTCGTTCTCCGGAAGGCGCCGCCGGCCGGCTCCTCTCGGAGAGCTCCGAGGGTCCATTGCGATCCGTGATCACGGTCCTTCCGGTGTCGCCCCGCTTGGATCGGTCGATCCGCACGGGTCCGGACCCGCGCTCGACGACCGCCGCTCCGCTCGGAGCCAGGTCTCTGGCGCCGGGGCCCGAAAGCCCCCCGCGCTCCGAGACGACCGCGCGATCGCGGAGAGCGTCCACTGTCTCGCGCGGAAGCGAGCTCTTCCGGGCGAGAACGGGCGCCAGCCTCTGGGAGTCGCGTCCGGAAGTGCGTTCGATGACGCGGGGCGCCTCGCGGATGTGCTCACTCAAGCCCTCACGCACACCGCCGCGGCCGCGATTGGCTAGCACGATGGGACGGGAGGACACCGAAAAGTCGTTGCCGAGCCGGTCGACGACGCGCGTCCCGGCCACGATCGGCATGCGGCCTCGCGTCACACCGACGTTGGACGCGCCGGTGAAGTTCCAGCCGCGCAGGTCCACATTGCGCGTCGAGAAGCGCCCATTGATCGCGAAGGCCAGCGAGCCGCGCGGATAGCTCCAGTCCCTGTAGTAGCTGTTCCACCAGGGCGAGTAGCCGCCGTACCAGCCGGTCGGGCACCAGCCCAGGTACGATCCCGAGTAGCCCCAGTGGACCCAGGCCGGAGAGTAGACGTAGCCGGGCGACCAGCCCCAGCTGTTCCAGCCCGTGTCGAAGAACCAGTTGCCGTAGTGATGGGGATACCAACCCCAGGGGTCCGACGACCACCAGCTCAGGCCGATGTTGGTGTAGTACCAGCTGCCGTTCGAGTAAGGCGACCAGCCGGCCGACACCCTCGGCCGCCAGACGTTGGTCGAGTACGTAGAGTTGTACTCCCAGTCGCCGTAGCCGTCGAGGGAAGCCACGTCGCTCGAGTAGTCGTCGTCGACGTACTGGCTCGAAGCGTTGCGCGGCGAGTCGTAGGTGAGCTCCAGCCGATCCCCCGCCCACAGGTCGAACCGGTCGCGCGAGAAGCTGCCCCGGGCGATTTCCGGCTCCGAGTCTCCCTCCGCGAGCAGGTAGTTGCCGGCGCGCACCGTGTACGAGCCGGACGGCGTTTTGACTTCGACGGATCCGGCGCGCACGACGACCGAAGTGCCGCGCCGCGAATCCGCGTTGACGCGAGCCCGGGCCCCGGCGCTGGGATAGATGCTCGCCTCCCGGGTGTCGACCCGGGGAACCGAGCCGTCGTCCGAGCCGACCACGGAGAGGATGACGGAACCCTCCGAGAGGTCAATGGCCGAGACCTCGTCGTCGGATCCCTGCTGTGCGTTCAAAGAGGCGAATTTCAACCGGGTGCCGCCGCCCACGTGCAGGACGTTGCCGTCTGCGAGGGCGATTTCCGCCCGTGCGGCGTCCTCCGTGCGCAACTCGTCGCGGGCCGAGATCGGCAGGTTCCTCCGGGCCTCAACCGAGCCGTTGAGCTCGGACTGCACCGTGACCTCGCCGGTCGATTCGCGGACGTACGAGTAGGCGCTCCGACGGTCGGTTTGCGCTGCCGCCACCGCCGCCGTAAGGAAGGCGATCGAAGCTGCCAAGAGACCGATTCGCTTGAGGTTCATTTGTTTCATTCTCCCGGCTGTTGCGAAGTGCGATCCGCGTGCCACCTTCGTGGCTTGCCGGCCTGCAAAGAATGTGCTCTAAATCAAGGACTTATGGAAGCGGTCCTGCAGAGTTGACAGGCCTCCTGTCACGTGAGGGAGACAAACGCTGGAGCGGGGAGGACAGCGCGTCTCGCCGCGCCAGCGCAACCGGTCAGGCCTCGGAGTAGCCGCTGGCGATCCGCGACATCGTGCGCTACGGCGATCCGCGCCTCCTCAACGGAAACGCCGAGGTCGATCCCGCCGCGGAAGACCTCTCCAGGCTCCTCGCCGACATGCTGGAAACCTGCCACGCCGCACCCGGAGTAGGCCTCGCCGCGCCGCAGATCGGGGTCAACAAGAAGGTGGCGGTCATCGACCTGTCCCTCGGCGCCGACCCGGGCGCCGTGATCGTGCTCGTGAACCCCGTGGTCCTCGAGAGCGCGGGCGAGCAGAAGGAGGAAGAGGGCTGCCTCTCCGTGCCCGACCTCTGCGAGAAGGTGCTGCGGCCGGCGCGCGTGCGCGTGCGCGCTCTCGACGCTGCGGGCGTGGTCCGGGAGATCGAGGGTACCGGCCTTCTGGCGCGCGCGCTCTGCCACGAGACGGACCACCTCAACGGGACGCTCTTCGTCGATCGGCTCCGGGGCTTGAAGCGCGAGCTGACCTGGCGAAAGATTCAGCGCCGGAAAGAGAAGGGACTCTGGTGAGCCTCGAGGTCTTCAACACGCTCGGGCGCCGGATCGTGGAGCTCACGCCTCTCGAGCCGGGGCACGTTCGGATGTATACGTGCGGGCCGACCGTCTACAACGTCGTCCACATCGGGAACCTGCGGACGTTTCTCTGGGAGGACGTTTTGCGGCGGCACCTGAAGGCGAAGGGATGGCGGGTCACGCAGATCATGAACCTGACCGACGTCGACGACAAGACGATCGCCGGCGCCGCGGAGGCGAAGCTCTCTCTCGCAGACTTCACGAGCAAGTACGCCGAGGCGTTCTTCCGAGACATCGACCGGCTCGGCCTCGAGCGCGCCGAGCGCTACCCTCGGGCGACCGAGCACATCCCCGAAATGCAGGAGATCACGGCGAAGCTCCTCGCGCGAGGCCACGCCTATGAGGCGGAAGGGTCCGTGTACTTCCGCATCTCGACCTTCCCCGGCTACGGGAAGCTCTCGGGCATCGACCTCGCGCAGGCGCGCCGCGGCGACCGAGTGGCCGACGACGAATACGAGAAAGAGGACGTGAAGGACTTCGTTCTCTGGAAGGCTCAGAAGCCCGGCGAGCCGGCATGGCCGTCACCCTGGGGTCGGGGCCGGCCCGGGTGGCACGTCGAGTGCTCGGCGATGAGCATGAAATACCTCGGCGCCCACTTCGACATCCACACGGGGGCCGTCGACAACATCTTCCCGCACCACGAGAACGAGATCGCGCAGAGCGAGGCCGCGACCGGCCAGCCGTTCGTGGACGTGTGGCTCCACGCCGAGCACCTGATCGTGGAGGGCGAGAAGATGGCGAAGTCGAAGGGCAACTTCCTGACCCTCGATGACGTGCTCGCCCGGCGCAACGACCCGGCCGCCGTCCGGTACCTGCTCCTATCGGTTCCGTATCGGAAGAAGCTCAACTTCACCTGGGACGCGTTGACGGGCGCCGCGACGGCCGTGGAGCGCATCAAGTCGGCGGTGGCGCGCCTCGACGACGCGGCCCGCGGCGGGTCGGAGACGGCCGGCGCGTTCCCCGGGGCCGAGCGCGCGGAGCGGTTCGCGGCCGAGTTCTCGGCAGCGCTGGACGACGATCTCAACACCGCCGAGGCCCTGGGAGTTCTCTTCACTTTTCTTCGCGACGTCAACGCCGCGCAGGTCGATGGCTCGCTGGACGCGAAAGGCGCAGGCGCCGCGGCCGCGGCGATCCGCCGGGCCGACGGCGTGCTCGGCATCCTCCCGGCCAAGGACGAAGTTCTTCCCGCCGAGATCGAGGCGCAGATCGAGGCTCGCAACGCCGCCCGCAAGCGCAAGGACTTCGCCGAGTCGGACCGCATTCGCGGGGAGCTCGCGGGCAGGGGCATCGTGCTCGAGGACGGTCCGGCCGGAACGAGGTGGAGGAAGGCCTGACATCACCGACGCCGGAGCCGGATACGTCTTGACAGTTCCCGTCCTCCGGCGGGATGATCGGCGCTCGATGAATGCGACCCGCTCGGTCCGTCAGGGGTGGTGGCGGGAGGAAACCCGGTAGGGCGAGGCACGCCCTGCCGAACACGTTCGGGCGGGGCGAAAAGAAACGGCGATAATCCAGACCCCCGGCCCGAAAGGGCTCGGGGGTTTTGACTTTTATGGAGAGAATTCTTCCGATTCCAGCCGGGGTGGCCTCGCTGGCTCCGAGAACGCTCGAGGACGCGAGGCGGCTGGTGTTGCTCGTGCCCGCGCGGGCGAGCGCGATCGAGTACCGGCTGGACCTGGCCGAGGCGCCGATTCCTCCGCGGGCGCTGCTCGACCTCGACCCGCGGCCGGTGATCGTCACGTACCGGTCGCTCGACGAGGGCGGGCGTTTTGACGGGTCGGCGGAGGAGTATCGGCGGCTCGCGGCCGACGCCTACGCGGCGGGGGCTACCGTCGACGTGGAGCACGCGCGCGGGCTTCTCTCCGACAGGTCCCTGTTCCCGGACCGGGAGCGCGTCGTGGTCTCGCTGCACTCGCCCTTCGCGCTTCCCGGGGACTTCGAGGCGCGAGTCTCGGCGATGCTCGCAACGGGGTCCCGCGCCGTGAAGCTGGTGGCCGGCGCCGGAGATCTCCTGGCGAGCTTTCGGATCGCTTCCCTCCAGAAGGGGCAGTCCCCGGCAGTCTCGATCTTCCCGATGGGTCCCGCGAGCCCTCCCGGGCGCGTGCTCTCGGCGCTGTCCGGCGCCTCGCTCGTCTACGGGCCGGTCGAGCGCGAGACCGCGGGAGGACAGGTTTCGATCGCGGATCTGCTCGACGTCTACGAAGTGGACCGCCCGCGCGCAATCGACGCGCTCTTCGGGATCGTCGGGGGAAGCCCGAAGGGCTCGCTGTCGCCGCTCCTCTACAACGCCTTGTTTCGCGCCCGCGGTCTTGCGCACCTCTACGTACCTCTGCCGGTCTCCGACTTCGACCGCGAGAGCCCGCACACGATCGTCTTCTCGCCGCCTCTCCGGGCCCTCGCCGTCACGCAGCCGTGGAAGGTCGCCGCTGCACGCGCGGGGCGGCCTTCCGAGGACGTCGTGTTGACCGGCGCGGCGAACACGCTCGTCTCGGCCCGCCGAGGCTGGCGGGCGGAGAACACCGACGTGGACGGCGTGTTCGATCCGCTGGCCGACCACGACACGGGCGAAGGCCGCAACGCCGTCGTGCTCGGAGCGGGGGGCGCGGCACGGGCGGCCGTGGTGGCAGCGCGGCGCCTCGGCTACGAGGTGGCGGTCGCGGCGCGGCGGGACGCCGAGGCGGATCGCGTCGCTGAAGCGCTCGGGGTCGACTCGATGGCCTGGGAGGACGTTGAGTCGAGCGAGGCCGATCTCTATTTGAATGCGACCCCCGTCGGCTGGAGGGACGAGGATTCCTCGGCGATTCCCCCGCGTCTCTTCGAAGACCGGCCCCTCGTGTTCGACTGCGTCTACCGACGGGACGGAAGGGAAACGGCCACCATCCGGCAGGCGCGAGCGTCGGGCTGCGCGACGATCGACGGGCTGCGGATGCTCGCGGCGCAGGCCGTCCGACAGGCGTCCCTCTTCGGGCTCGAGGGCGTCTCCTTCGAGGAGGTCAGCGGCATTCTGCGGACCGGGGCGGGCTCGTGACGTCCCGGGATACGGAGCGGCGGCGGTTTCTCGAGCGTGTGGTGCCGGGCAGCCGCGTTCCCGTAGCGCGGACGTTTCCCTCCGATTGCTTGACCCCGGTGATGCTCTTCCAGCGGATGCGCGCCGCGGACCGCGAGACGTTTCTGCTCGAGAGCGTCGAAGGCGGAGAATCGGTCGCCCGCTACACGTTCCTGGGGGCGGAGCCGGCGGGGCGGGTGACGGTGCTCGATGGCGTGACGACGGTCGAGCGCGACGGGAAGATCGAGACGCCCGCCGGCGCTCCCCTCGACATCCTGCAGCGGTTGGTGCGGCGCGGGCCCTTCGTTTCCGACCCCGAGCTGCCGCCGCTCCCGGCCGGCGCGGTCGGGTACCTGGCGTACGACGCGGTTCGGCTCTTCGAGGCGATTCCGGACAGGCATCCGCGGGAGACGGGGATGCCCGACGGGCTCTTCCTGCTGTTCGACGCGGTGGCGGCTTTCGACCATCCGCGGCAGCGACTCCTGCTGCTGACGACCATCGACGCGGGCGACGGATCGGCCGAGCCTGAGGTCGACCGCGCGATTGCCAGGCTCGACCGGCTGGAGAAGCTCGTTTTCGGGCCGCCGCGGCCCGCGGGCCGAACCGCAGGAACCGGCGCCCGGTTCGAGCCTCTGACTTCGAAGGAGCACTTTCTCTCCGCCGTCGCACAAACGCGGGAAGCCATCGCGGCCGGCGAGGTCTACCAGGCGGTGATCTCGCAGCGCTGGACGGCGCCGCTGGAGCTCGACCCCTTCGACGTGTACCGCGCGCTGCGGACCCTGAAC
>JBKJWL010000016.1:0-3742 GCA_046716885.1 Thermoanaerobaculia bacterium | reverse complement strand
GCCGCAGAAGGAGCCCCCGCCCGAGCGCGACCGGACGAGCTCGGCCCACAGGAAGGCCGACCAGAGCGCGGACAGCGCGCCGAGCCCCGTCAGCTTCACCCAGCCTGCCGGGGCACCGGAGCCGGTCCGTTCTGCTCCCGCCGTGTCCGTCTTGCTCATGGCCGCATCCTGACACTACGCCCGCTTCGGCCGAGTATCGGCGCAGGTCAACCTCGCAACTCCAGGAGGGTGGGTGTGCGGCCGATCCGGCGCCCGTCATCGGCCAGGGAGCAGGTCTCGTCGACCTGCATCCCGCGACAGAACAGCTCGATCTCCAGCTCGACGGACGAAATCATCGAGCACAGACTACCGGGCCGCCACCCGATCGCGCATGACGCAGATCAGCAGGACCGCGATGCCGCGAGATTGATGCGTTTGACTCATTCCGGAAGCAGCTCGCCGCTGCGCGAGAAACCTGCCCCGGCGGTGCAAGACGCTCAAGACGACGCAACGGCGCAGAACGATCGAGCGCATGATCGGCGTCATCCACGCCGCCGACACGCGGGGCGTCAGTGCAGGTGGGCCCCCGGATCGCCCGCCGGCAGCGCGTCGAAGGTCCGGTGCTCCGGGTTTCCGCGGGTCAGGATCATCGCGTAGAGGAACGGGCCGAAGCTCGTGCCGCGGCGCCCGTTGATGGCGACGATCGGCGTCCCGTCCGAATCGAACTGCGCCGCGGCCGCGAGGTCCTGGTCGAGGGCCGCACGCGTCGCGGGCGACGCGAGGCAGGCCGCGAGCGTTTTGCGGGGCATGTAGGGCACGGCGATCTCGAAGACAGCGTTCCGGGTCAGGCCCTGCTGCCGCGCGAAGAGCGCTCCGGCGAAAGCGGGCTCCCGGCCCGAGGACTCCATGCAGATCCGTGCCGCCGCCGCCACGCACCGCACGTCGTCGCCCTTTCCCGGATCGAGCTTCGGGTTGCACCGGCCGTCGAGCGGAAACTGCCGGGCGTCGACGCTAAAGCTCCCCGGCGCCGAGTGCGCGCGAAGAGTCCGAAGCGTCTCGTAGAGTCCCGCGCAATGGTCGCAGAGGATGTCGGTGAACTCCGTGATCCGGATCGGCGCCATCGGCGAGCCCACGAGCGCGCGCGGCGCCGGAAGGATCGCCGGCGGAGACTGGCGATAGATCGCCAGCGAATCCGCGAGCATCTGCTTGCCAGCCGGATCCAGCGTGGCGACCAGGTCCGCAAGCGCTTTGTCCTTCCCCGAATCCCCGGTCCCCACGCGACTCGGAGCCGGCACGGGTGCTTCTTCGGTGAGGCCGGCCGCCTCGGTCACCGCCCGCCGCCCCGCTTCGCCGCTCGTCTTCGGCGTGTGCAATCCCGGGTAAAGGAGAAGCGCGAAAGCGACGGTCGTGCAGCCGAGCGCGAGCGCGCCGCCGCGGCCGGCCTCGGGCAGCCCCGCTCGACGCCAGCCCAAAAGAGCGATCGCCGCGTAGGCGCCGACGAGCAGATAGGTCGCGATGCAGCCGACACAGATCGCGCCGGCGACGGCGCTCCCGGCGATAAGAACGGCGGCGGCAAGAAGGCCCGCCCCGGCCGTCAGCCGAACGGCTGACAACAGCGCCCCCGGCCGCTCGCTCGAGGCCAGGCGCGCCAGTCCTGCCAGAGGCAGAACGAACGCGGTGACGCTCCAGACAAGGCCCCAGCCGGCGATAGGCAGGCCGCTCAGCCGATGGACCGTGGACGCGAGCGGGCCGTTCCAGACCCCGGTGCAATCGAACTTTCCGCCAAAGCCGCAGAAGGAGCCCCCGCCCGAGCGCGACCGGACGAGCTCGGCCCACAGGAAGGCCGACCACAGCGCGGACAGCGCGCCGAGCCCCGTCAGCTTCACCCAGCCTGCCGGGGCACCGGACCCGGTCCGTTCTGCTCCCGCCGTGTCCGTCTTGCTCATGGCCGCATCTTGACACTACGACCGCTTCGGCCGAGTATCGGCGCAGGTCAACCTCGCAGCTCCAGGAGGGTGGGTGTGCGGGCGATCCGGCGCCCGTCATCGGCCAGGGTGCAGGTCTCGTCGACACCTGCATCCCGCGACAGAACAGCTCGATCTCCCGCTCGACGGACGAAATCATCGAGCACAGGCGACCGGGCCGCCACCCGATCGCGCTTGCAGGACCGCGATACGCGAGATTGATCCGTTTGACTCATTCCGGGCGCTCGCCGCTGCGCTAGAAACCTGCCCAGGCGGTGCAAGACGCTCAAGGCGACGAAACGGCGCAGAACGATCGAGCGCATGACCTGCGTCACACGCGTTGCGAGAAGAGCAACTCGGCCGACCCACGTTCGGGCGCGAGCGTCAGAGGCGCTGCTGGGATTGTGCACGCTGGTGTGGATCTTTCTACCCGTCACCTTCGCGGCCCGGCGGCTCACTCGGACGGACCTTTAAAGCGACTTCAGGTACTCGATCAGGTCCCGCTTCTCCTGTTCCGTGAGGCTCAGTTTCCGCAGACGGTCGTAGTGGTCGACGACGTCGCGGAGGCTTGCGAAACGGCCGCCGTGGTAAAAGCCCCCTTCTGGTGACTTCAGAGCCCGGCGAGCGGCGCGGTGCGGTACATGTGTCTGGGCGACCGGTCGGCCTCGAAGGAGTCGACGCCCATCTCCCGCCGGGAAGCAGGCCGGCACCCCCGCCGCAAATTACCCGTCGGCCCGGATGTCGAGGTGTCCATCGTGAACCCCAGACGATGTTCTGCTGAGGCAGGCGATGCGGAGATGAGAACGTGAGCTCCTCGTGCCCCTGGGAGAACCTCGTCTTCCGGCCGGCCGAGTTCTGCGAGGAGTCGCTCTGCGCGTGGATCCGACAGCCCGGTAATACCTGGACGAACGTCGGCTTTCTTCTCGTCGGTCTCTGGATCTGGCGCGCTGCCCGAAGAGAGCGGCTCGAACATCTCCGAGGACTCGCACTGATCGCTCTTGCGACCGGAGTCGGGTCGGTGTTCTTCCACGCCTCCGAAACGTTCATCGGGAGAATCTTCGACTACGGCGGGATGTATCTGGGGGCGTCGTACATGCTGGCCGTGAACGTGCGCCGCTGGCTCCTGTTGGGGCGGCGCGCAATACGACTTCTCTTTTGCCTCAGTGCTGCGGCCCCGCTCGTAGTCATGCTCTTCAATGATGCGTATGCCGGATGGGTGTACTTCCTCGAAGGGATGTTCTGCTGCGTCTTCATCGAGGCCCTCCTCTACTTCCGGCAGCGAGGGAGCGCCACGCCAGTGCGGTACCGCTGGCTGGGCTGCTACTGGATCGTGTTCCTCGTCGCATTCGCCTTCTGGTGGCTGGACAAGGCGAGAGTGCTCTGCAGCCCTGGGAACCACTGGATCTCGGGTCACGGCGTCTGGCACCTCCTCAACGCCCTTGCCCTGTACTTGGTCTATCTGTTCTATCGTCAGTTCGACGTGCTGCGTTTTCGAGACGAACGCGCGGCGTGAGCGCGGTCCGGCGGATGCTCGCTGCGATGGAGTAGAGACCCTCGTTCGGAAGCGATTGCGGTCATGGCGTCTTTCTTGCACCGGTTGGGAGACAGGAGGATCAAAATGGCTGACAAATCTCGATGCAAGCATTCGGCATGTAAGTGTCAGACGGATAAAGCAAATGGCAACTGCTCAGATTCCTGTTCCCAAAGTAAGATGACGAACGGAAAGTGCGGCTGCGGTCACCCGGAGTGCAAGTAGAAGGCGGACTCTTGACGAGCCGTTCGCCCTAGAGAGTGCTTTC
>JBKJWL010000015.1:0-13131 GCA_046716885.1 Thermoanaerobaculia bacterium | reverse complement strand
AGGTGAATGGCAAAAGATCATTACCGTAGGATGGCGGGACGCACCTGACACGAAGGAGGAACCCATGTCTCGAGAGCAACGCAAGGCCCAGCTCAAGCAAGCCGTCAGCAAGTACTTTGAGGCCTTGACCAAAAAGGACTTCGACATCATTCCCTATGACGACAACGTGTCGCTGCGCACCCCTCTTGCACCGGGCGGAATCCACAGTCCCCTGGTTGGCAAGGAGAAGCTCCGGACTGTCTGGTGGCCGCCGCTCCCGCCAATTCTGGGAAGGGTCGAGGTCTTGGATCTCTACTTCAACGATGACCTGACAGCGGTCGTGGCCGAGGCCGAGGTCGAAGTGACGAATCCAAGGGCCCGCCTCCGCGTCGCCGACCGGTTCACAGTGAACCCGGCCGGCAAGATCGTCGAGCAGATCAACCACTTCGATCCGCGTGATGTAACCAACCCGGGCTGGCAGCAACGAGGCGCTTGATGTGCGCCATGCCACAAGGGAAGAGAGGCTGAAACCCGGCACCGCGGTGCGCAGCTGACATTCACACACGCCGGTGGAGACCGCGTGCTCGGGCTGACTCTGTGATGTTCACCGGCTCGCCACTGAACGCCCGACCGTTAGGCGGACGAGGATGAAGGGTCGATGATCTCCGCGCGAGAAGCACTCGAACGCCTGCGAGAGGGGAATCGTCGCTTCGTTTCAGACGTTCGGAGCCGCGACAGCCTCGCGAGCCAGACGCGCCGCGACGAGCTGGCGGCAGGTCAGGAGCCGTTCGCCATCATCCTCGGATGTTCCGACTCGCGGGTGCCAGCAGAGATCGTCTTCGACCAGGGCCTGGGCGACCTGTTTGTCATCCGTGTTGCCGGAAACATCGTCGCTTCTTCTCAAGTCGGCAGTGTCGAGTTCGCCGCGGCGCGGTTTGGTACCCGGCTGGTCGTGGTTCTGGGGCACTCCCAGTGCGGGGTGGTCCTGGCGACTCTGGAAGAGCTGCAGCAGCCGACGGACCACCAGTCGCAGAACCTGCGCTCGATCGTCGACCGCGTTCGGCCATCTGTGGAAGCGTTGCTGGCAACATCGCTCCGGCACGACCCGGACGCTCTGGTGCGACAGGCCGTTCGGGCCAACATACGCGTCTCAGGGAACCATCTGCGACATGGATCGGAAATCCTTGAGCAGCTGATTCAGAACACGGGACTCCTCGTCGTAGGCGCCGAGTATTCGCTGGAAACCGGGATCGTCGATTTCTTCGATGGTGTGCCGGAGGCCGTCTAACACGTTAGGCGGCGAAAAGAATCATGAGGGCGATTGCTCGAGATCGCAGATGCCAGGTCGGGTCCAAAGGAGGAGACCATGAAGAAGGTATGGGTCGTCGTTGCGCTCTGCGTCTTGATTCTCGTGTCGTTCGCGGTCGGCCGGCTCGAGTCGCAAACAGGGAAACGGAAAGCTCTCATCGTGGCTGGCATGAATGCTGAGGCTCTTCAGCTGGAACTCAATGGCGGCTGGAGAGTGACGCATATCTCGGGAGCGCCGCAGCAGACCGGTGTGGGTTCTTGGCTCGTAATTCTCGAAAGGTAGTGAGCATCTGATGCGGCTGCCGAAAGCGTGGTCGCCGCCGCTTAACCCGCGCGTGCAGCGGACTCGCGCCCCGCAAAGAAAAGAGGAGAGTGACATGAAAGAACACGATCGGAAAACGGCGGAAGACTTACCGCCTCACGTCCAACTGATCCAGATGGGCATGGGCTACTGGGTGTCACGGGTCGTTTACGCCGCAGCCAAGCTGGGGCTGGCGGATCAGCTCGCGGCTGGGCCCTTGAGCGCCGCCGAGCTGGCCGGCGTCACGCACACGCACGCGCCCTCGTTGCATCGCCTGATGCGCACGCTCGCCAGCCTCGGCATACTCACCGAGCGCGACGCGCAGCGTTTCGCCCTTACGCCGCTCGGTGAGGCACTCAGGACCGGTGGGCTCGGCTCGGCGCGCGCCACCTTGATCGCTCTCGCCGGCGAATGGGGTTGGCGCGGCTGGGGGGAAATCATGTATTCCCTGGAAACTGGCAAAACCGGCTTCGAGAAGGCCTTTGGCGTGCCCGTCTTCGACTACCTGGCCCAGCATCCCGAGGAAGCGTCTTTATTCAGCGAGGCCATGGTCGGCTTTCATGGTGCCGAGCCGCCAGCCGTAGCCGCTGCCTACGACTTCTCGGGTATCGGGACCCTGGTGGACGTCGGCGGAGCCACCGGCAACATGCTGGCGGCGATCCTCACTCGCCATCCCAGGCCCCGCGGCCTGCTGTTCGATCTGCCGCACGTGGTACGTGAGGCGCCGGCACTATTCAAGGAACACGGCGTGGCGGACCGGGTAAGAATTGAGGCCGGAGATTTTTTCAAGACCGTTCCGGCGGGGGGCGACGCCTACCTCCTGTCGCACGTCATCCACGATTGGGACGAGGACCAGTGCCTCACCATCCTGGGCCACTGCCGCAAGGCCATGCAGTCAAACGGGCGTCTGCTGATCATCGAGATGGTGCTGCCCGCCGGTGACACGCCCCACCCCGGAAAAATACTGGACATGACCATGCTGGTGATACCGGGTGGCCAGGAACGCACCGAGGCAGAATATGCGGCCCTGTTGGGCAAGGCCGGCTTCCGCCTCGCCGGCGTGGTGCCCACGGAGTCAGCCGTGAGCGTGGTGGAAGCCGTTCCAGCCTAGCGGAGGCATTCAGAATCAAAAACCTCGGGGGCCAAACAGTTCCCTCTCCGCTCGAGAAGGCTTCGCTCGAGATCCTTCGCTCCGCGCTCGATCGGCTCGAGGCCGGATTTCGCGATCTCCTCCCCGACGCGACGCCGCCCCCCGGGAGCAACGGGATCGAGGCCGTTCTCGCCGAGGTGGCCGACCGCCTCCGGGACAACTATCCCTATTTCCATCCCCTCTATGCCGGCCAGATGCTCAAGCCCCCGCACCCGGTCGCGCGCACGGCGTACGCGCTCGCGCAGTGGATCAACCCGAACAACCACGCGCTCGACGGCGGCCGCGCGAGCTCGCAGATGGAGAAGGAGGCGGTCGCGGAGATCGCCCGGATGTTCGGCTGGGAGCGGCACCTCGGTCACCTGTGCGGCGGCGGTACGATGGCCAACCTCGAGGCGCTCTGGGTCGCGGGGCGGCTCAAGCCCGGCGACACGATCGTCGCCTCTTCGCAGGCCCACTACACGCACGGGCGGATCAGCGCCGTGTTGGGCCTCCCCTTCGAGTCGATTCCCTGCGACCTCCGCGGCCGCATGGATGCCGGGGCACTCCGCGACCGGCTCCAACGCGGCGGGGTCGGCACCGTCGTCGCCACGCTGGGAACGACGGCCACGGGCTCAGTGGATCCGCTCCCGGAGATCCTGGAGCTCAAGGAGCGCCACGGCTTCCGGCTGCACGTCGACGCCGCGTACGGCGGCTACTTCGGCCTGGCCGACAACCTCGCCTCCGGCGCCCGCGCCGCCTTCGACCGCGCCGGCGAGGCCGACTCGATCGTCATCGACCCGCACAAGCACGGCCTGCAGCCCTACGGCTGCGGATGCGTGCTGTTCCGCGACCCGGCCGTGAGACGCCTCTACAAGCACGACTCGCCCTTTACGTACTTCAGCTCCGCGGAGCTCCACCTGGGCGAGATCAGCCTGGAGTGCTCGCGGCCGGGAGCCTCAGCCGTCGCGCTCTGGGCCACGCAGCGTCTTCTGCCGCTCTCGCGAGACGGGGAGTTCGCGCGCGGACTCTCCGACTGCCGGTCCGCAGCGCTCGCGCTGCACGCGAAGATCGCGGGCGGTACCCGATTCGCAGCGGGATTCGAGCCGGAGCTCGACATCGTCGTCTGGCTCGCGCGCGGGCAGAGCCCGGCGGACTCTTCGGCGCGCGCCCGCCTCATCTTCGCCGAGGCCGCGCGCCGCCATCTCCATCTCGCCTTGGCCGAGCTGCCGGGATCCTTCTTCGGCCTCGAGGCCGAGCGCGTCACGTGCCTGCGCTCGGTTCTGATGAAGCCGGAGCACCGAGCCTGGGTGGATCGGATCTGGACGATCCTCCAGGACGCGTCAGCGCAGGATGACGAGCCATGAGCGGATCGGTCGCCGCTTTGTCAGCCGTGCCCCTCAACCTCGCTCGAGCCCTCGAATCTGCCGGGGTCACGCGAGCCGATGCCGCCGGCGAGGGCGAGTAGAGGGATCAGCGGGGAAAAAATCCGCGCCGCAGACCAGCTAATCCACTCTGCCGGGTCGGGCACGTGGAGATACGTAAAGACGTAGAAGCACGCGAGTGTGACGGCCACGCCGATCGGCAACAACGCTGGACGCCATGGCCGCGGCCGCAAAGCGAGGTAAACGAGGGGGAACAGAAAGGGCATCCCGTAGGCGATCAGCCAGAGTGAGTACGCGACAGATTCCGTGATCGTCGGCAACGCCTCGGGGTAAAGCTTCAGGAGGCTGCCGTATCCGTCGTATCCCCGAAACACACCCTTGAGGGCGCCGTAGGCAAGCCAGGCACCGATCGCCACCGTGGTCGGGCCCAGAAGCCGAACACAGACCCGCCATCGTTGGCCGCTCTGCGAGCGTGACCAAACAAAGAGCCCAGCCGCGGCGAGAACGAACGGCAGCCCTTCGATCTTCGCAGAGGCGGCGCCGCCGAGGAGAAGTCCCGCGAGCAGCTGTGTCGAGGGATTCGTCGCATCGGCGCCGACGAGGAGTGCCATCGCGAGCGTCTCGTAGAACAGCAACGGCATCTCGCCGTTACCTGCGATGTTGACTTCAGTGCCCACGAGGCCGAGCCCGCAGACGACGAGGGCGCTCACCGTGCTCGCCGAGGCCGCCGACATGCTCCTGCGGAGCAGGCCCCACAATCCAACGGCAAGAGCCGCGAGCAGTAAGGGAAAGGTCGCGGTCGCGGCGCCCCATGCGAACCTTCCCGCCACCAGGGATGCAAAGGCGAACACGTTCGTTACGAGCGGAGGATAAGACGGATGCAGGTAGCCGAGCAGGGGGTCACTCAGGAAGGCGGCGTCGATCGTCCTTGCCGCCGCGAAGGCCTGCGCCTTCGGACCCCAGAAGGTAATCAGATCCGCGGAGGTGGCCCCGCCGGCAACTGTCGCCAGCGTCGCATTCGCTACGGTGGCTGCCATGAGCAGGGCTCCCACCACGCGATAGGCGCCCGGGGCGGCGGAGACGCCTCGGTCTTCGCCGCCAGAATCCCGAGAGAGCCTCCTGCCGATCGCCGCACAGACAAGAACGGCACCGCCAATCAGGGAAGGAACGCTCCACCGAACTCCGGCGAGCGAGAAGATCGTCATCAACGTGGAGAGGATGAAGGCGCCCACCCCCGCCCCGAGTGCCAGGCGCGAGGAGAGAGGGAGAGCACGGTAGGGTCGCGCAAAGGACACCAGAGACCCTACGAGCGGAAAGACCAGGAAAGAGGCGAGCCAGTACAGCCCGGGTCTCACCGTCGCCTCGTGCGCCAGATCGTCCCGTCCGGCGTAGCGGCGATCAGGTCGCCGGAAACGGATTCCCGAAGTGGACCGAGAATCACGACGTACTCGGCGCCGGGCTCGTCGCTCGGGGAGAGAGGGGCGCCGTGGACCGCTGCCGGCAGCACGCGGCGCCCGGGGAGGAGGGCGACCGCAAACCAATGAAGGAAGGCGTCCTGTCTGGGGTCCGCCTGCGCCCCTCGCATCACGACGGTCGCGCCTGGCGGCACGACGGGCGCGGCCTCGAGAAGGAGCCTGTACTGCGCCGCGGAGTCGTGAATTCGGCTGTGGTCCAGGGGCGTGCGAGGAAGGCGGAAGAGCTCGGACCACCGGGGAAGCCGACGGAAGCCGTACGCCACCAGAATGAGCGCCGCCGCCAGCGCCAGCGCGTTGCGCCACGACCGCTCGCGGCCTCCTTTCGCGAGAGTAGCGCTCACATCGTGCGCGGTGCGCCCGCCTTCCCTTCGAGGAAGGAGCTCGCGTGGTCGCGTGCGAATTGCTGAAAGGTGCGCGGCCTCTGCTTCGTCACCCGCTGCACGGTGTCGGAGATCACCGCGCCGTAGCCTTCCCGAAACGACGCGAACAGGATGAGCATGTCGTCGGCGAGCCAACGCGGCACGCCCGAGGCGAGCATCTGCTTCTTCGCGTACTCGGGAGGCACATGGATGTACGACACCTTCCGCCCAATCGCGGCGGAGATCGCGTCCGCCATCGCGTCGAACGAAAGCGCGTCCGGCCCCGTCAGGTCGTAGATCTTGCGCTCGTGGCCCTCCTCGGTCAACGCACAGACGGCGACCGCGGCGACGTCGCGCGTGTCGACGGCGGCGACTTCGCCCGCTCCCAGGGGAGCGGAGAGCGTCCCCGACCCCGCGATGGAGGCGGCGTAGACCAGCATCTGCTGCATGTAGAGCGTGGGCCGCAGCATCGTGAAGTCGATACCGGAGGCCTCGAGCTGCTTCTCGGTTGCCCAGTGCCAGCGGCCGATCTGGGTGCCGGAATCGGGGCCTCCTGCGACGGAGACCTTGACGATCCGCCGCACGCCGGCGGACTTTGCGGCGTCGATGAGGTTGCCCTGGAGCGTGACCTGATCGGGATCGGCCGGAGAGGAGAGGAAAACGCGGTCGACCTCGGCGAGAGCCGGAGCGAGCGTCTCGGGCCTCCCGAGGTCGCCCACGGCGATCTCGACGTCGGGGAGCCGAATGTGCGAGGCGCGCGCCGGATCGCGCACCAGCGCGCGGACCGGAGATCCGCCCGCCGAGAGCTGTCGGACGACTTCCTGCCCAACCTTGCCTGTGGCCCCTGTCACGAGGATCAAGGTCCCCTCCTCTCAAGACGAGTCAGAGGCGCGTGACGATGGGAGAATCATTGCACAGCCCGGCGAGCCTGAAATGATCAGGGAATCAGCTGGACCTTTCCGGTTGTCCGGCGCCCCTCCAGCTCCCGGTGGGCCAGCGCCGCATCCGCGAGTGGGAACTCGTGCTCGATCCGCAGTTTGAGCGTGCCGTCGCGGACCCAGCCGAGAACCTCGCCGGCGCGCGCAAGAAGCTCCTCCCGCGAGCCGACGTAGTGCGCCAGGGTGGGCCGCGTCAGGTAGAGCGAGCCGCGTTGCGCCAGCACCTGAGGATCGAACGGTCCGACCGCCCCGCTCGACTGGCCGAACAGCACCAGCATCCCACGCGGGGCGAGGCTCGCAAGGCTCTTCTCGAGGGTGGCGCGGCCCACGGAGTCGTAGACGACCCGCACGCCCTTGCCTTCGGTCAGGCGCAGCGCAGCCGCTTCGAAATCCTCCTTCGTGTAGTCGATGGTCGCGTCGACGCCCGCCTCGCGCGCGAGCCGCGCCTTCTCCGCGTGCGAGACTGTCCCGATCACCGTCGCGCCGCGCCGCTTCGCGATCTGGACGAGCAGCAGGCCCACGCCCCCCGCGGCCGCGTGCACGAGGCAGGTGTCGCCGGGCCTCAACGGGTACGTCGAGCAGGCCAGGTAGTGCGCCGTCATTCCCTGGAGCATCGCCGCGGCGGCCTGGCGTGTCGTCACGCCGTCGGGGATCCTGACGAGCCGCGCTGCGGGCACAGCCGCCTTCTCGGCGTACGCGCCGAAGACTCCGGCCCACGCGACGCGGTCACCGGGGGCGAGCTCCTCGACGTCCTGCCCGACGAGCTCGACGGTACCCGCGCCCTCCTGTCCCAGCGTCAGGGGAAGCGGCGCCTTGTAGAGGCCGGAGCGGTGGTAGACGTCGATGAAGTTGACCCCAGCCGCTTCCACACGCACGACCGCCTCGCCGGCGCGCGGCTCGGGGTCCGGGACCTCCTCGTAGCGCAGGACCTCCGGGCCGCCGAACGCGTGGACACGGATCGCCCTCATGCCGCGGCGGCCTTCTTCTTCTCCGCGGCGATCTCGTCGATTATCCGCAGGAGCTCGTCCTTCTCGACCGGGCCAGGGCGCTCGTCCCCGACCGGGGAGTACCAACGATCGGCCACCAACACCTCCAGCGGGAGATATCAGACCATAATGGCGATCGTCAAATATGACGGCGGGCGAGACGCGGGAAGCGCTGGCGCGGTTTTACGACGCCCTGGCGCGGCGGGATGCGGCCACGATGGCCGCGATGTACGCGCCCGACGCGAGCTTCGAGGATCCGGTCTTTCGTCTGCGCGGCGACGAGATCGGCCGCATGTGGACGAGCCTGCTCGGGCGGGCCAGGGACTTCTCGGTTTCCTACACGATCGCGCAGGCTGCCCACGACCGCGGCTCGGTCGAGTGGACCGCGCGCTACCTTTTCGGCGGGCGCCGCCCCGTCGTCAACGTCATCCTCTCAGAGCTGCGCTTCGTGGACGGCCGCATCGTCGAGCAGCGCGACCGATTCGACTTCCCCCGCTGGGCCGCGCAGGCGCTGGGGACTCCCGGCAAGTGGCTCGGCCGCTTCGAGTGGTTCCGCCGTTCTGTCGCCCGGAAGGCGACGAAGGGGCTGGGGCTGTAACGGGCTTCTCAGTTGACCGGCTGGTCGTCTGTGTCCTGGTCAGCCGGCAACTGCGAGGCGTGGTGGTGGATGAGCCGCCACTGCCCGTCGACGCGTCCGAAGAGATTGGTCGCCTGCATGCGCGCCGCGTCCTCTTCCTCGCCCGCTCCGAAGGGAACGAGGACTTCGACGCAGGTGACCCAGGCCAGGTCTCCGGCGACGGCGATCCGCTCGTCCTCGCAGGTCACCGACCAGGGCCGGGAGTTGCTGAAGATGTTCTCCCACGAGCGCTCGATCTCTTCCCAGCCGTCGAGCCGGTGCCAGCCGGGGTGGACGCAGCTGGCGGAGTCGTCCCTGAGCCACACCTGCGCCATGTTCTCGAGGTTCCGGGCCTCCAGGGCCCGATAAAAAGAGAGATTTGCGGCCGCCACGGCTGTCGCGTCGGGGGTCACCCCCGTACCATATACCCGCTCATGGCCGACGACACGAGTCTTCCCGGATCCGGCGGCGGGCGGTTTCCCGCCACGCGCCACTCCGCGGTCCTCGCCGCGCAGAGCGAGAACGTGCTCGAGCGCGAGCGGGGCCTCTCGATCCTCATCGACACGTACTGGAAGCCGGCCTACAAGTACCTCCGAATCCGCTTCGGAGAGTCCAACGCCGACGCGGAGGACCTGACGCAGGGGTTCTTCACGCGCGCGATCGAAAAGGACTTCTTCGCCGGCTACGATCCGGACAAGGGAAGCTTCCGGACCTACCTGCGGATCTGCCTCGACCGGTTCGTGGCCAACGAGAAGAAGGCGGCGTCCCGCCTCAAGCGCTCGCCGGGCGCCCCGATGCTCTCACTCGACTTCGAGGGCGCCGAGGGCGAGCTCTCTCGCGCGACGCCCCGTTCCGAACAGACCACCGAGCAGTACTTTCACGACGAGTTCGTGCGGAGCCTCTTCGGCCTCGCGGTCGAGAGGCTCCGGGAGGAGTGTGAGCAGCGAGGCCGCGACCTCCCGTACCGGATCTTCGAGCGTTACGAGCTCGAGAGCGATCCCGACCAGCCGCTCACGTACGCCGCTCTGGCGGAGGAGTTCCACATCCCGTCGACCCAGGTGACCAACTTTCTCGCGTTCGCGCGGCGCGAGTTCCGGCGCATCGTTCTCGAAAAGCTCCGCGAGATCACGTCGAGCGACCGGGAGTTTCGCGATGAGGCAAGGACCCTGCTGGGGGTTTCCGAGTGAGGTGGCTTCCGGACCGGACGGTCGCGCATCTGCGCCGGGTGGCGGAGTGGCCGGACCTCGCCGACACGAAGTATCGCCTCCTCGAGGAGCTCGGGCGCGGAGGGATGGGCTCGGTGTACCTGGCCGAAGACACGGTCCTCGGCCGCAAGGTGGCCCTCAAGGTCGTCGCCACCGGCACCGCCGACTCGGAGGCGGCGGATCGGATGCTCCGCGAGGCAAGGATCATCGCGCGCCTCGAGCACCCGAGCATCGTGCCGGTGCACGACGCGGGCGCGCTGCCGGACGGTCGAATCTTCTACGCCATGAAGCGGGTCGAGGGAGAGCGCCTCGACGCTCTCACCGCGCGCGCGACGCTTCCGGACCGCTTGCGGATTTTCCAGCGGATCTGCGAGGCCGTGGCGTTCGCCCATGCGCAGGGCGTCGTGCATCGGGACCTGAAGCCGGAGAACGTGATGGTCGGGAGCTTCGGCGAGGTCCTCGTGATGGACTGGGGCGTCGCGAAGATCCTCGACGCGGCCGCGGAGAAAATCCCGGGCGGCGCAAGGGAGGCGAGCCCCTCGCAGACGGCGGAGGGGACCGTCGTCGGGACGCTGTCCTACATGGCTCCCGAACAGGCCGAGGCCCGCGCCGACCGCATCGGCCCGCGGGCCGACGTGTACGCTCTGGGGGGCATCCTCTATTACCTTCTGACGCACCGTCCGCCCTTCGAAGGCGGGGCCGCCGAGCGCCGCTCCCGGGGAGGCGGCGCGGCCCCTCCGGTTTCGGCGCGCCGGGTCGACGCTTCCATCCCCCGGCCGCTCGAGGCGATCGCCGCGAAGGCCATGGCCGCGGAGCCCGACGGGCGTTACGCCTCGGCAGAGGAGCTCGCCTCGGAGGTCGGGAGGTTTCTCCGCGGCGAGCACGTCCGGGCCTACCGCGAGCGGCCCTGGGAACGGGCGGCGCGCATTTTCGCGCGCTACCGGACGCCCGTCCTCCTCGTGGCCGCCTATCTCCTGATGCGGACCCTGCTGATTCTGTTTGGCCGGAGCTAAACGATTCCGGGGTTCCGTTGAATAGAAGAGTGGAGGAACGATGAGTAAACCAATTTTCGGGCTCCTGCTGGGAGGGATCCTCGGAATCTTCGACGGGCTGACGGCCTACTTCACGCCGGAGGTGCGCAACCAGCTCGTGGAGATCGTCATCGGCTCGACGATCAAGGGCCTCATTGCCGGGGTCTCGATCGGCTTCTTCGCGAGGAAGGTGAACTCCCTGCCCCTCGGGATCCTTTTCGGTGTCGGAGTCGGGCTGTTGCTCGCGTTCCTCGTCGCGGCGATGCCGGACCCCAATGGCAAGCACTACTACATCGAGATCATGCTGCCCGGCGCGATCGTCGGGGCCATCGTCGGCTACGCCACCCAGAAGTGGCGCACGGCGCAGCTCGCGCGGGTCTGATCCCATCACGCCAGTCGACTCGCGACACCCGACACGCGCCGCAATACATGAGTTGTGGCGAATATTACGAAAGGAGCCCCCATGCCCCGCCCGATTCACTTCGAGATCCCCGCCGACGACCCCGAGCGCGCCGCGGCCTTCTACCGCGACGTCTTCGGATGGAAATTTGAGAAATGGGACGGCGGACCGATGCCCTACTGGCTCATCACGACCGGCGGCAACGGCGAGCCCGGCATCGACGGCGGCCTCCTGCCCCGACCCCATCCGGGGGCCTCGACGGTCAACACGGTCGGCGTCGCCTCCGTGGACGAGTCGGTGAAGGCCATCGAGTCGAAGGGCGGCCGGAACGTCGTGCCGAAACTGGCGATTCCCGGCATGGGCTGGCTCGCCTACTGCACCGACCCCGAGGGGAACACCTTTGGCATCATGCAGGCCGACGAGGCTGCGAAATAGCGCTCGATGTTCTTATTCACGTTCGAGCTGGCGGTCGCCTCGGCGCGGCGATCAGGCGAGGCCGGCGATCTTGTCCAGGTCGACGTTGCCCCCCGACACGAGCGCGGCGACGCGCGCGCCCGGCGCGATGCGGACCTTCTCCGCCAGCAGGGCCGCCGTCGCCGCGGCGCCCGAGCCCTCGACGTAGAGCTTGGCGCGCGTCAGCAGAAGCCTCATGGCCTCGACGATTTCCGCCTCCGTCACCGTGACGATCTCGTCGACTGCCTCGCGGACGATCGCCAGGGGCAGGGCGCCCACGAAGGGCGGCGTCATCCCGTCGGCGAGGGTCGCGGGGCGCGCGACCGTCACGGGCCTGCCCGCGGCCAGAGCGGGCCCGAGAGCCGGTCCGGCCTCGAGCTCCACGGCGACGACGCGCGCCCGAGGCAGCGACTGCTTCACGGCCGAGGCCACGCCGCCGAGTAATCCCCCGCCGCCGACCGGCACGACGACGATCTCGACGTCCGGAAGGTCCTCGACGATCTCGAGTCCCGCCGTGCCGGCACCCGCCAGCACCACTGCGTCGTCGAACGGGTGCACGAACGTCAACCCGCGCGCGTCGCGCACCTGGTTCAACCGATCGAAGAGCGTCGCCCGGTCCGGATGGAAGACGATCTCGGCCCCGTAGCCGCGGACGGCTTCGATCTTCGACGCCGGCGCTCCCTCGGGCATCACGACGACCGCCGTGCAGCCGGCGATTCCCGCGGCCCACGCCACCGCCGCGGCGTGGTTGCCGGCCGACACGGTGACGAGGCCCCGCTCCCGCTCGGCCTGGGACAGCGACAGGACCTTGTTGAGCGCGCCCCGCGCCTTGAAGGATCCGGTCTTCTGCAGGTTCTCGCACTTCTGGTGGAGCCGCGCGCCCGCGCGCCCGCCGAGGTACGCCGAAGAGAGCAGGGGCGTGCGGTGGACCCGGCCGCGGATCCGCTCGGCCGCGGCGCGGATGTCGGATAGCGCGATCACCTCAGGGCCGCAGCGTATTCTTGACGACCTCGCCGCCCTTCATCACGAAGCCGACCTTTTCGAGCGCGCGGATGTCGGCGAGCGGATCGCCCGCGACGGCGATCAGGTCCGCGTACCGGCCGGGCTCGATCGAGCCGACCCGGTCCCGCCAGCCCATCAGCTCGGCGGCATGGGCGGTCGCGGCCTGGATCGCCTGCATCGGCGTCATGCCGTACTGCACCATGTAGGCGAACTGCTTCGCGTTGTCACCGTGCGGGTAGACGCCGCCGTCGGTGCCGAACGCCATGCGGGCGCCGCCCCGGACGGCGCGTTGGAAGTTATCGCGCTGGGCCTGGCCGATCAGCTTCTCCTTCTCGATCGACTCCGGGAGCATGCCGACCTTGAGCCCCTGCTGCAGGATGAAGTCGTCGTTGTAGATGTCCATGACCAGGAAGGTTCCGTGCTCCTTAGCCAGGCGCACGCCTTCGTCGTCGATCAGGCTCGCGTGCTCGATCGAGTCGGCCCCGGCCAGGATCGCTTCGTGGATCGACTGCGTGCCGTGGGCGTGCGCGGCCACTTTCCGGCCCAACCGGTGCGCCTCCTCGACGA
>JBKJWL010000014.1:0-2654 GCA_046716885.1 Thermoanaerobaculia bacterium | reverse complement strand
GGTAGCCGTGCCCGTTGCGCCGCCCGACCGTCATACCCGCGACGAGGTGGTGAAGCACGAAGTCGTGGAGGACGACGACACCGGGCTCCCTGTGGAGCGCGTCGACGATCCAGGCGTGGGCGTCCGGGTTGTTCCCGACGTGGTAGAGCGAGACGTCAGTGCCGCGAGGGGGCTTCTTGCGACCGCGTTTCACGACCGTGACATCGAGCCGATCGCCGAGCGCAGGGAGAAGGAGCGCGCTGTAATCGGCAATGCCGCTTCGCTCTGGGGGCATCGGGCTGAAGTACGCGACTCTCATACCCATGGACGCCTCCTGCTCCCGCCGGGGAGAGCCCGGCTCCGCCGAAAGCCGACGCCGCTCGCGGCAGGAACGTGACGGGAGCCAATCACGCCAGCAGCCTCCCGATGGCGCGATCCCACGTCACCTCTGCGGCGACTGCGTGTCCCGCCCGGCCGAACGAGGCTGCATCCTCTCGATGCTCGCGGAGCCATCCGGCCGCACGCGCCAGCTCTGCAGCGTCTGGGGATACGACGAGCCCGGTGCACCCATCGGTGACGATCTCGAGGGGGCCGCCCGCGTCCGTGGTCGTGAGAACGGGCTTCTCCGAGAGGAACGCCTCGAGAGGAACCATCCCGTAGTCCTCGTCCATCGGCGCGTAGTAGACGGCGAGGCAGCGGGCGTAGAGTTCGGCTAGCTCACTCTCCGAGACCCGACCGGCAAAGCGAACCCGTCCGTCGAGGCCCCGCAAATGTGCGAGCGCTTCGAGCCGCTCCCGATCCGGTCCGTCGCCGGCGATGACCACCTGGAGGGTCGGATCGAGAGCCGATGCCTCGACCAGGAGGTCGATGCGCTTCGCCCGGTCGAGTCGATTGACCGACAGGACGAACTCTCCGTATCCGTCGCAGCGATAATCGAGATCCTGAGGTGGAGGCGGCAGATACTCGGCGAGGAATCCCGTCGAGCGCTCGAGGCGTCCTGCAACGTTCTTCGAAATCGCGAACAGTCGCGACGCCTCGCCGAAAGCGACTCGATCAAGCGCTTGGATCTTCCGCCTTAGCGCGCGGTCTTCGAACGAGTCGTCGAATTGACCGAGGTCAGTACCATCGAGCTCGTACGCCTGGCGGAACTGGTGCACGAGCCAAATGCGCTTGTCGTGATGCCGAACGAGATACGACGGAAACTTCGTCGCTATGACGATGTCGATTCGCCGGCCGTCGGCCTCATCGAGATCGAGCAAGCGCCAGAGAAACGCCTGGGAGAGCACCCGCGTCCCCGGGTACCACTTGAAGGGCACCGTGATGAGCTCGGCCTCATGTTCCCTCTTGCGCAACTCATCGACCAGTCTTTCGGTCATCACTTCGGTCCCGCCCCGTGCGAAGGGCACCTGGGGCCGGCAGACTGCAACTCTCATTTCGACGCGGCGCGAAGCGCTGCGACCTCGGTTTCGAGGCGGTCGACCTGTTCCTGAAGGTCGTCGATCAGGCGAAGCAACGCTGCGTTGAAGGAGCGCTGATCGTAGGCGAGTGGCTCCACGTACCAACGCATGAGCTTGCGGAGAAGTGCCTTGACCGGAGTCCCGAGACCTCCACGAATACCCGGTCGAAGGCGGAGCGAACGGTCGGCAGAGACCGGCCACAATCGTTCGGCCTCGGCGCGCGCGGCGCGGCGCTCCTCCGCGCTTCCCGATTTCGCACCGGGATCTGCCCCCGACCGCCGCACCTCCTCCCGAAGCCGCTGAAACAGCTCGTCTACATCGACCGAAGTCCCTGCAGATTCGCCATTTCCAGCACTGTCAGAGGCCATCGCAGCATTCTAGCCGGGCCGTAGGACCGGCCCAGTAGGATCGGGAGATCATGCGCGTGGGAATCTCTTTGCTGACGTTGTCGCCCGGGGACCTCGGCGGCTCGGAGACGTACGCGCGCCAACTCGTGCAATCGCTCGCGAAAGTCGGAACGTTGGGGTATCGGGTGCTCGTATCCGGCCGAGCCAAGGAGGCGGCTGGAGGCTTGCCTGCGATCGTCGTGGAGGAGGCACGGGTTGGCCGGCGCGGACCTTCGCGCATCTTGGCCATGACGTTATTGGCGCGACGTTCGAGAGCGGTCACTTCCGAGCTGGTCAACTTTGACGTCATGCACTACGCCTTGACCGTCCCCGTGCCAAGAACGAAGGCGCCAAGCGTGGTCACGCTCCATGACATCCAACATCGCGACCTGCCGGACTTCTTCGGGCCCGCACGGCGATCGTTCCGCCGAATCGCGTATGACCGCGCCGCGCGCGAGGCGACGGCGGTCATCGTGACGAGCGAGTTCGTTCGAAGCCGAGCGGTCGAACTTCTCGAGCTCGAGCCAACGTGCGTCCACGTGATTCCGCACGGGATCGACCATTCGCTGTTCACACCCGGAGACGAAACCAAGCGCGAGCCGTTCCTGCTCTACCCAGCGCGGCCTTGGCCGCACAAGAACCACGCCCGCCTGTTCGAGGCGTTTGCAGCGCTTCGCGAGACCCGCCCCCGCCTTCGCCTGGTTCTGACGGGCGGCGGCCTCGAGCGTCTCGACCCTCTGCCAGAAGGAGTAGAGCGATTGGGAGTCGTCTCATCCGGACAGCTCGCCTCGCTGTACCGAAAGGCAGCCTGCCTCGTGTTTCCCAGCCTGTA
>JBKJWL010000013.1:0-3290 GCA_046716885.1 Thermoanaerobaculia bacterium | reverse complement strand
GCCTCAAGATCCTCGACTTCGGTCTGGCGAAGCTGACGGAGGCCGAGTCGGGCGGCCAGGCGACGAACCTCCCGACGGCCACGCCCACCGAGCCCGGGGTCGTCATGGGAACGCTCGGCTACATGTCCCCCGAGCAGGTCAAGGGCAGGCTTGCCGATGCACGCTCGGACATTTTCGCCTTCGGCGCGGTCCTCTACGAAATGCTCTCGGGAAGGCGCGCGTTTCACGGCGACTCGGCCGGCGAGACGATGGCGTCGATTCTGAAGGAGGACCCGGCGGAGCTTGCCGTCACCAACCAGAACATTTCTCCCGGCCTCGAGCGCATCGTTCGCCACTGCCTCGAGAAGAACCCCGAGCGACGGTTCCAGTCCTCGAGCGACATTGCGTTCGCTCTTCAATCCCTTTCGGAAGGCTCCGGGAGTGTGGTTCCTGGCGCGCTCGCCCCCCGAGCACGCCGAATTCCGGGCGGCCTCCTGTGGGGCGTTGCGGGAGTTCTCGCCGGGGGAATTGCGGCAAGCCTGCTTTCGAGCGGGCATCGATCCCAGGGCGCCTCCCCGGGTCGGCCGATTCGTTTCGAGGTCGCCGCGCCGCAGAACCAGCGGGTCGTGGGCACCATCGCGCTCGCGCAAGACGGCAGCCGGCTGGCCTTCACAGCGCGGGAGCCGGGCGGCTCGACGATGCTCTGGATTCGCGCGCTCGGGGATCCCAGGGCGGCAATGTTGCGCGGAACAGAAGGTGCCGAGCTCCCTTTCTGGTCGCCCGACGGCAAGTCGGTGGGGTTTTTCGCCGGCGGAGAGCTCAAGCGAATCGCGATCTCCGGTGGGCCGCCCCAGACGGTCGCGCCCGCGACGCCCGACGCCCGCGGCGCATCCTGGGGCGCAGACGGCCGAATCGTCTTCGCCCCCACCTTCAATGGGCCCCTGATGCGGGTTTCAGCCTCGGGAGGAAAGCCCACGCCGGCCACGACCCTGGACAAAGGGCGAAAAGAGGGCACGCATCGCTGGCCGTGCTTTCTCCCGGACGGACGGCATTTCCTCTACTACGCAGCCGAAGGCGGCGGAGCGGAGCCTGGCGAAATCTTCATGGGGGACCTGGGTTCGGGCAACGTGAAGCACATCATTCAGTCAGGCTCGCTCGCCGTCTACGCGTCCCCCGGATATCTCTTGTTCGTCCGCGGCGGCACTCTGGTCGCACAGGCATTCGACGCCGACCGTCTGGAGGTTCACGGAGACGCCGCCCCTCTCGGCGTGGATCTGCCTTCGAATGCGCAGGCAAGCGGCCAGCGAGCCCTTTCGGCGTCCCTGGACGGCACGCTTTCCTGGCGCACGCAACCGAGCTCGACGAGCCAGCCGGTCCTGTTCGATCGCCAGGGACACGAGATCGGCAGGCTCGCGGAGGCCGGCACCTGGGACAGCCCTCGCCTCTCCCAGGACGGGCAGCGGCTGGCGATCGCGCGGGCGGTGACCGAGAGCAGCGTCCGGGACATCTGGATGATCGACATCGCGCGAGACGTGGCCACGCGCATGACGCTCGACCCGGCGGACGACACGAACCCGATCTGGTCTCCGGACGGAACGCGACTGGTCTTCAACTCCACCCGCAAGGTAGCCACGGCAGACCTCTACATCGTGCGGGCCGACCAGCCGGGCAGCGAGGAGCTTCTTCTGGCGAGCGAAGGCGCGAAGACCCTCGAAACGTGGGCGCCGGACGGCCGCTCTCTCATCGTCAACGTCAGCACCCCTCAAAACCGGCGGGACCTCTGGCTGCTTCCTCTCGAGGGGGATCGAAAGCCGGTTCCATTTCTGGCGACACCCTTCAACGAAAGTAATGCCCGTTTCTCTCCCGACGGCCGGTGGGTGGCATACACATCGGATGTCTCGGGCGCCTCGGAGGTCTACGTCCGGCCGTTCCGCGAATCCGGCGCCACGTGGAGGGTCTCGAACCGCGGCGGCCAGACTCCCACCTGGAGAGGCGACGGCCGCGAGATCTACTACCTGGCGCCCGACGGCATGCTGATGGGCGCACGGGTGACAGGCGACGCGCCCTTTCAGACCGAAGCCGCGGCGCCGCTCGTCAAGGTCGCCGTGCCTGAATATATCGATCCTCAGTATGACGTCTTCGCTGACGGCAAGCGCTTTCTCGTCAACCAGCAGATCTCGTCGAAGGAAGAGCCGATCAACGTGCTCGTCCATTGGACCGCAATTCTCAAGAAGCCATGACACTTACCGCCGGCGCCCGCCTCGGACCCTACGAGATCCTCGGCCAGATCGGGGCCGGAGGGATGGGGGAGGTGTACCGGGCGAAGGACCCGCGCCTCGGGCGCGAGGTCGCAATCAAGGTTTTGCCCGCATCGTTCTCCGCCGACGCCGACCGGCTGCGCCGCTTCGAGCAGGAGGCCCGGGCCGCCGGCCTCCTGAACCATCCCAACATCACGGCCGTTCACGACATCGGGACCCACGAGGACGCGCCGTACGTCGTCCAGGAGCTGCTCGAAGGCGAGACTCTGCGCTCGGTCCTCTCGGGCGGGCGTCTCCCGCAGCGCAAGACCATCGACTACTCCCTCCAGATCGTCCACGGTCTGGCGGCGGCGCACGAGAAGGGCATCGTCCACAGGGACCTCAAGCCCGAGAACGTCTTCGTGACCAACGACGGCCGCGTGAAGATCCTCGACTTCGGCCTCGCCAAGCTCACGCACACCGAGGAGCGGGGCCAGGCCACCAACCTTCCGACCGCGGCCGCCGGCACGGAGCCCGGCGTGGTCATGGGCACGCTCGGCTACATGTCGCCCGAACAGGTGCGCGGCAAGCCCGCCGACGCGCGCTCCGACATCTTCTCCTTCGGCGCGATCCTCTACGAGATGCTCTCGGGAAAGCGCGCATTCCACGGCGATTCGGCCGCGGACACGATGTCGGCGATCCTGAAGGAGGATCCGCCGGATCTCTCCGTCACCAGCCAGAACATCCCGCCCGGCCTCGAGCGCATCGTCCGCCACTGCCTCGAGAAGAGCCCTGAGCAGCGCTTCCACTCCGCGCACGACGTCGCCTTCGATCTTGAGGCGCTCTCCGGTCTCTCCACGCCCCGGCTCGAGCCTTCGAAGTCGCGCATCCATGCCCGGCTTCCCTCGCGCCTCGTGGGGGCTGCCCTCCTCGCTGCCCTCGCGATCGGGCTCTTCGCCGGCCGGCTGATTTGGAGGACGGGCCCCGAATCCCCTCCGGCCTTCCACAGACTCACCTTCCGCCGCGGGCCGGTCCAGAGCGCGCGCTTTGCCCCCGACGGGAACACGATCATCT
>JBKJWL010000012.1:0-20323 GCA_046716885.1 Thermoanaerobaculia bacterium | reverse complement strand
TCGGGCTCGGTTCCCCCGACAGAGCGCCAGACGGGCCCCTCGCGGCGGGCCACGGCGCCGGCGACGATGCCGCATTCTTGCCCGAACCGTTCGCGCGTGCGCTCGAGGATCGCGAGGTAGAGCTCCGTGCCCTCGCGGTCGGGGAGATTGGTGTACGAGGGCTCAACGAGCCGGTAGAGCCGCTTGGGCTCGGGCGCTGTGTCGTTCGTCGCTTCGATGGGAACCATGCATCCTCCTCGGAAGAACGCGAAGCTTGCGCCGAGAGGGGTCGGGCGCCCGTGAAGCTCGGGTGATAACTGAGTGAAGCGCTTCTTACGAGCATTTGACGAAGATTCGGCACCGTCTTAACGACGCGGCGCGATTCTGGCACCCACGCATCGCACGGTCCTTCCAACGCCCCGAGCAATCGGGGCCCTTTTTTTTTGGGCGGCTACGGCAGCTCGATCTCGATCGCTTCCGACAGCGGCAGCTCCACCGCGATCGCTCCGGCGACGACCGCAGGGGGACCGAAGGCGCCCGTCTCCTCCCGCGGCGCCGCCGAGATCGTCACGATGGCCGGCCCGGCGGGAAGCCCCGTCAGAAAAAAGCCCGAGCGCGCACCGGGGAACACCGCCGAGCGCGCGGGGCGACCGATGGCGAACGCCAGGTTGTCCAACCAGACCGGCGCGAGCGTGACGCCTCCCGCCGTCACGCTGATCTGGAGCAGGGCATCCTTCGACGCCTCCCCCCGGATCGGCCGTACCCGCAGGATTCCGCCGGAGGGACGGAGGACGACGCGGCGCGAGGCGAGGGCATCGGCCGCCAGAAGCGTCGTGATGCCCGCGTCGGGATGGGCGGCGAGCAGGATGTCGCCCGCGGCGGGGCGCTCCGCGAGCCGGCAGATCCCATCGTCGTCACAGCTGACGCGCTCCCGCTCGGTGCCGGACCCGGCGGCGCCCACGAAGACCCGCGCCCCCGACGCCGGCATTCCCGAGGGGAGGAGCGCGGCGAAGGTGTTCTCGCTCTCGAAGGGCGACAGCGCGATCTCGAAGGGCTGAAGCGCGCTCGAGTCCTCGATCTCGACCGCCGCCTGGCCGCTGCGGTACCCGTCCGCCTCCGCCGTGATCTCCAGGTGCCCCGGCGAGAGCGCGGCGAGCCGAACTTCGCCGAGCGAGTTCGTCGCGCGGAATCGCGCCGTTCCGAACGAGAGGAACGCGAGGGCGGCGCCCGGGATCGGCTCCCTGGTCTTCTCGTCGAGGACCCTCACGGAGAGCTCCGTGGGCGGCAGATCGAAGTGCCGCTCGAGAAGGCCGGGACGCGGCGCGTCGACCGGGAAGACGGGCGCGTCTGCCGGGTCGGCTCGCTGCGGCGTCACCCGGACGCGCCAGGCCCCCTGTGGCCAGAGAGAGGCCGCAAAGACGCCGTTCTCGTCGGCGAGCGACGCGACGGAGCTATCGCGGTCGTCGAGGTTCTCGAACACCAGGTCGGCCGAGACGCCACGGCGAGAGCGTGAAACGCGGCCGCGAACAGTGGTCGGTGCGAGGGGGATCTTCTCGACCGAGTCTTTGGCAGGCCGCAAGTCGACGGCGCGGCGAAGGAAACGGCGCCCGACGCCGACCTCGAGGACGTGCCAGCGAGCGTCGAGTGCCGGAAAAACCGCGCGGTCGGTGTCGTCTGTGGTGCCGACGCGAGGGCAGCGGACGGGATCCATCCGCCCCGCTGCGGCCCATTCCCCGGGCTCGCAACAGTACAAAGCGACGCGGCGCTTCTCGACCTCGAAGGCGGGATCGACTCCGAGCTCGACCGAGAGCGTCGGGCGCGGCACGGGCCGGGGTAACTCACGGAGCACGAGTTCCCCCGCACGCATGTCCATCTCCGATGGCGCCCCCGTCCAGAGTTTCGACTCGATCTCGACGGTATAGCGGCCGGCGGGCACGTCGTAAAAGACCGAGTGGTGATAGACGCCGGCCGCGTTGGAGACGACCGCTGGCTCGTAGCGGCCCGCGGATCCCGTCAGAACGACTCGAGCGTCGCGGGACACCGCGCTCTCCGCGTCCGCGGGGTAGGCGAAGCGGACCACGACGTGGCCGGCGCTGGGTTCTGGCGCGGCAAAGATCGGGACCGCCGGCTCGGTCGCCGGAGAAACCTCGATGGGGCGGGCCACGCCTGCCAGGGATCCGGCGGTAGCAAACGAGAGAGCCAGCGCGCGCCCGACCGGAAGCCGCGCTTCCGCATCCCGACCCGGAATCAACCGTTCTTGCCGGCCGCCGTCGAGCGCGAGCACTTCGACTACGGCCGCGCCGTCCGTGTTTCCGATCGCGACGCGCCCGCCGGGCGAAAGCGACAGGGAAACGGGCCGGGCTCGTGCCGAGGCCGAGGTCCGTGCTGTCAACTTGACATTCTCCGAGAGCGCGAGTCCGTCGGACATCGCGCGAAGTCGGTAGGTCCCGGGAGGAAGCGCCAGGCGATCGCCGGGCGGCGCGCAAACGAGCGCCGCGCCGGCCGCTTCGGGCACGGCGCACACCGAGCAGGACACGGAGCGCGGGGGAGCGCCGGTCTTGCAGGAGAAGACGAACGTCTCGCCGCCTCCGGGGGCCGAAAGCAAGGCGACAACCAGGAGCGCGAGCGGCACGTCGACGAGACTAACGCGCGAAGCTCCAGCGGGGCCCGACTTCAAATGGAATTTACGCGGCCTTCCCTACGCCTTGACCTCTCCCGACTCAAACTCCGCCTTCAATAGAGGAGGACGATTCTCATGAAGCATCCATTTCGAAGGGCGTGGGTCGCGTGTATGGCTGTCGCCATCGCATTTGCCGCGATCTCCGCTCCGGCACTCGCCCAGGATTCCTACTACCGTGAGGTCACGGTCGACGGGCGCATCTACGTGTTCTCGTCCGAGAAGGCCCAGAAGACCTGGGAGGGCTCGAAGGAGCTGGCCGTCGGAACGGTCACGCGGCCGGGATACGGGCCAAACGGCGAGACCGTCGTGTTCGACGGCGCGGCGTCGGTCGAGTCGTTCAACAAAAAGTACAACAAGACCGACGCCCCGCCCACCGACGTCAAGGTAGCCGACTACAAGCTGCCGTTCGACGTCAAGTACCGCATGCCGGGCCTACGCCTGACGTTCCCCAAGTTCGAGATGAACTGGGTCAACCGCGCGCAGTTCCGCTACACGTACGAGGATCCGGACACCAACGCCGTGCAGTCCGACAAGGGATCGTTTCGCATTCCCCGTTTCCGGATGAAGTGGGACGGCTGGATCTACAGCAAGGAGCTGACCTACGAGCTGCAGATCGACGTCGCTCAGGTCAGCTCGACCGGGACGAACATCCTGCAGGACGCCAACATCAACTACGACTTCACCGGCGGGAAGAAGGCGTTTCAGCTCAAGATCGGTCAGTTCAAGGCGCCCTTCTCCCAGCAGCAGCTGACCTCCTCCGGAAATCAGCAGTTCGTAGACCGGTCGATCACGGATGCCTTCTTCGTTCCGGGCCGGCAGCTCGGCCTGCAGCTCTGGGGCCAGATCGGCCCAGCCGCCGTGGCCGACATGGTCGACTGGCGCTTTGCCATCTTCAACGGCAACGGCCGCACCGTCGCGGCCAACGACAACGACAAGTACGAGTATGTCGCCCGCGTGGCGTTCTCTCCGTTCGGAAGCCCGGGTTACTCGGAGTCGAACCTGGAGAGCTACGACTTCCGGATGGCGGTTGCGGTCGAGTACAACAACAACAACCGGAAGGTGCTCACGACCGACCCTCGGACCGGATCGGACACGGAGAGGGAGCTCGGGGGAAGCCTCGTCATCAAGGCGGCGCGAGTCGTTTTTCTCTACGGCGAGTACTACCGGCAGACGGTGCGGAGCCTGACCAACGCGCGCACGCGCTCGGATGGCTTCACGGCGCAAGCCGGTGTGCTCGTGATTCCGGAGAAGCTCGAAATCGCCGGGCGTTATGCCCAGATCGATCCAAACACAAGCAAGGATAACGACCTGCGCAAGGAGATCCGGGGCGCCGTTTCCTGGTACATGAACAGGCACAACTGGAAGCTGCAGGCCGACTACGGCGAGATCAAGGACCAGAACGCCAACGGGGCGAACGGCGAGAAGCCGAAGAAGGACAAGGAATTGCGGGTCCAGGCGCAGCTTCTCTTCTAGCCGAGTTTCCCGGGAGCTTTACACCAACTTCAAGTGTGTCTTACACGTGAACTTCACACTGAGCGTGTGAACAAGGAGCCAATCATGAAGGGACTTCGCAAGTTGGGTCTGGCCGCCGCCGCCGTCGGCGCCGCGGGCGTCCTGCTGGGCGCCGAGGGCGCCCTGCAAGTGGACCCGAAGCTGTCCGCCTATCCGAAAACGGCCGGCATCTCCGGCAGCATCTCCTCGATCGGCAGCGACACGATGAACAACCTCGCCACGCTCTGGGCGGAAGGATTCCGTAAGTACTACCCGAACGTGAAGGTCCAGGTGGAGGGCAAGGGGTCCTCCACGGCCCCGCCGGCCCTGATCGAGGGAACGGCGCAACTCGGGCCGATGTCGCGAAAGATGAAGAAGGAAGAGATCGACAAGTTCGAGGCCAAGTTCGGCTTTCCTCCGACCGGGATTCGCACGGCGCTCGACGGGATCGCCGTCTACGTCAACAAGGACAACCCTCTGACCGAGCTCACGCTGGAGCAGGTCGACGCGATCTTCTCGAAGACCCGAAAGGGCGGTTTCAAAGAGGACGTCACGACCTGGGGCCAGGTGGGACTGACGGGGGAGTGGGCCAACAAGCCGATCTCGATCTACGGCCGCAACTCGGCGTCCGGCACGTACGGATTTTTCAAGGAAGTCGCCCTCTTCAAGGGGGACTACAAGGACTCCGTCAAGGAGCAGCCCGGCTCCGCCTCGGTCGTCCAGGGCGTCTCCGAGGACAAGTTCGCGATCGGCTACTCGGGCATCGGCTACACGACCTCCAACGTCAAGGCGATCAAGCTCGCAAAGAAAGCGGGCGAGCCGTTCTACCCCGAAAGCTACGACAACGTGCTTTCCGGAAAATATCCTCTGGCGCGTTACCTCTACGTCTATGTCTCGATCGACCCCTTCAAGTCCGGCGAGGCCAGGATCTCGCCGCTGACCCGCGAGTTCCTGAGGTTCGCGGTCTCGAAGGAAGGGCAGGAGGTCGTCGTCAAGGACGGCTACTTCCCGATCCCGTCCAAGGTGTCTGCCGAGGAGCTTCGCAAGCTCCAGTAGTCGCGTTCCCGTTCGAGCCGGCGGCCCCTCCGGGCCGCCGGCCCTGATTCATCGCTTCAGGAGGGACCGTGGCGTCAGCCGCTCAGCCAGAAGTCGAGCCCGAGCCCGAGCCGGCGAGGAAGCTCCGGGAGACGCGGCGTTGGGTCAAGCGCGCCGACAAGGTCGCGCGCGCCGTCATCGTGAGTGGCGGCATCGCGGTCGTTGCCGCGGTTTTCCTCATTCTCATCCTCATCGGAGCCGAGTCGGTCCCCATCTGGGAGGAGGCGAAGGGGAAGCCGGAGAGCGCTCTGAAGTTCGCCACGGCGGCGAGCGACCCGATCTTGACCGTCATCGCCGATCCCTACCGCGAGATTTTCGTGGTGCTGCGCGCCTCGGGCGTCTTCCAGGAGGTGGACCGCAAGACGGCAAGGGTCGGCCGCACCATTCCCGTCCCCGGCTCCGGAGGCAAACGGGTGACCTCCGTCGGCCGCATCGCCAGCCGCGACTACCTGGCCGTGGGATTCGAAGACGGCCGCGCCGTCGTCCTCTCGGCACGACTGCGCGTGGATTTTGCGCCTCAGGGCCGCACCTCGAACTTCGACGTGCGCCAGGCAGCCGAGGTCCAGCTCTTGCCGGCCGGCACGCCGGTGCGCTTCGTTGCCGCGGCGCGCGAGGATTGGGGCAACCTGCTGCTCGGCTCCTCGGGCGCCTCCGACCTGACGGCCGCGAAGTTGCCCGAGGAATCCGCGGAAGGCGACGCGCTGCCGGGGGCCGAACTCTCGAAACCCGTGCTCGAGGACCTGTCCGGCCGTCTCAACGGTGCAAAGGTCACAGGCGTCGCGGTGGGCGAGACGGGGCAGGAGGCCGTCGCGGCGACCTCCATGGGGACGTTCCTGCCGATGTCGATCGATGCCGCAGGAGCCATCACTCCCGCGGATCTCCTCGTTGTCGAGCCGGAGGATCCGAAGGCCATCACCGCCGTCGCGTTCCTCCTCGGCGGCCAATCGATCGTGTTTGGCGACGAGAGGGGGCGCGTCTCCTCGTGGTTTCGCGTGCGTACCCCCGAGAATCCGAACCTCCGCCTCTTCCAGAAGATCCACGTGTTCGACTCGATGCCGGCCGCCGTGACCGCGATCGGCATCTCGACGCGGAACAAGTGCTTCGTCACCGCAGACGCGAAGGGCGGCATCTGGCTGCGTTACAACACGACGGAGGAAACGTTACTGCGCTTCCCGGGCCGGGGCGGGCCGGCGAGCGACGCCGGCATCACGGGGCAAGGCGACGGTCTTTACGAAGTCTCACAAGACGGCGTGCTGTCCACGTGGGCCATCTCGAATCCTCATCCCGAGACGACGCTGAAGTCCCTCTTCGGGAAGGTCTGGTACGAGGGGTACGACCAGCCCGAGTACTCGTGGCAGTCGACGGGGGGAACCGACGACTTCGAGCCCAAACTTTCGCTTACTCCGCTGATCTTCGGAACACTCAAGGCGACCGTCTACGCGTTGCTCTTCGCGATTCCGGTCGCCCTGGGCGCGGCCCTCTACGCCGCGGTCTTTGCGGCGCCCGCCGTTCGGCGGTTCGTCAAGCCGATCGTGGAGATCATGGCGGCGCTCCCCTCCGTCGTGATCGGGTTTCTTGCGGGCTTGTGGCTCGCGCCGCTCGTCGAGCGCACGACGGTGGGCACGCTCCTTCTTCTCCCCGTCGTGCCGCTCGTCGTGGTTTCGGCGGCGATCGGCTTCCAGGCGCTTCCGCGGGCAGCCCGCACGCGCTTTGGCCGTCTGTGGGAGATGGCTGTTCTCGTGGCGGTCGTCCTCCTGGGGGCCTGGCTCGCCTTCCGGATCGGGCCGTGGTTCGAGCAGACGGCCTTCGGAGGCGACTTCAAGAACTGGCTCTTCCAGAACTGGCAGCTCCGGTACGACCCCCGCAACTCGATCATCATCGGGTTCGCGATGGGGTTCGCCGTCATTCCGATCATCTTCACGATCAGCGAGGACGCATTCTCCAACGTCCCCGCGCACCTCTCGGCGGCGAGCCTCGCCCTCGGGGCCTCGCGCTGGCAGACGGCGACCCGGGTCGTCGTACCCACGGCGTCGCCCGGGGTCTTCTCCGCGGTCATGATCGGATTCGGGCGCGCCGTGGGCGAGACGATGATCGTGCTCATGGCGACCGGTAACACGCCCATCATGGAGTGGTCCATCTTCAACGGCATGCGGACGCTCTCGGCCAACATCGCCGTCGAGATCCCGGAAGCGCCCTTCGGCGGAACTCTCTACCGTGTCCTCTTTTTCGCGGCCGCGATCCTCTTCGCGATGACTTTTCTCGTCAACACGGCGGCGGAGATCGTCCGCCAGCGCCTTCGGAAGAAGTACGAGGTCATCTGATGGGCTTCACCGAGGGCGGGCGCCAGCGCGAATCGGGGGCGGTCTTCATCTGGCTGACGGGCGCGGCCCTCGCGGCCTGCCTCGTGATGATCGTCGGGATCGTGCTCCTCGTCGCGTCCCGCGGGCTCGTCGTCTTCTGGCCGCGGACGCTCGTTGAACTGACCCTCAAGGACGGCAGGAAGTACGTCGTCGAGGAGCTCTCGCGCGAGGAGATCCCCACGACCAAGGAGAGCCCGGCTCCGGGCGAGCGCCTGCAGGTGCGCCTGGCGAATCGGGACCTCTACGGCCTGGATTTCCGCTGGATTCCTCAATCTGAGATCGCGTCTCGCCGCGTGCCGCCCGACGCCGTGCTCGTGGAGCGGCAGGAGTACGGTCCGTTCCAGGGGTTCCTGATCGGGATCGAGCAGGCCAGCGGCAGGACGATCGGTCCGACCGATCCGACTCGATTCACGATCCTCCAGGGGCTGCTGAAATCCGCACGCGCCCGCGTGAAGGAGATCCAACGGATCCAACAGAGCGAGATCGGCGGCGTCAACTATGAGCTCGAGCGCAAGCGAATCTCCATCAAAGAGCTCGAGCGAGAGGACCCGAAGAAGAGCCCGAGCACGCAGGGCAAGCTCGCAGGGCTCGGGCGGCAGATCGAGGAGCTGCAGGAAAGGTACAAAGCGCTGCGCGAGCAGGCCGACGGTCTCATCGCGGAGAACGAGAAGGACAAAGTCACCTTCGCCGATGGCGACGGGACCGAGAAAACGATCCCGGTTTCGGCCGTCGTGCGGTTCTTCCGGCCCAACGGCCTGAACCTGTTTCAGAAGCTCGGCGTCTACCTGGCGCGCCTGTGGGAGTTCGTGTCGGGCGAGCCCCGCGAATCGAACACGGAAGGCGGCGTCTTCCCCGCCATCTTCGGAACCGTCATGATGGTGATTCTGATGAGCGCGGCGGTCATGCCGTTCGGCGTCATTGCCGCCCTTTACCTGCGGGAGTACGCCCGGCAGGGGCCGCTCGTGCGCGCGGTGCGCATCGCCGTGAACAACCTCGCGGGCGTGCCCTCGATCGTTTTCGGCGTCTTCGGCCTCGGCTTCTTCGTCTACCTGACCGGAGGCGCGATCGACAAGCTCTTCTACTCGGCGCGCCTTCCCGATCCGACTTTCAAGACCGGCGGCATACTCTGGGCGTCGCTGACGCTGGCGCTGCTGACGGTGCCCGTCGTCATCGTGGCGACGGAGGAATCGCTGGCGGCCGTTCCTCGCGGCGCTCGCGAGGGCTCGTATGCGCTCGGGGCGACCAGGTGGCAGACGATCCGTCGCGTCGTTCTCCCGGCCGCGTTGCCCGGGATACTGACGGGCCTGATTCTCGCGATGGCGCGCGGCGCCGGCGAGGTCGCCCCGTTGATGATCACGGGCGTGGTCAAGCTCGCGCCCGAGCTGCCGCTGGACGGCAACTTCCCCTTTTTCCATCTCGAAAGAAAATTCATGCACCTGGGCTTCCACATTTACGACGTGGGCTTCCAGTCGCCCAACGTGGAGGCCGCGAAACCGATGGTGTACATGACGACGCTGCTGCTGCTCGTCGTCGTCGTCGCGCTGAACCTGACGGCGATTCTCGTCCGGGAGCGCCTGCGGCGAAAACTCCGCTCGGCGACCTTCTGATGGAGAACGAAGACATGGAAACGATGGCCTCCGCCTCGCCGGATGCGGTGTCGACGCGCCGACCCGAGACGGGCGCGGCCGCCCACGTCGAGCCCGGAGCCGTGAAGGGCCGGCCGGTGCTCGACGTCCAGGGCTTGAATCTCTGGTACGGCGAGAAGCAAGCTCTTTTCGACATCTCGATCGGTTTCCCGGAGAAGAAGGTCACGGCGCTCATCGGCCCGTCCGGCTGCGGAAAATCGACGCTGCTGCGTTGCCTGAATCGCATGAACGACATCATCGACGGCGTCCGTATCGAAGGGAAGGTGCTGTTCGACGGTGAGGACATCTACTCCCCGAAGGTCGACGTGACCGAGCTGCGCAAGCGTTTCGGCATGGTGTTCCAGAAGTCGAACCCCTTTCCGAAGTCGATTTACGAGAATGTCGTCTACGGCCTCCGGATCCAGGGCGTGCGGGACAAGACAACGCTCGACGAGTCCTGCGAGCGGTCTCTCCGCGACGCGGCCCTCTGGGACGAGGTCAAGGACCGCCTCCAGGAGAGCGCGCTCTCCCTGTCCGGCGGCCAGATGCAGCGCGTCTGCATCGCGCGCGCGATCGCGGTCAAGCCCGAGGTCGTTCTCATGGACGAGCCCTGCTCGGCGCTGGACCCGATCGCCACCTCCAAGGTCGAGGAGCTGATCTACGACCTGAAGAAGAATTTCGCGATCATCATCGTTACGCACAACATGCAGCAGGCGGCCCGCGTCTCGGAGCAGACGGCGTTCTTCATGCTGGGTCGGATGGTGGAGTACGACCGTACGGAGAAGATCTTCACGAACCCGGGCCAGAAGATCACCGAGGACTACATCACGGGCCGGTTCGGCTAGCCCGGGAGAGAGAATAATGAAGACCGTGGCTAACAAGGGACGCGACGGAGCAGCGGGAACGCGAGGAGAAGGACAGCCCGTCGCGATGAAGCGCATCGCGCTGATCGAGGACGACGCGGACATCGCGTACACGATCCGGCTGAACCTCCGCAAGGAGAAGCGCTACCAGGTCGAGCACTACGTCTCGGGGATCGCGGCGCTCGCGGCCCTGCAGGAGAAGCCCTTCGACCTCGTTATCCTGGACCTCAATCTGCCGGATATCGACGGCCTCGCGCTGTGCCGCGAGCTGCGCCGCGTCGACGAAACGAAGCGCATCCCGATCATCATGCTCACGGCCCGGGTCGAGGAACGCGACAAGCTCCTCGGCTTCGAGATCGGGGCCGACGACTACATCACCAAGCCCTTTTCGATGCGCGAACTCCTCGCCCGTGTTCATGCGCACCTGCGGCGCGTCGCCTCCTTCGAGACCTCCGAGGAGGAGGTCTTTCGCGACGGAGAGCTCCACGTCGATCGCGCCCGGTTCGAGGTGACGCTCCAGGGTGCGCGGGTGCACCTCACGAAGAAGGAATTCGATCTTCTGTGGCTTCTCATCCGCAACCGCAACCGCGTCGTGACGCGAGACGCCATCCTGGCGCGTCTCTGGGACTACGACGCCGACGTGGAGACGCGGACCGTGGACGTCCACATCCGCGCGCTGCGCCGCAAGCTCGGCGACGAGAGGATCGAGACGGTCGTCGGGCTCGGCTACCGCTATCGAGAGGCCGCCGCCAAATGAGGGCCTCGAATTTCGAAGCCCGAAGTTCGAAAGTTCCGTGAGGCTCCCGTCGCGTTTCGTTCTCCTGTTCGGCGTACTTTCCGCGGCCGCTGCTCTTTCACTGATCCTTCTCCTGGAACGCACGGTACGGCACGCAGTTGAGGAGAGGTTCACCGAACGCCTGGACCAGGAGCGCGATCACCTCGCCGACGACGCGTCGCGGTGGAGCGGGCTGACCGAGGACGAGCTCGATGCGGTCCTGCGCGGCGCGGCGGCGAGGCTGTCCCTGCGCATCACGCTCATCGATCCGGACGGCCGCGTACTGCATGAGACCGGCCTCTCCCGGACCGACGTGGCCGCGATCGAGAACCACAATGACCGCGAGGAAGTGGGCGCGGCGCGCGCGCGGGGGCGTGGCGCGGCCCGGAGACTGTCCGCGACGACACAGACGCCGATGATCTACTCGGCGCGGCTCTTGCCTGACCGCCGCGTGCTCCGCGTCGCGGTTTCCGCCGACCACGTGCGCCGGATCGAGGAGTCCCCGATGTGGCCGATGCGGGCGGCGGTCGTGGGTGTGTGCGTTCTGCTCTTTCTCATCGGTACGGTCGCAGCCCGGCGTCTCTCCGGGCCCATCGAGGAGTTGACGCGGGCGGCGTCGGCCGTGGCCGCAGGCGACTTCGCCCGCGACCTGCCGAGCTCCGGGGGAGAAGGGGTGCGGCTGCTCTCGGGTGCCGTGCAGCGCATGAAGGATTCGCTGAACCAGGCCCTCGAGCGGGCGGAGGCAGAGCGCCGGCTGGCGGCCATGGTCTTCGAGACACTCCCGGACGGCCTCGTGGTCGTCGACGCGAGGCTCCGCGTGCTCGAATGCAACGCGCGTTTCTCCGTCATGACGGGCGTCGCGTCCCCCGCCGGCCGGGGCGTCTACGAGGTCCTGCGGGAACGGGCCCTCTACGACTGCTTCGAGGCAACCGTCAAATCGGGCGAGATTTCGGAACGGACGGTTCATCTTCCGGAGGAGCGCGTCTGGCAGATCTCGGTGGCCGCACTGCCGGAGGGCCACCGCGCGGCCGCCGTGGGCGTTGTCCGCGACGTGACGCGGCTCGAGCGGACCGAATCGATGCGGCGTACGTTCGTCGGCGACGTGTCGCATGAGCTGCGGACCCCGATTGCCTCGATCGCGGCGGCGGCGGAGACGCTCGCCGACGCCCAGCCGGACAAAGCGGAAACGGCGGAGCTCCTCGGTCTCATCCGGCGCCAGGCCGACCGGATGCGCGAGTTGATCGACGACCTCATGGACCTGGCCCAGATCGAGAGTGGCGCGGTTCCGCTCGAGCGCGAGGCCGTGCCGCTGCGCGAGCTCCTCACGGAGGTGGCCGAGGACCTCGGGGGCGCGGCGCGGGAAAAGTCGGTCGAGGTCGTGGTGTCGGGGGACCCGGCTCTGTCGGCCGTCGGCGATCGGCGGCGCCTGGGGCAGCTCGCGCGAAACCTGCTCGACAATGCCGTCAAGTTCTCCCCATCCGGGGCCCCCGTCACCGTGCGGGTCTCGCGCGAGGCGGGCCGTCCCGGCTTCTCGGTGTCCGACTTCGGGCCGGGCATCCCGAAATCGGAGCAGGACAGGATTTTCCAGCGCTTCTATCAGGTCGATCGTTCGCGCTCCAAGCAGAGACCGGGTACGGGCCTGGGACTGGCGATCGTCAAGCACATCGCGCAGCTCCACGGGGCAGCCGTAGAAGTCGAGAGCGAGGTCGGAAAGGGGAGCACGTTCCACGTGCGCTTCCCCGCGGTCGCCTGAAGCGTATTCTTCTCAACTGGAGGTTGTCATGAGAACGTTCACGCTCCCGGCCGCGCTCGCCGCCGCCCTCGCCGCGCCGCTTCTCGCGGCGAATCCGCCGGATCCCGCGGCCTTCGACGCCGTCCTGGCGGAGCGGGCCCGCGGCGGCGGCTTCGACTACCGGGGCGCCACGGGCCAGGACCGCAAGAGGCTGGCCGCTTACCTCGCCAACCTCGGCGACGCCGACCCGAAGGCCATGGCCGCCGAGGAGAGAAAGGCCTTCTTCACCAACGCGTACAACGCCATGGCGGTTGCGATCGTGCTCGAAAAGTACCCCGTGAAGAGCATCCGCGACATCGACGGCGCCTTCCAGTCGATCCGCCGCAGGATCGGTCAAGAGATGCTGACCCTCGACGACATCGAGAACCGCCTGCGCGACACCGGCGACGCGCGCATCCACTTCGCGATCGTCTGTGCGGCGAGGTCCTGCCCGCCGCTGGCGGGAAAGGCGTATACGGCCGCGGGTCTCTCGGCCGCGCTCGACGCGCAGGCCCGGGCCTTCGTCAACGATCCGACGAAGAACGTCATCGACCGGGCGAGGGTCCGCCTCGCGCTGTCGAAGATCTTCGACTGGAACCGGAAGGAGTTCGAGCGGGACGGGGTGAAGCTCCCGGAGTACGTCGCGAAGTTCGTGAACGAGCCCGGCCCGGCGAGTTGGCTTGCAACGTTTCCGAAACCGCCCGAATTCCTCGAGTACGACTGGGGCCTGAACCAGCCCTAACGGGGCTCTTCTCCCCCAAAAAAGAAGCCCCTCTCGCGAGGGGCCCGAAGGAGGAGATCGTGTGTCTCTGCCTCTTCTACGGAGGCAGGCCCGCGGGCGTTTGGGGGTTTCTGGGGCCTGCTATCGTCCTTTTGTGATTCGCCTCCGACTCAAGCCCGGCCGGGAGGCGTCGGTCCTCCGCCGGCACCCCTGGCTCTTCTCCGGGGCTATCGCCTCGACGTCCGGAGATGGCGCGGACGGCCACGCGGAAGTCTTCGCCGCGGACGAACGACCGCTGGCGCGCGGGGCGTATTCTGCGGACTCTCAGATCGTGGCGCGTCTGTGGACCTTCGACGGCCGCGCCCCCAACGTGGCGCTTTTCCGAGAACGCTTCGCCGCCGCAAAACGTCTGCGCGAAGAGGTTCTGCCGCCGGAGACGACGGGTTACCGCGCGATCAACTCCGAGGGGGACCTCTGTCCCGCTGTGCTGCTCGATGTCTATGGTGAGGTCGCCGTCCTGGAGCTGCTGACGGGCGGCACGGAGCATTGGCGCGAGGACCTCGAAACTGTCGTCCTTGAGGTGTTCGCCCCGGCTCGTTTGGTTGTACGGAAGACGGGGTCGGCACGCGATGCGGGGCTTCCTGTCCCCGCGGGGGAGGGTCGGGGTGAGGGCCGCGCCCCGTTCCTCGAAAACGGCCTTCACTTCTTCGCCGACCTCTCCGGCGGCCAGAAGACCGGCTTTTTCCTGGATCAGCGGGACAACCGCGCGCGGCTGCGGTCGCTGGCGAGGGGAAAGACGCTGCTCAACCTCTTCTCGTACTCGGGCGCCTTCTCGATCTTCGGCCTCGCGGGCGGCGCGGCCCGGGCGGTCGACGTGGACTCCTCGGCCGCCGCGCTCGATCTCGCCCGGGAGCATCGGCGCGCCAATGGCTTTCCGGCCGACGACGCCGACTTCGTGCAAGCGGACGTCTTCGAGGATCTGCGGCGCCGCGTCGCCGCCGGCGAGCAATGGGACGTCGTGGTCTGCGATCCGCCGGCGTTCGCGAAGAAGAAGGCGGACCTCGATCGGGCGGCGCGCGGTTACAAGGATATCAACCGGCTCGCCATGTCGCTCGTCGCTCCCGGGGGTTGGCTCCTGTCCTTCTCCTGCTCGGGTCTCGTGGACGCGGACCTCTTTCAGAAGATCGTCTTCGCGGCGAGTGTCGACGCGCGCACGCCGTTCACGCTCTCGGCCCGCCAGGGCGCCGGCCCGGATCATCCGGTCTCGCTCGACTGCCCGGAGGGGGAGTACCTGAAGGGGCTCTGGCTCCGCCGGGCCGCTCCGTAGTCTCGGATCTATACTCGCTGCGGATGGCGGCTCCGGGATTCCACGCCCTGGTTTTTCTCCTCGCCGCGTCGGCGCCGGTCGTCGAGACCGGCCCGGGGGTGTTTCGCGCCCCCGCGCCGCGCCCCGCGGCAGCCGCGGAGTTCGTGGTCCCGGCCCGCCCTCTGCCCGCGTCGGCGCGGCACGTGCTGCCGCCGCTATCGCCGGCCGAGCGGGCAGTCCTGCAGTCCCGTGACGCGCGGGCCTCGAGGCTCCGACGCAAGGCTCCGGCCATCCGCGTCGGCGTCTCGCGCGCCCTGCCCGGCGGCATCGGCTTCGACGCCCTGCCGGCGGACCTGACGCCTGGCGCCTCGCGGGCTTTCGGAGGCGGACTCCTCGAGCGGGCCGTCGACGGACGCCTGACCTGGACCGCAGCGTTCGCGTCGCCGGGCGCGGGAGCCCTGCGCCTCCACCTGCGCGACCCGCGCCTGCCGGCGGGCGGCCGGGCCTGGGTCTTCTCGGCCTCGGGCGAGGCCCACGGCCCGTACGGCTTCGACGGGGGCACGCGGCCCGAAGGGTTCTGGACCAACACCGTCTTCTCGGAGGAGATCTTTCTCCAGGTGGAGCTGCCCGTTTCGGGCGGCCCCGCGGTACTCGCCGTCGACGCGCTCATGCACCTCGAGCATCCCGCCTTCGCGCCGGGCGCCGCGGCGAGATCCTCGGGGACGCTCCGGCCGAAGGCCCAGGACTGCTTTGTCGACGCGAGCTGCGTGACGCCAGCCGAGTTTCCCAACCTCCAAGAGGCGTCTCGCGCGGTCGCCCAGCTCACCTTCGTCGACGCCGGTAGCGCCTTCCTCTGCACGGGCGCGCTCCTGAAAACGACGACCTCCTCCTTCGTGCCCTACCTCCTGACGGCCAACCACTGCTTCGCCAATCAGCCCGCGGCCACCTCGCTCGAGGCGATTTGGAACTACCGGACGGCCTCTTGCGACGGCCCCTTTCCCAACCCGTCTGTTTTCCCGCGCACGCTCGGCTCGACACTCCTCGCGACCGGCGAGGCGACCGACTTCACCTTCGTGCAGCTCTCGCAGGATCCTCCCGACGGGAGCGTCTTTCTCGGCTGGACCACGACCGACTATTCCCACGCGGGAGGAACGATCCTCTACCGCCTGAGCCATCCGGACGGCGACCCGCAGTTCTACACGCGGCACGCGGTCAGCGCGACCCCCACGCCGCTCGACTGCATCGATGCCCCGCAGGGGAACTTCGTCTACTCCAAGGACATCGTCGGCGGTACGGGATTCGGCAGCTCGGGCTCGCCCGTTTACCTGGAGGACCTCAGGGTCGTGGGCCAGGAGCTCGGCTCCTGCGGCTTGAACACCGAGGACGACTGCGACGTCATCGAGAACTCCACGCTCGACGGCTCCTTCCACCTCACGTTCCCGTCTGTCGAGGGCTGGCTCGACCCATCCGGTCCGTGCGTGGCCGACTCCACGACGCTTTGCCTGAACGGCGGGCGCTTCCGCGTCCGCGTCGCCTGGACGCGGTCGGCGGGAGGCAGCGGCCCCGGCATGGCCGTGCCGCTGACGGCGGACTCCGGGTACTTCTGGTTTTTCGACGCCGCCAACATCGAGCTCGTCGTGAAGGTGCTCGACGCCTGTGGGATCCCGCCGGGGAACTTCTGGGTCTTCGCGGGCGGGCTGACCAACGTGGGCGTCGTGCTGACGGTGGAGGACCGGGTGGCCGGACGAACGCGGACGTACATGAACCCGCCCGGCATGCCGTTTCCTCCGCTCCAGGATACGCAGGCGTTTTTGTGTCCCTGATCGCGAGCCTCTCCGCGGTCGCGCTCTGGGCGGGGCTTCTCGCCGCTCCGGATTCTGCCGGGGCGGACCGCAGGATCCTGGTTCTCTCGAAGACGGCGGGCTTCCGCCACGACTCGATCCCGGACGGCATCGCCCTCGTGCAGCGCCTCGGCGCGGAGGAAGGCTTTTCCGTCGATGCGACCGAAGACGTCGACCGATTCACGGACGAGGGCCTCGCGCCCTACGACGCGCTGATCTTCCTCTCGACGACGGGCAACGTGTTCGACGCGGCGCAGAAGGCCGCCTTCCAGCGCTACATTCAACGAGGGGGAGGCTTCGTCGGCGTGCACTCCGCGACCAACACCGAGCAGAGCTGGCCCTGGTACGTCACGCTCGTGGGCGCCTCCTTCGCCAGCCACCCGGCCATCCAGCCCGCCGCGCTTCGGGTTGCCGACGGCACGCACGCCTCGACGCGGCGGTTGCCCCCGGTCTGGAGCCGCACAGACGAGTGGTACGACTTTCTGGCCAACCCGCGGGGTCAGGTGCACGTTCTGCTGACCCTCGACGAAGCCTCCTACACAGGCGGCGGGATGGGTGTCGATCATCCGATCGCCTGGTGCCGGTACTTCGACGGCGGGAGAAGCTGGTATACGGCCCTCGGCCACACGCGGGCGAGCTACGCGGAGCCGCTCTTCACCGAGCACCTGCGCGGGGGCATCCGGTTCGCGGCGGGATACTCGGACTGCGACGAGCGCCGGGCGCGCGCGCTCGCCCCGCGGCCCTCCCGCTGACCTTGAGCTCGCTGCGGCGCGTCGCAATCCTCGGACCGGCGCCTCCGGACCGCGGCGGAATCGCCCGCGAAACGGAGCTTCTGGCGGCGGAGCTCTCCCGCCGCACCGCTGTCTCCTGGTACACGTACGCGCGCCGTTATCCGCGCTGGTTGGACCCGCGGCGATTCGACGAGGATCCGGGGCTCGCCCCCGCCGCCGCCAGACCCCTGCTCGACTATCGCTCGCCGGGTTCCTGGAGGAGGACTGCCGAGGCGATCGCGTCGGAGAACACAGAAGCGCTGCTGCTCCCGTGGTGGACGGCCTTCTGGGGGCTACCCTACCGGGCCGTGATGCGGCGCCTGAAGACGCTCGCTCCGGCGACGCTGCGAGTTCTGCTGTGCCACAACGTGCAGGACCACGAAGGCGGCGCCGCGCGCCGCTTTCTCGCGCTCGGGGCGTTTCTCGCCGCCGACGCCTTCATCGTGCACTCCGCCAGCGACGGGGAGAGGCTCAGGCGCATCCGCAGCGGGGCGCCCGTGCTCGTTCGGCCGCACCCGGTCCTGAAGGTGCCGGCGCCGGCACGGGAGGAGGCGCGGCGGCGCCTGGGCCTCGGCGCGGAGCCGCTCCTGCTCTTTCTCGGTCTGGTGCGGCGCTACAAGGGCGTGGATCTGCTCCTCGACGCGGCGCCCGCGATCGTGCGCGAGACCGGCGCGTCGATTGCGGTCGTGGGAGAGGTTTTTCCGGACGCGGCCGACCTCGCCAGGCGTGCCCGTTCGAGCCCGGTGCGGGACCGGATTCTCTGGAACGACGCCTACGTCTCGGAGGAAGAGATGGTGCTCTGGCTCGCGGCCTGCGACGCCGTCGTGCTTCCGTATCGGGCGATCTCGGGCAGCGGCATCGCGGCGCGCGCCCTGGCCGCGGGCCGGCCCATCGCTGCCGCGGCGATCGGCGGACTGAAGGACGCCGTCGTGCCGGGCGTCACCGGCGAGCTCTTTGCCCCCGGCGATGCCGCCGGCCTCGCCGCCGCGGCGAAGACCGTTCTCGCGCGCGGCGCCGCCTTCTACGCGCCGGGTCTCGCGGCCTCGGCCGAGGCGGCCTCCTGGCCGCATTACGCCGACGCCTTGATGGAGTTCGTGGGGTCCGTTGCCGTCTGACGTGGTCCCGCCTCCCGACTCTCGACTGTCCCGGTATACTCCGCTTCCCATGAACCTGGACCTCACGGAGGAGCAGCAGCTCCTCCAGGCCTCGGTCCGCGAGTTCGCCGAGGACGTCGTGCGCCCGCGCGCCGCTGCCATCGACCAGAGCGGCGAGTTCCCGCGGGACCTCTTCGCCGCGGCGGGAGAGCTGGGACTGGCTGGCGTGGCCGTCCCGACCGAGCATGGCGGCTCGGGGATGGACACCGTGTCCTACGCCATCGTGATCGAGGAGATCTCGCGGGTCTGCGCCAACACGGGAGTGATCCTCTCGGTCAACAACTCGCTCGTCTGTGATCCGATCGAGAAGTTCGGCAACGAAGACCAGAAGAAGCGGTTTCTAACGCCCCTGGCCAAGGGAGAGAAGCTCGGCTGCTTCGCCCTGACCGAGCCGGACGCGGGCTCGGACGCTGGGAACCAGAAAACGCGGGCGGTGCGCGAGGGCGACGGCTATCGCATCACGGGCCAGAAGGTCTTCATCACGTGCGGAGAGAAGGCGGACGTCAGCCTGCTCTTCGCCATGACGAGCCCCGAGAAGAAGCTCCGAGGCATCTCGGCTTTTCTCGTGGACGCCGCGGCCCCGGGATTCGACCGCTCGCGCCATCAGGTCAAGCTCGGAGTCAACGCCTCCGGGACTGTCGAGATCTTCCTGACCGACGTGCGGGTGCCCGCGGCCGACCGGCTCGGCGAGGAAGGCGACGGGTTCAAGATCGCGATGTCGACCCTCGACGGCGGCAGGATCGGCATCGCCGCCCAGGCGGTCGGCATCTCGCAGGAGGCGTTCGAGGCGGCGATCGCGTACGCGAAGTCGCGCCGCGCCTTCGGCAGACCGATCGCCGACTTCCAGGCTCTTCGCTTCTATCTCGCCGACATGGCGACAGAGATCGACGCCGCCCGCCTCCTGACCCGCAAGGCGGCCGCGGCCAAGGACGCGGCGAAGGTGTCCGGCGGCCGCTTCTCGATGGAGGCCGCGGTGGCCAAGCTCTTCGCAGCCGAGATGGCGCAGCGGGTGACCACCAAGGCGCTGCAGATCCACGGCGGCTACGGCTACACGAAGGAATACCCGGTGGAGCGCAACTTCCGCGATGCGCGTATCACCGAGATTTACGAGGGCACGAGCGAGATCCACCGGCTCATCATCGCGCGCGAGATCTTTCGCGACAGCGGACTGACTATCGGATGAGGGTCGCGTAGGGGCGGGGCACGCCCCTGCCCGCGGGCGGCCGCAGGGGCGCGCCTCCTTCTACGAACGGACGAAAGCACATGGGCCAGACACGCATGTTCCGGGACCGGGTGGTCTCGATGGAACAGACGCTGGAAGGGGGCGAGAAGCACCTGCCCCTTCTCCGCGAGCTCTGCCGCGAGGCGCTCCCCGAGCACGAGTTCCGCGAGCACTCCCTCGACCACGAGCGGGACCTCTTCGTCATGGACTTCGGCGCGCCGGACGGGAGCCGGAGGCGCATCTGCTGGACACGGATGGTGCTTTACGACGCGGAGCGAATCCCGACGCTGACCGGGGATCCCGCGGCCGCGCTGCGCGGCAAGATTGTCGATCTGATCCGGGGCAACGCCAACCGACCCGAAATTGTGGTGACGTTCCGCCACCTCGAGGAGGGCTGGGTCGACACCCCCGAGCCCCGGCGCGAGGGGCGCCGCCGACGCCGCGGCGGGAAGAGCGGCGGACGGGGCCCGGAGCGCGGAGGGCCCGCTCCCGCCCGGCGGCCGCAACAACCGGGGTCCGCCCGCGGAGGGCCGGCGCGTGGCGGGTCGCAGCCCGCGCCTCGCGGCACCTCCGCTCCGCGTCCCTCCGGACCGCCGCGTCCCCCCTCCCCGCAGCGCGGCCCCGGGTCCCCGCGTCCCTCGTCGCCGGCCGCGCAGGCATCCCCCGAGGA
>JBKJWL010000011.1:0-3704 GCA_046716885.1 Thermoanaerobaculia bacterium | reverse complement strand
CGTGTTCGCCGAGCCGGAGTGGGCCGGACGATTGCTGCGCGCGCACGAGGGGCCGTGGGCCGCGGTGGCGCCCGGGATCGGGAACGCCAACCCGGACGGGGGGCTGAGCTGGGTCGGCCTGCTGATGGACTACGGCCGCTTCCCGCAGGTCGGGAGCCGGCGCGAGATAGCGGACGTTTCGAGCTACAACGCCGCCTACAAGCGCGCTGCGCTGCTCGAGCTCGGTGAGGAGCTGGAGTCGCTGCTCGAACCGGGCAGCCCCCTGCACGCCGAGCTCCGGGCGCGAGGCGGCCGGTTCCTTCACGAGCCGGCGGCCCGGATCGACCACCTGAACATCTCGCGGTTCCGCCCCTGGCTCCACGAGCGCTATCTCGGCGGCCGTCTCTTCGGCGCGTCGCGCCGCCGGCCGTGGCCTCGCCGCCGCGCGCTGCTCTATGCCGCAGGCTCTCCTCTCGTCGCACCGCTCCGGTTCGTGCGCACGCTGAGGCTGGCGCGCTCAAGCGAGGCGCTCCCCCGGACGTTCGTGCCCGCGCTCGCGCTCGCCTGTATCGCCTGGGCCGTCGGCGAGGGGCTCGGTTACATCTGGGGCGCGGGGGCGAACGACGAGCAACGCATGTTGGAGTACGAACAGCACAAGGTCCGGTACACGTGACGAGCGACCCGAGCGGCCCGAGGATCTCGTTCGTCGTCGCGACCGACACGCTCGCCACCGTCTCCGATCTCCTTGCGGCGCTCCGGGCGCAGCCGAGCTCCGACGAGATCGAGCTCGTGCTCGCGTGCCCCTCGGCGGCCGCGCTCGGCGAGGAGGAGGAGCTGTCGGTGGGCTCGCTCCGGATCGTCGAGGTCGGAGCCCTCGCGCCGATCGAAGAAGCGTTCGCAGCGGGAGTGCGAGCGGCGTCCGCACCGGTCGTGGTGCTCGGCGAGACCCACGCCTTCCCCGATCCGGGCTCGTTCGAGCCCCTGATTCGCGCGATCGTCGACGACGGCTACGCGGCCGTCGCGCCGCAGCTCCGAAACGCGAATCCCGAAACAGCGGCATCGTGGGCAAGCCTGATGATGGACTACGGCCGGGCGCTCGGCGGCGGCCGTCGCGAGGCGGACGAGCTCTCCACGCACAACACCGCGTACAGAACGGATCTGCTCGTCGCGTTCGGCGCGGAGCTTCCCGCGCTGCTGCGGCTCGGCGGCGGGGTCGACTCCCGGCTGCGCGCGCAGGGTCACCGGCTCCTGATCGAGCCGGCGGCGACGTTCGCACATCTCAACGTCGCCCGGCTCGGCTCCTGTATCGCCGATCGATTTCATACGGCGCGCTGCTACGGCGCCTCCCGTTCCGATTCGTGGTCGGTGGCGCGGCGTGCGCTGTATGCCGCAGGCGCCCCTCTGATCCCGTTCGTCGTGGGCGCGCGGATCGTGCGTTCGCCGGGCTGGACGGCTCACCGTGCAGAGTTCCCCCGCAACGTCTTCTTTCCCTTAGCCGTCGGCCTCGCCGCCCTCGGGGCCGGTGAGCTGGCCGCGTACGTCGCCGGCGCGGGGAGCTCGCCCGACCGGATCATCGACTACGAGATCCACCGGGCGAGGCATCTCTAGTGGCGAAGGCGGTGCGGGTAGGAGTGATCGGGTGCGGCTCGATCGCGCGGGCGGTCCACCTGCCCGAGCTGCGCCGCACAGCGGGGGTCGTGCTCGCGGCGGTGGCCGACCCCGACACTGCCGCGCTCGCCGCGGCCGGCCGCGCGGCTCCGGGCGCCGCGCTCTGCCGTGAAGCCGCCGAGCTCCTCGCCCGCGACGATCTCGACGCCGTCGTCGTCACGGCACCGAGCGGTCTCCACGCCGAGCTGGCGGTCGCGGTCGCCGAAGCCGGTCGCCACCTCTATTTGGAGAAGCCGATCGCGACGACTCTTGCCGATGGGGAGCGCGTCGTCGATGCTGCCAGGAAGGCCGGCATCGACGCGGCGATCGGGTTCAACAGGCGGTTTCATCCTGCGGTCCGGCGGGCGCGGTCCGTCGTTCGGGCCGGAGGGATCGGGCGCGTCACGCACATGCGCACGACCTTCACCGAGCCCAACGCCGCGCTTCCGGCCTGGAAGGTCGCCAGAGCCGGGGGCGGCGGCGCCCTGCTCGATCTCGCCTCTCACCACGTCGACCTGGTGCGATTCCTGCTCGACGCGGAGATCGAGGACGTCACTGCGACCGCGAGTTCGACCCGAAGCGAGCATGACGGAGCGATCCTCCAGCTGCGGCTCACAGGCGGCGCGGCAGCGGAGCTCGACGTTGGCTTCCGGGCGCCACAGGCCGACACAATCGAGCTCGTCGGCTCCAGCGGCACGATCCGGGTCGACCGGCACACAGGGAGGGTGACGCGGCGGCCCGTGCGTCTCCCCGCGACCAGAGATCTCGTTCTCCTGCGACTCCGTCTCCTGGCGCGGCCGGGGTCCGACCCTTCCTATGCCCTGGCGCTGCGCGCCTTTGTCGCCCGTGTCCGCGGGACCGACGTGGAGCTGCCGACCCTGGAGGACGGGCTTGCGAGCCTCGCCGTCGTGCTCGCGGCCGAGGAGGCAGCGACCGGCTGATGCGCGTCCTGCTCGTGACGGACTGGACGGCCGAGGAAGGCGGGATCGAGACCTATCTCGAGCTCGTCGCGGCCGGGCTGCGGGCGGCCGGGGACGACGTCGCCCTGCTGACGAGCAGCGCGGGGCCGGCCGCCCACGCCGACTACCGCGCCTTCGGAACGGAGCGCCGCGCCGCGCAGGCGTTCCTCCAGATCGCGAACCCCCTCGCCGCGCGCGACGTCCGGCGCGCCGTCGCAGACTTCCGTCCGGATGCGGTCTACGTGAGCATGTTCGAGATCTTTCTCTCTCCGGCGATCTTCGCTTCGCTCCGCCGGGTGCGGACCGTGCTCAACCTCGCGTACTACAAGCCCGTCTGCCCGACCGGGCACAAGCTGCTTCCGGACGGGTCGCTGTGCCAGGTTCGGGCCGGAGTGGCCTGCCTGCGCAATCGCTGCCTGTCGCCACCGCGCTGGCTGCGCGAGCAGCCACGGTATGCGCTGATCCGCGCCGCGATCGAGAGCGCCGGTGCGGTTGTCACCTGCAGTCGCTTCATGCGCTCGGAGCTCCAGCGGGCAGGGGTCGACGCGCGCTGGCTGCCCTGGCCGGTCGAGCCGCCGAGCAGTGGCTTCTCGCGGGCTCCCGCCGCGGAGCCGCTCTTCGTCTTCACCGGTCGGCTCAGCCCCGAGAAGGGTGTCGACGTCCTGCTGCGCGCGCTGGGCCTGCTGCGCGATCGCGGCACGGCGGCGAGCCTCCGGATCGTCGGCGACGGTCCCGAGCGATCTCGGCTGGAGGCACTGAGCGGCTCGCTCGGGCTCGGCTCCACCGTGGCGTTCGTGGGCCGGGTTCCGCGCGGGGAGGTCGAGCAGGAGCTGGTGGCCGCGTGGGCGCTCGTCGCTCCGTCGACGTGGGCCGAGCCGCTCGGGCTGACCGCGCTCGAGGCGATCGTCCGCGGCGTGCCGGTGGTCGCGAGCACCACGGGCGGCTTCGCCGAGACCGTCCAGCCCGACGTGAGCGGGCTGCTCTTCCAAAACGGCGATGCCGAGGCTCTCGCCGGCCGGCTGGCCGAGGTGGCGAGCGGGCGCGCCTTTCCCGACCACCGAGTGTCCCCAGGCAGCGCCGCGGCGGCACTCGCGGAGCACGACCTCGATCTCCACGCCT
>JBKJWL010000010.1:0-19962 GCA_046716885.1 Thermoanaerobaculia bacterium | reverse complement strand
ACCGAGGCGTCCTTGGTCACGCTCGCCAGCCCCGCGTCGGAGGCCGCCTCGAGCCCGAAGAAGATATCGAAATCTTTGGCCACCGGGCGCCAGGCCTCCAGCAGCTCCGGGTGCCGGCACACGATGTCCGTTCGCGTCTGGACGAGGATCCAGCGCTTCCGGACGCCCCGTCGGACGAGCGCTTCCGCCAGCTCGCGGCTGCGGTCCGGATGGTTCCAGAAGAGATCGTCGGCGATGAACACGGAATCGCCTACCGCCGCGAGGTCGTCGACGACGGCGCCGATCGAGCGCTCCCGGAAGGAGCGGCCGTAGAGCTGCCATACCGAGCAGAAGTTGCAGCGGAAGGGGCAGCCGCGCGCGGTCTCGACCAGCCACACCGGTTTGAAGAGGAGGCAGTGGTATTGGTTGCGGTCGCGCTCGACGAGGTCACGCGCGGGCAGAGGCACGCGATCCAGACCGGTGCGCTCGTCGAGCGGCCGCGTCGCCGTCCAGCCCTCCGGGGTCCGCAGCAGCAGCGCGGGTACGTCTGCGAGCGGCCGGCCTCGCTCGAGCGCGTCGGCTAAGGCCGGCACGACCTCTTCCCCGTCGTCCACGCAGATGGCGTCGATCTCGGGGACCTCCAGCGGCCCCGGAAACGCCGCCGCGGCGTGCCCGCCCACGAGGATGAACGCGCCCGGCGAGGCCCGGCGCACCTGGCGGGCGGCCTCGATCACGCTGTCGTACTCGAGGGCGTGCATGCAGGAGATCCCGACCAGGCGCGGGCGCGTCTTTCGGACCCAGGCTTTGACGCCATGCCCAAAGCGCAGGTCCACGACCGACGGCTCGTGGCCCCGGCCACGCAGCGCGGCGGCCACGTACTCGAGCCCGAGGGGCTCGACGCGGAAAAAGGGGCCCAGCCCGAACCGCTCGTTCCCCGGATCGGGCCGGATGAGCAAGGTCTTCATGCGGTGTAGAGCGGATTGTAGACTCAACGCCCGCATGGGAGAAGTCACGGCCGGAGGCGGAATTCCCGACGGGCTCACGCCCGAACGCGGCCGCCGGAAGTGGGTCACGCACGGCCTGTCCAACCGAGTCGTGTACGGCGGTCTCCACTACGGCGCGCGCTGGCTGCCGAAGGCGGCGCTGAACGCCATCAGTCTGATCGGAAACACCCTCGCGGTCCCCTTCCTGACGCGGACCAGGGCGGGCATGCGGGACAACTTCCGCACGGCGCTCGGTGTCCCCGAGAGGCGAGCAGCCGAACTCGCCCGGAGGCAGTTCTTCGAGTACGGCCGGCAGACGATCGATGTCTGGCGCTTGCGCAGCGAGTCCTTCGTGCCGCGGATCACGACGTTGGCGGAGGATGCGCGCGTCCTCGCCGGCAGCCGCCGGGACGGACGCGGGTTCCTGCTCGTGACGGGGCACGTCGGCAACTGGGAGATGGGCGCCGTGACCCTCCGCCAGCACGACCTCGTTCCGGCCGTCGTCGGACAGCGGGAGCTCGACCCCAACGTCCAGGAGATGCGCCGCGAGCTACGCGAGCATCTTGGCGTCGAGTCGATCGACATCGGGTCGTCCATGGCAACCGCGTTCAGGGTGCGCGCCGCCGTCGATCGCGGAAGAGCCGTCGCTCTGCTCGTCGACCGGGCCTACCCTGAGGACCAGGTCATCGTCCCGTTCTTCGGGAAGCCGACGCCGTTCCTGCGGTCGCCCGCCCTGCTCGCGCGCTTCTGCGACTGCGACATCCTGCCCGGCTTCTTCCTGCGGAGCCCGGACGGCTCGTACTTCAACGTCTGGGGAGAGCCCCTGCGCTCAAACCCTGCGGTCCCGCCGGACGAGGATGCCTTCCGCATCATGAGCCGCGTCGCCGGCGACCTCGAACGCGTCATCCGCCGCCACCCGACGCAGTGGTTCAACTTCTACCGCTTCTGGTCGGGGAGCTAGGGGGTCAGGTCTGGACTTTGTCCATCGGGGAACCCCAAAAGCCGAGCATTGGCTGGACACGAGGACGTCACTCGGTGGATAGAAGGACAAAGTCCAGACCTGACCCCAGTTCAACGACCCGACGCGGGCCGATCCCACTTTCCGTAGACGAAGCTCCCGCAGCAGCGCGCGCAGATCGGGAGCGGCTCACGGGCGAGCTTCGCGCGGAACCGCTGCGCTTTCTCCCCTGTCCAGATGTCCCGGAAGGCCTGCCGGCGCACGTTGCCGATGAAGTAGTCGGGAAAGTCGCCGCAGAAGCAGACCTCGCCGTCGGGCTCGACCTGCGCGAAGTACCAGGCGACCGGGCAGAGGTTGTGGCCGAACGTCTGGTCGAAGTCGGAGAAGTACTCCGGGACCCGCTCGGCGGGCACGTTCGGCACGAAGGACGTCCAGGGGCGGCCGAGCGAGGAGTCGAGAAACCGGCGCTTCCTCAGAGCCTTTAGCAGTCGCACGAGCCCGGCCATCTGCTGTTCCCCGCTCGCGGACACGGCCGAACCGTCGAATTCGAAGCCTTTCCAGGACGTCGCCGCGACTCCGAACTCTTCGCGCATGACACGCTCGTATTCCGCGCCGACGCCGCTCGGGATGAACCAGCGCAACCCCACGTTGACGGTATCGAGCGGCAGCTCGCGCAGCGCAACGAGGGCCGGAGCCACGGCGTCCAGGTTGAGCTCCGTGACCGGCAGGATGGCGATCTGCATCGGGACCGCCCGGCCGAGCTCCTTGCGCCAGCGGGCCACCGCGCGGATCCCCGCGGCGGCTTTTTCGAAGCTGCCGGCCCGCCCGCGAATGCGATCGTGGACCTCGGGTGGTCCGTCGATCGAGATCGCGATCGAGTCGATGCCGATCTCGACAAGGTCCCGGGCGAGCGCCTCCAGGCGCCAGCCGTTGGTGATGACCGTACACGTCAGGCCGCGGCGCTTGATCGCGCGGATCAGGGGAATGATGTCCGGGTAGAGGAACGGCTCGCCCCCGAAGAGGCTGATGATCGGCCGGGACGGCGCGACCTCGTCGAGGAGGCGCTCGTAATCCTCGAGCGCGAGCTGGCGCCTGGCACCGATCAGCTCCTGGATCCGCGCCCGCTCGTGCGCCCCGTCCGACGCGGCGGCATTCGACTCCTCGCGAAAGATCCCGGTGTCCCCCCACTGTCCGCACATCTTGCAGCGCAGGTTGCAGAGGTTCGTCACGCGCAGCTGAACGAACGTCGGCATCGGCAGGGTCTCGGCGCGTGGGTCGGCCAGATGCGCCTCGACGCCGCGGCGTCCCGATTTCATGCGCCCGAGGTGCCGCCGTGCGAAACCGGCGAGCTCCAATCCCCGGACAAAGCTCATGGCGGTTACCGGCTGTAGAGGTCGATCACGCGCGCGAGAGACCGCCGGCAGACGGCGCAGAAGGGCACCTCGTCGCGGGTGAACATGACGCAGTCCTCCTGGGGCCGGTAATACCCCTTCGGCTCGTACATCGCGCCCTCGAACGCGCCGACTTTCCCCGAATGACGGTCGCTGCCGAGGAGCTTCGTCTCGTGGACCTGCTCCTCGCGGAACAGCGCATCCATCTGCTCCTCGGGCCCGTTGGCGGCGCGGATCTCGCGGCGCCGTTTCTGGTAGTCGCGCGACATCTTCTCGAACTCCTCCTTCGCCCACGGAGTGGGGATCAGCGTGTCGGGCGACACGAGGTCCTTCCACTTGAGCGCCTTCGGATCGAGGAGCGCCGTGACGTTCTCTTCCCACGGCTCGAGGCGGTTGGCCGCGGGCTCGTAGGCCACGGCGGAGGTGAAGTACTCGTCGGCGAGCCCGGCGAAGTGATGGGCGAACTCGTGCACGAAGATGTAGGGCGCCCACAGGCTGTCTGCCGCGACGGTGCCGTAGAGGCCGAAGATCCCTCCGCCGCCGTAGGTCTTGGTGTTGGTGAGGATCTCCACGAACTCGTACGGCGCGGATGAGGCGATGTCGCGGACGGCGCGGTTCTCGAAGCTCAGCACGTAGCGTTCGGAGCCGAACGCGTCGTAGGTCGTGCCGAGCGGCGACCGGCGGTGGACGCCGTTCGACGGCCGCGAGATGCCCGACTCCTCGGCGGCCGGGCAGAGCGCCCACACGTTGAAGTCGTTGCGCCGGGCCTTGAACGGCTCCACGGCGAAGAGCAGGTCGGTCAGCCGCCGCGCGTCCTTCTCGAACTTCCCGCGCTCGGCCGCGGTGTAGCCGTCGCCGAGAATCAGGAAGTCGACCTTGTCGGACGGCTCGCCCGACTTTTGAATGGCGATGAGCGGCCCAGGCACCGGAGGCTTCGAGGTGTCGATGAAGATGTCCTTCGGGTCGAGGACGAAGGTCCAGATCTCGCGGAAGGCGTTCTGCGCGTCGCGCTTTTTCAGGACGATCTGCGCCGGCGCCTCCGGCGCGGGGAAACGGAGCGACTCGGAGAAAGTACGGGACAGCGTCTTCGCCTCCCCCGTCGTTTCCCACTCGCCGTAGATCGACGCGAACCCGCGGGAGTACAGGGGCCGGTTCGTGGCGCGGTCGAGGACGACGAAGAGGTACTTGCCGAGGTTCGTGTCGTCGACCGGTCTGCGGGGGTTGCCCGGCCATGGCAGGGGCTCCAGCACCACCCGGTCGAGGCTGAACTGCTCGGCCGACGCGTTTCCCGTGTGAAAATAGTCGATCCGCATGGTGCGGGGGGCAGCGGCGGAAGCGGCCGCGGCGAGCAGGCCGGCTCCCAAAACCAACCCGATGGGTTTTTTCGTCACGAACGCATATCCTACGCCTTCATTCAACGCTGCAGGAGGCACGTCCATGATTCACGAAAGCATCCTCGGAACCATCGGCAACACTCCCGTCGTCCGGGTCAACCGCCTTGCGCCGCCGGGCGTCACCATCTACGTCAAGTGCGAGGCCTTCAACCCGCTTTCCTCGGTCAAGGACCGGCTCGCGATCGGCATCATCGAGGACGCCGAGCGGCGCGGGACTCTCAAGCCGGGCCAGACGGTCATCGAGGCGACCTCCGGGAACACGGGCATCGCGCTGGCGATGGTTTGCGCCGTGAAGGGCTACCCGTTCGTCGCCGTCATGTCCGATAGCTTCTCGATCGAGCGCCGCAAGCTGATGCGGATTCTCGGCGCAAAGGTCATCCTTCACCCGGCTGCCGAGCGCGGCTCCGGCATGGTCAAGAAGACCGCGGAGCTCGCGGAGAAGAACGGCTGGTTCCTCGCGCGGCAGTTCGAGAACGAGGCCAACCCGGAGTACCACCGCAACACCACCGGCCCCGAGATCCTGCGCGACTTCGCCGGCAAACGCCTGGACTACTGGGTCACCGGCTACGGCACCGGAGGCACCCTTACGGGCGCCGGACAGATGCTCAAGAAGGCGCGGCCCGACATCAAGATCGTCGTCGCCGAGCCGGAGGGCGCGGCGCTTCTTTCCGGCAACGAGTGGAAGCCCCACAAGATCCAGGGCTGGACGCCGGACTTCGTGCCCGCCGTCCTCGACCGCGAGGTGTACGACGAGGTCGTCACCGTCGGCGACGTCGAGTCGCGGGACGCCGCGCGCGACCTCGCGGCGAAAGAAGGCATTTTCTGCGGCATCTCTTCGGGCGGCACCTTCGCCGCCGCAAAGAAAGTCGCGGAGAAGGCACCGAAGGGCTCGGTCATTCTCGCGATGCTCCCGGACACCGGGGAGCGCTACCTCTCGACGATCCTTTTCGAAGGGGTCAACGAGGGAAGCGACGAGGTGGCGGGGGTCTAGAGGCGGGGGCTGCCCTACGGCAGACTAAACGTCTTCACGAGAAACACCGCCATCTGTCCCCTGGTTACCGCGGCCAGCGGGCAATAGAGCAGCGGTGAGGCCTGGCAGCCTCCGGTAATGGTGCGGCCGTACAGGTCCTCGATGAAATCGGCAGCGAAGTCGCCGATCTGCACATCGTCAAAGACCCCCACCGCGGACGGCGGCACATAGGCGCTCCCCAGGAGCGTCTTCAGCAGGAACACCGCCATCTGGGCGCGGGTGACGGAGTTGTCGGGGCAGTAATTGCCGCCGCCACAGCCCGCCGTGATGCCCTCGGCTGAGAGTTGCTCGATCCAGTCCGTGAACGGACCGGGGCACAGCACGTCGGTGAAGATGCCCGTACAGGCCGGGGGCGTGTAGGCCGATCCGTGCTCGGCCTTCAGCAGGAAGACCGCCATCTGTGCGCGCGTCACCGCGGAGGCCACACAGTAGTTTCCGCCGCCGCACCCCGCCGTGATGCCGTTGCGAAACACCTTCTCCACGTCGCTGTGGAAGAGGCTCGCCTGGGGAACGTCCGAGAAGTCCGCCATCCATCCGCCGGCGAGCGTCCCCGACAGCGAGCTCGGGTTCGTCACGACGACGTCGTTGAGCGTCCCCGGAGCGAGCGAGGGCGTGGATGCATCCACCTCCGCTCCGCTCACGACCGACACAAGCGCCGCCGCGACTCCGCCGATCTTCACGGTTGCGCCGGTCTGGAAGTTGCTGCCGCTGATCGAGACGGGCGTGCCGCCCGCAGCCGGGCCCGAGGTGGGCGTGATCGACGCGACCGAGGGGCCCGGAACCGGGATACAGGCCGAGAACTCGGAGGTGTTGCCCGCCGCGTCCGTCGCGGAGGCGGTGATCCAAGGGCCGGTCGCCGCGACCGGGAGGGCCGCCACGAAGGCGACGTTGCCGCCCGGGTCGGTCGCGCGATCCGCGAAGCCGAGGGGCCGCTGCCCCTGGCCGTTTCCCGAGGCGTCGCAGACGAGGTTCGCGAAGAACTCGATCCGGTAGCTCGCCGAGGGAAGGCTGTTGAGCGACCCCTGGACCTGCGTCGAGCTCGCGTCGAGGACGATCGAAGACAGGAGAGGAAAGTTCTGGAGCAGGTTCGCGCCCGGATCGGGGTCGCCGGCATCGTTCGGCGTCACGCCCGCGGGCCCCAGATCGATCCCGAGGCTCCCGTTGTACGAGATCGTGTTCCCCAGGATCGCGTTGCCCGTCCCCGACTCGACGAACACGCCCCGCCCCGCGTTCAACGAAATCACGTTCTTCGTGCCGGCCGCCGTGCCGCCGATCGTGTTGGCGCTCGCGTCGGCCTGCACGGCCACACCGCTGGCGCCGTTGGGCAGGGCCGCAGACGCGGTCGCGTTGGTCCCGATGAAGTTGCCCTGGAGAATGTTCCCAGTCGTCGTGGCGTCGAGGAAGAGGACTCCGTTCGAGCCGTTGCCCGAGATGACGTTCCGTTCCGGGCCCGGCCCTCCCACGGTGTTGTTGGTCGCGCCGTCGTTGATCTGGACACCCTCGGCGACGTTCGGGGTCGCCGCGGTGATTGTCGCGTTGACGCCGACGACGTTACTCTTGACGATGTTGCCGGAGGCGCCGCTCCGGAGCCGCACGCCGTTGGTCCCGTTGCCGGAGATCAGGTTATTCGGCCCGATCGTGTTGCCGTTGGATCCCGAAACGATGACGCCGTTCAGCGCGTTGCCGAGCGGAGCGGCGCCCGTGCCGTCCACGCCGACGAAGTTGCCGGCGACGGTGTTGCCCGAGGCGCCGCTGATCATCAGCACGCCGCTCTGGAGGTTGCCGGAGATGATGTTCGCCGGTCCGACGGTGTTGCCGGACGCGCCGCCGATATTGACTCCCTGGCCGTCATTGGCGAGCGCGGCGGTCGCCGTGGCGTTTGCCCCGATGTAGCAGCCCTGCACGATCGTGCCGGTTCCCGAGCCCGTGATCGCCACGCCGTCCCCGCCGTTGCCTGAGATCAGCGTGTCGCCGAAGGTCGCCGATCCGACGACGTTGTCCGAGCCCGAGGAGACGGCCACCCCGTTGATGCCGTTGCCGAGGTCGCCCGTGCCCGCCGCGTCGGTGCCCAGGCGATTGCCGGCGACGACGTTCTGGTTGGAGCCCCCACTCATGATCCGCACACCGTTGCCCGAGTTGCCCGAGATCACGTTGATGCGATTGGCCAGATTCGTGCGGCCGATAAGGTTGCCCGCCGATCCCGAGATCACGATCCCGTCGGCGGCGTTGCCGAGCTCCGCGTTGCCCGCCATGTTGGTCCCGATGTAGTTGCCCCGGATCTCGTTGCCGCCGCCCGACTCGAGGAGGATCCCGTTTCCCCCACTGGCCGGAAACTGCACCTGGAAACGGTTGATCACCAGCCCCGTCACGAGGCTGCTCCCGGCCGAGATCCTCAGCCCGTTCGCCCCAGCTCCCGCGAGCGACCCGTCCAGCTCGATGATCGGTGTGCCGGCGAATCCCGGCTGCGTCGTCCCGTCGAGGGTCACCGGGTCCGTGATCGTCGGCAACGCCGACGTCGGCTGAATCGTGCGCGCGCCGGAGCCGATGATGAACCGGATCGTGTCCGCGCCGGCCGTCGCGTTGGCATCGTCGATCGCCTCGCGCAACGAGCAGTGCGCCGCGTTGCACAGGCCGTCGTCGGTGTCGCTGTTCGAGTTGACCGTGAACGTTGCGGCCGGGAGGGCGGCCGAGAGTCCGAGGGCGAGGAATGCGCATCCGATGCGCAGGAGGGTCCGCATGGGACGGAGTTTAACAGGACGCGGAGCCTCGGGCCCTCGCGACAATAGTTATTTAGGGACCAGACGGAAGAGGTCTAAAATCGTGCCATGACCGTGCCGGCCGCGCTGCGGTTCACCTACGAGGACTACGCGCTCCTCCTCGAGGACCGACGCTACGAGGTCATCGATGGGGAGCTCTTCGTGACGCCCGCACCGACACCGTTTCACCAGACGGTGGCCCAGCGTCTGGAGCAGGTCCTCGGGGCATATCTGCGAGACCACGCGTTCGGAGTCATGCTTCACGCCCCCTGCGACGTCGTGCTTTCGCCTCACGATGTCCTTCAACCCGACATTCTCGTGGTGTCGCGCGAGCGTCGTTCGATCATCGGTGACGAGTACGTCGGTCCCGCTCCGGATCTCGTTGTCGAGGTGCTTTCCCCTTCGACCGAGAGCCGCGATCGCATCGCCAAAGCCAAGCGCTACGCGACCTTCGGTGTCCGGGAGATGTGGCTGGTGGATCACTCCGCGACGACGATCGAGGTCCTGGTCAACTCCGAGGAGGGTTTCCGTCGCGAGGCTCTCTTCGGTGAGGCTGACACCGTCCGCTCCGTCATCCTGCCCAGACTCGCGTTCCCCGCCGCTCCGATCTTTCGCCCGATCTGAGGCCTAGCGCCGCGCGGCGAGGGGTTCCGCCGGTGAGGCCTCGGGAGCTCCTTCCATCGGCGTCATCCCCTCCTCCAGGAAGGCGAACTCGCCGTCGAGGACGCGGCGGGCAGTCCGGTACTTGGCGACGTCGTCGTTCTCGCTGATCCCGCGGAAGAGCTCGGCGATGTGGCGCTCGGTGCCGCGGCAGAAAATGTCAGTGAGCTCCGCGGCCTGCGGGGCCTCCGGGGCGCCCTCCCGGCGGAGCTGATCCGCCCGCGACAGCGCGGCGGTCATCGCGAAGAGGTCCGCGCCGATATCGACGGCGCGGAAGAGCAGGGCCTGGCGCTTCTCGAGCTTGGGGCCGTGGAGCAGCATCAGGTGGAAGATGGTCCGTGCGAGCCGGCGGGTCGTGCGGTCGACGTAGCGGACGTGGCCGGCGAGCGGCCCGAACTCGGAAAAGCTGGGCCACGCCCCCCAGCCGAGCCAGCGCGAGGGATACCACCACGCGTAGAACGCCGCCATCTTCGGGAGCGCCGCGAGCCTCTTCCCGAGCGGCGCCTTCGGGCTCGCGAAGTCGCCGGCGACGGCGAGGTGCGTGTCGACGGCCTCGCGCGCGATGAAGAGGCGCATGATCTCCGACGACCCTTCAAAGATGAGGTTGATCCGGAAGTCGCGGAGCATGCGCTCGACGGGGATGGGCGCCTCGCCGCGCGCGCGCAGCGAGTCGGCCGTCTCGTAACCGCGGCCGCCGCGAATCTGGAGCGTGCGGTCGACGATCTTCCAACCCTCCTCGGAGTTCCACATCTTCGCGACCGCGGCCTCCAGGCGGATGTCGCGGTCCGGCATGTCGGCCATGGACGAGGCGAGATCGCTGACGGCCTCCATCGCGAACGTGGTGGCCGCCATTTCGGCGAGAAGCTGCGCGATCGCGTCGTGCCGGCCGACCGGCTGGCCCCACTGGACCCTCTCGTTCGACCACTCGCGGCAGATCTCGAGGCAGCGCTTCGCTCCCGCCGCGCACGACGCGGGCAGCGTCAGCCGCCCGGTGTTGAGCGTGATCAGCGCGAGCTTCAGCCCCTTGCCCTCGCCCCACAGCAGGTTCTCCTTCGGAACCCGGACCTTCGTGAACCGGATGACCCCGTTTTCGATGGCCTTGAGGCCCATGAAGTGACAGCGGATGACGACCTCGACGCCGGGCCACGACTTCTCGACGATGAAGGCGGAGATCTTCTTCGTGTCGGGGTGCCGCGCCATCACGACGAAGAGGTCCGCGATCGTGCCGTTGGTGCACCAGAGCTTCTCGCCGTCGAGGACGTAGTCGCCCTCCGGCGTCCGGGTGGCGGTCGTCGCGAGGTTGGCGGGGTCGGAGCCCACCTGCGCCTCGGTCAGGGCGAACGCGGACACGGCGCCGCGCGCTAAGCGCGGGAGGTACTTCTTCTTCTGCTCGGGCGTGCCGAAGAGCTTCAGGGGCTGCGGCACGCCGATCGACTGGTGAGCGGACAGGAGCGTGACGAGGTTGCCGTCGCGGCTCGTGATCAGCTTCATCGCGTCGCCGTACTCGCGCTGCGTGAAGCCGAGGCCGCCGTACTCCTTCGGGATCTTCATGCCGAACGCGCCGAGCTCGGCGAGGCCGGAGATGACGGCTGGCGGGATCTTGCCTTCGCGGTCGATCGCGTCGGAGTCGACTCTCTCCACCAGGAAGCGCTCCAGCCGATCCATGAACGAACGAAACTCGGGCCGTTCCGGCGGCTTTTCCGGGAAGGGATGCACGAGGTCGAGGCGGAAGCTGCCCAGGAAAATCTGCTTCAGGAAGGAGGGAGCCTTCCACTCGCTCTCGCGCGCCTCTTCCGCGACCTTCCGGGCCTCGTCGGCGCTGACCGGTTTCGGGTGATGCTCTGCCATGAGATTAGAAACTTTACAACATGTCCGGAGCGCGGAGGCGGTTCGAGTCGGCCCGCGAGAGTAGAATGATGACGCCATGGCCTCGCGCTTCGAAACACTCCTCGAGTCGGCGCTCGAATTGCCGACGGGGAACCGCGCGCGCATCGCCGCGGAGCTGATTGCGAGCCTCGATGGCCAGGCCGAGGCCGGCGTGGAAGCGGCATGGATCGCCGAAGTCGATCGGCGCATCGGTCAGGTCGGGCGCGGAGAGGCCCAGCTAGTCGATCGGGACACCGTAAGCGCCGAGATCCGCGAAAGCCTCCGCCGAAAGTAGCCGTGCGGATCCGGTTCGCGGCGGATCTCGCGGTCTACCCTGACTTCTTTCTCCCAGACCCTCGGGCAGCCCGCGAAGGCAACCCGGCGATCACCGATCGAAGGATCGTGTTCACGTCGCTGGAAGAACGGAAAACCGACGCAACATCCGGCTCCAGAACAACGGCGATAGAGCCGGCGCGCATCCGACCAGCGAATCTATTGGGTCGGGAGAGTCGATAGTCGAACTGATACTGGGCACGGAGTCCTCGTGGGTGGGGCTTAGCGGCTGACGTTTTCTTCATAGTCCCGGCGCTCCCGTCTGGTCGCTCTCCTCGCGCTGAAGATCCGAATCGACGAGCGCCTCGCGACGAAGGATACCACCAGCAGCCGCTCGTCCGAGGAGTGCCCGATGATGATCTCGCGATCCTCCTCGCTCGAGTGATCTTCGTCCCCGAAGATCCTCGCGAGAGAATCGCCAAACACCGACGCGGCTTCCTCGAAGGCGATCGCATGTCTTCGCAGGTTCAGAGCCGCCTTGAGACCGTCCCATTCAAAAAGAATACTCAACGTCGAAAGAGGCTACCATCGCGTCGGGTCGGAGCGACCAGCGACTAATGTCCAACAAGTACCTCTCCTACGACGAGAAGCGCGCGACAAAGGTCCGCGAGATGTTCTCGCGGCTGGCGTGGAGGTACGACCTCGTCAACGACATCATGAGCTTCGGGATGCATCGGCGCTGGAAGCGGCAGACGGTGCGGCTGGCGCTTTCCGACGCGGGCCCCGGGGCGCGGGTCCTCGACCTGTGCTGCGGCAGCGGCGACCTCTGCTTCCTGGCCGAGGACTTCGGCGCCGGCGCCGTGACGGGTGCGGACTTCACCCTCCCGATGCTCGCCGTCGCCCGGCGGCGGCGTCGCGAGGGCGGCCGCAAGAGCGGGTTCGTCCAGGCCGACGCGCTCGGGCTTCCCTTCCGCGACGGGACGTTCGACGTGGTCACGGTCAGCTACGGCCTCCGCAACATCGCGGACCTGGACGCGGCCGTCGCGGAGATGCGGCGCGTTCTCGCGCCCGGAGGCCGCGCTGTCGTGCTGGACTTCGGAAAGCCCGACGGCGCCTTCGCCGACGCGCTCTACCAGGCTTTCCTCAGAACCATGATGCCGGCCGTGGGCTGGCTCTTCCACGGCGACCCCCAAACCTACCTCTACATCCCGGAGTCCCTGAAACGCTTTCCCGCGCAGCGCGGCGTCGAGCGCATGATGCAGGCGGCGGGATTCGCCAACGTGCGCTACGAGAATCGCCTGCTCGGCACGATGGGGATCAACGTGGGAGAAGCTCCTCCCGACGCCTGACTCGCGCCTCTCGACTCGTATAGACTCCCCCGCCCTATGGCACACCAGTACATCTACACGATGATCAATCTGCGGAAGGTCGTCCCTCCGCAGCGCGAGATTCTGAAGGGCATCTATCTCTCGTTCCTGCCGGGCGCCAAGATCGGCGTCCTCGGCTTAAATGGCGCTGGAAAGTCCACTCTTCTCAAGATCATGGCCGGCGTCGAGAAGGACTTCGCGGGCGAGGCGTTCGCCGCCGAGGGCACCCGCGTCGGCTTCCTGTCGCAGGACCCGCGGCTCGACACCTCCAAGAACGTTCTGGGCAACGTGGAGGAGGGCGTCGCCAAGACGCGTGGGCTCCTGAAGCGATTCGAGGAACTCAACGAAAAGCTCGCCGAGGAGCTCTCCGAAGCCGAAAGCGACAAGGTCATGGCCGAGTACCAGCGGGTGCAGGACGCGATCGAGGCCTCCAACGCCTGGGAGCTCGACCGCCAGCTCGAGATCGCGATGGACGCGCTGCGGCTGCCTCCTCCCGAGGCGGACGTCACGAAGATTTCGGGGGGCGAGAAGCGCCGCGTGGCGCTCTGCAAGATCCTGCTCGACCGGCCGGACCTGCTACTCCTAGACGAGCCCACCAATCACCTCGACGCCGAGTCGGTGGCCTGGCTCGAGCGGCATCTCGCGGAGTACCCCGGCACAGTCGTCGCCGTCACGCACGACCGCTACTTCCTCGACAACGTCGCCGGCTGGATCCTGGAGCTCGACCGCGGCGCGGGGATCCCCTGGAAGGGCAACTATTCGAGCTGGCTCGAGCAGAAGGAAGGCCGGCTCGAGCTCGAAGAGAAGGCGGAGACGTCTAAGCGCCGCGCGCTGCAGCGCGAGCTCGAGTGGATCAAGATGTCGCCTCGCGCGCGGCACGCCAAGAGCCGCGCCCGCATCGACCGCTACGAGGCGCTCTTGAACGACACGGGCCCCGAGACGCGCGGTGAGACGCAGGAGCTGTTCATCCCGTCGGGCCCCCGCCTGGGCGACGTCGTCGTGCGCGCCGAGGGCGTCCGCAAGGCCTACGGGGACCGGCTGTTGATGGAAGACCTCTCCTTCGACCTGCCGCGCGGCGGCATCGTCGGCATCATCGGCGCCAACGGCGCCGGCAAGACGACGCTCTTCAAGATGATCGTGGGTCAGGAGAAGCCGGACGCCGGTAAGCTCTCAGTCGGCGACACGGTCGTCCCCTCCTACGTCGACCAGGACCGCGACCGGCCGGACCCGTCGAAGTCCGTGCACGACGAGATCTCGGGGGGCCTCGACAGGATGGTCCTCGGAAAGCGCGAGATCTCGTCGCGCGCGTACGTCTCCCTGTACAACTTCAAGGGTCAGGACCAGCAGAAGCGGATCGGCGACCTTTCGGGCGGCGAGATGAACCGGCTCCACCTGGCGCGCACGCTGAAGAAGTGCGGCAACGTCCTGCTGCTCGACGAGCCGACCAACGACCTCGACGTCGACACGCTGCGGGCCCTCGAGGAGGCGCTGCTCAATTTCGGCGGCTGCGCCGTCGTCATCACCCACGACCGCTGGTTCCTCGATCGCGTGGCCACGCACATCCTCGCCTTCGAGGGCGACAGCCAGACCGTCTGGTTCGAGGGCAACTACCAGGAGTACGAGGCCGACCGGAAGCGCCGCCTCGGCATGGACGCGGACCAGCCGCATCGGATCAAGTACAAAAAACTCGCGGCGAGGTAGGGGGGTCAGGTCTGAAAACTTCGGAGTTTGTCGAAAAGCCGAAGAATCGAGACCTGACCCCGCCCCTACTTTCGTCCCAGTAGCGCGACGCCGAGGCCGACGACGGCCAGGATACCGAGGGCGTGCACGAGGCGGAAGCGCCGGCGTCGGGGGCGGACCCGCCCCATCCAGTTCTCCGCGAGCGATGAGCCCTTTTCGCCGAGCGTTTCGAGAAGCTCCGCGCCGTGCTTGCGCACGTCCTCGTAGAGGTCGCCGCCGCGCTCAGAAAGGTCTTCCTTCAGATCCTCGAGCTCGGGACGGCTCTTCTTGAAGCCCTTGGCGAGGCCTTCCCTGGCCTCCGCGTAGAAGCGGTCGGTGTCGAACTTGCCGCCGCGGCGCAAGCTCTCGATGGCGATCGGCAGGGCCACCTTGGTAATCAGGGGAACGATCAGGGGTCCAAGCGCCTGGGCGGTCGACCGGGACAAACTCTTGCGGGCCATAAAGATGCCTCCGTGAGACAGTTTACCGTGAGAGCAAGGAGCGTTTTGCTTTGCCCCTGGCTGCGTTTCTCATCACTTTCCTGTCAATGCAAGGACCGGGCCTCGAGGCCGTCGTCCTCGGCATCGCCCAGGACGGCGGCGTGCCCCACGCGGGCTGCCGCCAGTCCCTCTGCGTCGAGGCGCGGCGGGGCCCCCGCAAGCGCGTTCTCGTCGCCTCGCTCGGCCTGATCGACCTGGCCGCGGGCAAGCGTTTCCTCGTGGACGCTACGCCCGATTTCGCCGCCCAGATGGACCGGCTCGGCGGTCTGCCCGACGGCATTCTCCTCACGCACGCCCACATCGGACACTACCTGGGGCTGGCGCAGCTTACCCGCGAGGTCCTCGGCGCGCGCGGCATCCCGGTGTACTGCACACCGTCGATGGCGCGGTTCCTCCGCGACAACCGCCCGTGGAGCCGGCTCGTCGCGCAGGGCAACATCGCCATTCGGGAGCTCGAGCCCGGGGTCGAGGTCGCGCTGACGCCCGCCCTTCACGTCGCAGCGATCCGCGTCCCGCACCGCGACGAGGACTCCGACACGGTGGCCTTTCTGATCCGCGGCGCGGACCGGAAGATCCTCTGGCTCCCGGACATCGACAAGTGGGAGAAGTGGGACCGCCGGCTGGAGGACTATCTCGCCGACCCCGCGCTGACGGCGTTCGTGGACGGCACGTTCTTCTCGGCCGATGAAATTCCCGGCCGCTCGATCGCCGAGATCCCGCATCCACTGGTCCCCGAGACGATCGAGCGGCTGTCGCCGGTCGCCGGCGCACGAGGCCGCGTCTTTTTCGTCCACCTGAACCACACGAACCGCCTCCTCTGGGACGCGGGCGCCGCGGAGGCTCTCTCGAGGAAAGGGTTCGGTGTGGCGCGGGAGGGACAGAGGATCGGTCTCTCCCGGACCCGGGAGTAAGATCGAGCCTCCATGGCGGTCCCGGAGAAAGAGCCCCATCCCGTCCTTCCCTGGCGCGGCTCGACCGCGCGTCACAACGCCGGGTGGCCCCGGGGCTACTGGCGCACCGTCGTCTGGCGCGGCCTGCGCCTGCGCTGCCCCGTGTGCGGACAGGGCCAGCTCTTCCGGACCTACTTCCGCATGTACGACAACTGCTCCGTGTGCGGCGTCGGCTTCGCGCGCGAACACGGGCAGTGGGTCGGCTCGCTCGACATCAACACGTTCGTCGTCGCCTTCGGCCTGATGATCGGCACGGCATTCTCGCCCGCGTGGCCGCTGCCGGTCAGCCTCGCGGTGTGGGGCGCGGCGGCGATCGTCGTGCCGCTGGCAACATTCCGATTCAGCCGCGGCCTGTGGACCGCGATCGTCCACCTGACCGGCGGCGTCCACTGACGGGCCGCCGGCGTCCACGGGGGAGCGGGAATGCGGCCGCGGCCCCGCCGGTTAGCGCCGCTCGTGCGAGCGTCACGATGAAAAGGAAATCTCGTTCGATGAAGCAGAAGCCCCTTACGAAGGCGGAACTCGCCGCGCGCGCGGAGCGCGACCGCCGAGCCAAGAAGCGGCGCGCTCACGATCGGTTCGTGCCCGGCGAGTCGGACCGAAACGACCGCCGGCGCGAGGGCGAACGCCGCCGCGACTCGTAGGGCGCGGCCTACGCCGGCAGCGCCTCGTACGCCGCGGTCAACCGCGCCGCGATGTCTCGCGCCGACCGGCCCTCGATCTCCTGCCTCTGGAGAAGAAAGCGCAGCTGTCCCCCCTCGAGAATCGCCACCTGCGGCGAGGAGGGCGGATTGCCCGCGAAATAACTGCGGGCCCGCGCCGTCGCCTCGATGTCCTGTCCCGCCATTACGGTGGCGAGGGTCTTCGGGGCCTTCGGATGGGTGAGCGACATCAGGATTCCGGGCCGCGCTATTCCGGCGGCGCAGCCGCAGACGGAATTGACGACGAGCAGCACCGGGCCTTCGGCCGAGGCAACCGCGCCGTCCACTTCGTCGCTCGTCGTGAGCTCGCGAAAACCGGCGTGCGTCAGCTCTTCGCGCATCGGGGCCGTCATTCTCGGGTCGTATGGCATAGGGTCCTCCGCACCCACGTTATAACGGTCCGGAAGTCGAAACCCGGTATCCTACGCGCCGCTACGGCTATAGGAGATCGAACGGCATGCACTTGACACGCAGGCGCTGGATGGCCGCAACCGGCGCGGCGGCCGCCGCCGCGGCGCTCCCCGTGGCTTCGCGTGCCCTCGCCCCGCCCGCGCCTCTCCTGCCGCCCGCTTTGAAGCCCGAGGTCTTCCGCGAGCGGCAGGCAAGGCTCCGTGCAGCCGCGAAGGCCAGCGGCTTCGACGCGCTCTTCGTCACTCCCTCGACCAACCTCGCCTACGCGGCGAACCTCGCGATGGGACGCAGCGAGCGTCTCACCGCCCTCTTGCTGTTTGCCGACGGTCCAGCCGTTCTGATTACCCCCTTCTTCGAGGCGGAAAACCACCGGCGCGACGCGTTGGTCGACGACGTCGTTACCTGGAAAGAGGAAGAGGACCCGATCCCGCTCGCGGCGAAAGTCCTCGGAAAGGCCCGGACCCTCGGCATCGAGGGAACGACGGCCTACGGCACGGCCTCGAAGCTGCTCTCCGGCTCCGCGTTCCAGACCCGAGACGCCACCGACCTGTTCGACGCGCTCCGGACGGTCAAGACCGAGGAGGAACAGGCCTTCATCCGTGACGCGGCGCGCCGCACGAACCTCTCGATCACGTCCACGCACGGCAAGCTCGCCCGCGGCATCAGCGAGAGCGAGGTCGCGGCCCTGCTCGAAGCGGAGTTCCAGAAGCTCGGCGTCCACGGCGGCGGCCTCGTCCAGTTCGGCCCCTCGGCCGCTCTGCCCCACGGCGGGCCCGGGGACCGAAAGCTCGTCTCGGGCGACGTCGTTCTGATCGACGCCGGCTGCAAGGTGCGCGGCTACACGTGCGACGTCACCCGCACCGTGTCGTTCGGCCCGCCCTCCGACGAGGTCCGCAAGGTCTACGCCGCCGTCGACCGGGCCCAGGTCGCCGGCATCGAGGCACTCAAGGCGGGAGCCACGGGCGAGCAAGTCGATCGGGCCGCCCGAAGGGTCATCGAGGAGGCGGGCTACGGCCCCTTCTTCACGCACCGGCTCGGGCACGGCCTCGGGATGGACGGGCACGAGCCTCCGTATCTCGTCCGCGGGAACACGACGCCGCTCGCGGCGAGCAACACCGTGACGGTCGAGCCCGGGATCTACCTGGCGGGCAAGCTCGGGGTCCGCATCGAAGACGACTACGGCGTCCGGGCTTCCTCGCCGCCCGCGAGCCTGTCGATACGGCCCGGTGACCTGACGATCATTTCCCCCTGACCTGGAGGATTTGTCCATGCTCCATCTCGCGATCACAACACTCCTGGCGATGCAGACGGCCTCGGGCTCCCCCTACGTCGCGCCCGGCACACCCGCCTCCGGCGAGACCCCGCAGGAGACTCCCGCCGCATCGACGCCCGCCCCGACGCCGCGCTCGCGAACGACGCCCCGACGCTCGCCGACGCCCGGCCCGAAGGCCTCGAACGATCTTCTCGTCGTCGTGAACAAGTCGGACAACGCGGTCTCGATCCTGGACGCCTCGAGCGGGAAGCTGCGCTTCACCGTTCCCGCCGAGAAGGGGGCTCACGAGGTCGAGGTGCTCGCCGACGGCAAGATGGCGGCGGTCAGCGACTACGGAAAGTCGGCAGATCCCGGGCGGCTGGTGCTGCTGATCGACCTCGCGACGGGGAAGGTCGTCTCGCGCGTCGACATCGGCGAGGGCTCCCGCCCCCACGGCCTGAAGGCGCTCAAGGACGGCCGCCTGCTCGTCACGGCGGAGGGGACGCGCGAGCTCGTCGTCGTCGATCCGCTGGCGGCGAAAGTCACGCAGCGCATCTCGACCGGCCGCGACGTCTCCCACATGGTCGCCGCCTCGCCGGACGGCCGCCGCGCCTACGTCTCGTCGCTCGCCAACGGCGTCGTCACCGTGATCGACCTGAAGGCCGGCAAGGTCCTCACCCACGTCGCGACCGGGAAGGGCGCCGAGGGCATCGACGTCACGCCCGACGGGCGCGAGGTCTGGGTTTCCAACCGGGACGCCAACACGATCTCGATCATCGACACGGGCCTGCTGCAGGCCGTCTTCACGATCAAGGCCGCCGAGTTCCCGATCCGCGTCAAAATCACGCCGGATGGCCGGCGCGCGCTCGTGTCGTTCACCGGATCCGGAGACGTCGGCGTCTTCGACGTCGCGACACGCGCCGAGGTCAAGCGGCTCCCGATCGGGCGCGACGCCGTGGAGGGCACGCAGTCGCGCGTGTTCCAGAAGCGTTTCGGCACGAGCCCGGCGCCCGTCGGCCTCGTCGTCTCCCCCGACGGAACCCGCGCCTGGGTTTCCGCCACGCACGCGGACGTCGTCGCAGTGATCGACCTGGTCAACCTGCGCGTCGACGACGCCTGGGTCGCCGGCCGCGAGCCCGACGGCCTGGCAGGGCGGTTCAAGAGAAACCCGTAGCCCGCTGGACTAACCTTAGCGCGGCGACGTGGCCTCGAGCGCCAGGCGCACGGGCGAAAGTCTATCCGGGAAGAGTAGAGTGGAACGAAGGTGGATCCGCCGGCGCGCCTCGAGTCCGTGGACGCCCTGCGGGGAATCACGATCGCGGGCATGATCGTCGTCAACGATCCGGGAACCTGGTCCGCCGTGTACCCGCAGCTCCTCCACGCGGAATGGAACGGCTGGACCTACACGGACACGATCTTTCCGTTCTTTCTGTTCGTGGCGGGCGTGTCGATGGCACTCTCGTTCGCCTCGCGGCGGGAGGAGGGAGCGTCAAGCGCCGCACTTCTGCGTCACACCGCCGTCCGCGCGGCGGCTCTCGTCGCGATCGGCCTCACGCTCAACCTGGTCGGGTTCCTGGCTCTTCACCGCGAGCACCTGCGCATCCCCGGCGTGCTCCAGCGGATCGGGCTCTGCGTTCTCGCCGCAGGGGCCATCCGCCTCCTCGGCGGTACACGCGCGGCCGCGTGGTCGGCGGGGGCGCTGCTTCTCGTGTACTGGGCGCTACTGTCGGCCGGCCCTCTCGAACCCGAAGGGAACCTCGCAGCGCGAATCG
>JBKJWL010000009.1:0-3422 GCA_046716885.1 Thermoanaerobaculia bacterium | reverse complement strand
GACTTGTTTATCGCTTATCGAGGGAATAAGGGGACATGACTTGTTGATTGCGGCGCCGGCCCGTTGTCTCGTTGCGGCAGCATGAACGACAGAGTGAAACCGCCGGGCCGCGCGAACCTGCGGTTCGCCGCCTTCGTGATTCTGTCCGCCGCGCTCGCCTTCGCCGCCTACTCCAACCACTTTCACAACTCCTTCCACTTCGACGACTGCACGGTCATCCAGAAGAACGCGTATCTGGGGAGTCTGTCGATCATACGCCTCTTCTTCCAGGACGCGACGACCTTCTCGAGCTTCCCCACCAACGCCGCCTACCGCCCGCTGACGAGCGTCACCTTCGCGCTGGACTACTGGCGCGGCAAGGGGCTCGATCCCTTCACCTTCCACGTCACGCAGTTGACGCTCCATGTGCTTCTCGGAGTCCTCGTCTTCTTCTTCCTCCGCCGCACCCTCGAAAACGGAGGGCTCGTCTCCAACAGCCGGTGGCTCGCTCTGTTTGGCGCCGTGCTCTTTTGCGTGCATCGCGCCAACACGGAGACCGTGAACTTCCTGACCCTGCGCTCGGAGATCCTCTCGACGGCGGGCGTGGTGGGTTCGTTCGTCTTCTACCAATACGTTCCGCGGTGGAGGAAAAGCCTGTTGTGGCTCCTGCCCGCCGCAGCCGGCGCCTTCGCGAAGCAATCGGCGATCATGTTCGCTCCGCTCTTTCTCGTCTACCTCCTGACGTTCCCCAATGAGATGAGCGGCAAGACGCCTCTCCCTCCCGGCAGGAAACGATGGCGCACCGCGCTCTGGATCGCGGCGCCGGCCTTTCTCCTTTCGATTTCCTTCTACTTCCTGCAGGCCCGTCTGGGCGGACCGCGGCTCATCTACGGCCCGACGGCGCCGGCGGTCTATTTTCAGACCCAGACCTTTGCCTGGCTCCACTACTTCCGACTCTTCATCCTCCCGGTCGGACTCTCGGCCGACTCCGACTTGAGCCCCATCGCGGCCTGGTCCGATACTCGGGTGTTCGCGGGCGCGCTCTTCGCGGTTCTCTTCCTGGCTTCGGCGATCTTCTACGCCGCGAAACGCGCCCCGGGCAGGGTTTACCTCTTCGGCGCGCTCTGGTTTTTCGTGGCGCTTTCCCCATCCTCCTCGGTCTTTCCGCTGTCGGAGATGATCAACGAGCACCGGCCCTACTTCCCGTACATCGGGTTGATCCTCTGCGTCACGGCCGCAACCGGCGACCTGCTGCTCTCCCGTGCGGCGCGACGGCCCGGCGCCGCCGGCGCCCGTGTCGCCGCCGTGCTGGCGCTTCTCCTCGTCGCGGCTCACGCGGCCGGGACGTTCCACCGAAACAAAGTCTGGCGAAGTGAGGAGACTCTCTGGAAGAGCGTCACCGAGGCGAGCCCCGGCAACGGCCGCGCGTGGATGAACTACGGCTTGATCTTCATGGCGCGGGCCGACTACGCCAACGCACGCCTGTGCTTCGAACGCGCCCGGGCACTCGCCCCCAACTACGACGTGCTGGAGGTCAACCTGGGTATCCTCGAAGGCGCGTCCAATCACCCGGTCGAGGCCGAGCGGCACTTCCAGCGAGCGGTCTCGCTCGCCTCCAACATCGCCACGGCACACTTCTACTACGGTCGCTGGCTCCACGAAAGCCAAAGGGGACGGGAGGCGGTTTCACACCTGGTCACCGCGATCGGCGCGAGCCCGGCCGATCTGGAAGCGCGGCACCTGCTGGTGCGGGTCTATCAGGAGCTTGGGGAAAAGGACCTTGCTTGCTCGCTCGCGCGAGAAACGCTGAGGATTGCGCCAGCAGAACCCGAGTCCACCGCCGCCGCGGCGCTCAACTGCTCGTCCCGCTGAAGAGGCCGCGGGCTCAGGCGCTGACCAACCTACGGCGCGAACTCCGAGGTCCACTGTGCCGACGTCGACGCCGGCGAACCCGCGGACACAGTCATCACCGATATCAGGTCGCCAGGGACAAAGGCCACGGTGTCGGTCGTGTCCGAACAGGTTCGAGCCGCTCCCGTGATCGAGCACCCGATCGCCGTACTCACGCCATTCCTGCGCAGGGTGATGGTCCAGGTGCTTCCAGCCCCCGGGGCGGTCTCGACAATGGCGAAAAATCTTCTGACGGTGCCGGCCACCGGAATAACGTTCTGAGCTCTCACCTCAATGCTGGTGTCGAAACCGGCGAACATCCCAACGAACCTGGTGCCGGTGCCGATGTTGCTCGTGCCGCTCCCCCCGCCGATGATCGGGGACCCGCCCGTAGGCCCGGTCGGACCGGTCGGGCCTGTCGGTCCCGTGAGACCGGTGAGGCCAGTCGGGCCAGTCGGGCCGGTTGGGCCCGTGGGACCTGTCGGGCCGGTTGTACCCGTCGGTCCGGTCGGACCCGTCGCACCGGTCGGACCCGTCGGGCCCGTGTCGCCTGTGGCTCCGATCGGACCGGTGGGGCCTGTCGGGCCAGTAGCACCCGTGGCACCGGTGGAACCCGTTGGCCCCGTGGGGCCCGTCGGGCCCGTGTCGCCCGTCGCTCCAGTCGGACCGGTTGATCCGGTGGCGCCGGTGGCACCGGTGGGACCCGTGGGACCTGTGGCGCCCGTGGGACCGGTGGGTCCCGTCGAACCCGTTGGACCTGTCGGTCCGGTTGGTCCTTGCGCACCGACTTCCGCCAGGAGACTCCACTCAGAAGGACTGGTGTCCGGCTGATTGCCGAGGTTGCCGTTGACGAGGCTGATATAGCTCGACCCGCCGAAAGAGACGGCGTCGTTGAGATCGTACGTAGTGCCGACGAGCCACGCTTCCTCCCAGACCAGCCCCTGAGGCCCAGTCGGGCCGGTGGACCCGGTCGGACCTGTGGGACCAGTTGGACCTAGGGGTCCTGTTGGACCCGTGGGCCCAGTCGGACCCGTATCGCCTGTGGCTCCAGTCGGACCGGTTGATCCGGTAGCGCCAGTGGGACCTGTTGAACCTGTGGGACCAGTCGGGCCCGTGTCGCCCGTCGCTCCAGTCGGACCCGTGGAGCCGGTGGCGCCTGTTGGACCTGTCGGACCAGTTGGACCGGTTGAACCGGTAGCGCCGGTGGCACCGGTGGGACCCGTGGGACCCGTGGCGCCCGTGGGACCGGTGGGTCCCGTCGAACCCGTTGGACCTGTCGGTCCGGTTGGTCCTTGCGCACCGACCTCCGCCAGGAGACTCCACTCAGAAAGACTGGTGTCCGGCTGGTTGCCGAGGTTGCCGTTGACGAGGCTGATGTAGCTCGACCCGCCGAAAGAGACGGCGTCGTTGAGATCGTAGGTCGTCGTGACAAGCCACGCTTGTTCCCAGATCAGCCCCTGAGGGCCGGTCGGGCCAGTGGATCCCGTCGGACCTGTGGGACCAGTTGGACCCAGAGGTCCTGTTGGACCCGTGGGACCAGTTGGACCCGTGTC
>JBKJWL010000008.1:0-3507 GCA_046716885.1 Thermoanaerobaculia bacterium | reverse complement strand
TTCAATAGCCGCGCGGCCACGGAACAACTCGGCTGAGGGCGCGAGCAACCTGGCGTCCGGCGTGTAGGAGGCGGCCGCCGCCTTCGCATCACCGCTCTCGAGTGCGCGGACGAAGGCGTCCCGCGCTGCGCCGATTACGTGGTCGGGTAGGTCAAGCTTGCGATGGCGCACGTCCATCGCCGGAGGGTCGTCGCCGGTCGTTGCAATTCGGTTGCAGCGAGTGCCCCGGTTAGGGCGATCGACTAGGCAACGGTGTCCGACCGCCGCCCGTCTTCGTAGGCTGCGACGAAGCTGTCCTCGCCCAGGTGCGCACGAGCCTCCGCCTCGACCTTGGCTGCCAGCGTCGGATCGAAGTCGTCCTTGGAGGCTCCGACCTCCGCCAGGACCGCATCCGCACGACCGAGCAATCTGGCCGCCTCTTCGTGATGTCCGCTGCTCGCCTCGACCCCGGCGAGTCCCGTGAGGGCATGTCCCACGTGTGCCCTGAATCCGACCGACGCGAAGGCCGTGCGGGCCTCATCGAATCGCGCCCGCGCTCGCGCGTTATCCCCAAGGTGGTAGTCCGCCTCGCCTAGGTTGAGTAGAGCGAAGCCGGCCCCCTCAGCGATACCGTTCCGCTGGTTGTATGCCAGAACGTCCTCGAGCATCGGAATGGCGGCTTCCATCTTTCCCCAATCAAGGTAGACGACGGCAAGATTCAGCTGGGCGGTGCTGACGTCGTGGGCGCTATCGAGTGTCCGCGCAAGCGCGAGCGTCCGCTTCGAATACCGCTCCGCGGCTGCGAATTTCCGCTCGCGAAGAGCCACGTGGCTGAGCAGCTTGTACGCCGCGTGTTCGTCTGATCGTGAGCCGCTGGCACCGGCGGACGTGAGCAGCTCCTTCGCGATCACCCGCGCCCGACTGTAGTCGCCAACCGACCAAGCGAGAATTCCAGCCCCGAAGACCGCGCGGCTGTACGCGCCGGTGGCGGTGACTCCTTCACGGGCGATCGCGGCCTCGAGACGATCGCGACCTTCCACGAGGTGGCCGCGGACGTGCCAGTACGGCCAGAGGGCCGCAACCAGGCGGACTTCCGTCTCCCCGTCGCCGGACGTGACGGCGAACTCCGAGGCGGCGCGCAAGTTGTCAATGTCGGCGTCGAGTTGTCTCAGGCCCCGGGATTGCCCGGCTCCGCGGGTTTCGGTCGACTCAGCGACGGTCAGGAAGTGATCGGCGTGGCGTCGCCGAATGGCGGCTGACTCCCCGCGCGATTGGAGCCGCTCGCTCGCGTACTGCCGCACAGTCTCAAGAAGGCGGTACCGCGTCTCGCCATCCCGCTCCTCGGGAACGATGAGCGACGTTTCGACCAGCCGCTCAACGAGGTCGACGGCGCGGGCGTCCCGGCCATCAAGGGCGACCGCGGCAGCGGCGGCGAGTGAGAAGCCTCCGGCGAACACCGCCAGTCGATCGAGGAGCGTCCGCTCGTCCTCCGAGAGCAGGTCGTAGCTCCAGTCCATCGCCGCCCGCAGTGTCCGATGGCGGGCGGGTGACAGCCGCCGCCATGACACCAGGAATTGGAAGCGGTCGTCGAGGCGGCTTGCGATCTCCTCGAGCGAGAAGGTTTTCGCCCGGGCAGCCGCCAGCTCGATCGCGAGCGGCAGCCCATCGAGGTCGCGGCAGATCCGGGCAGCCGTCGAAAACGCCTCCGGTACCTCCGACCGCCAGGGCTGCACTTCGCTTGCCCTGGCCATGAAGAGGCGGACGGCCTCCGACGCGCGCAGTTCAGCGAGATCGGCGCCGGGCGATGGAACCGGAAGGGGCGGGACCGGGTAATCGACCTCGCCCGGCACGCCCAGCGCCTCGCGGCTGGTCGCCAGGACGCGAAGACGCGGACACGAGCCCAGCAGGCGCCCGCAGAGCTCGGCACAGGCCTGGCGCAGGTGCTCGCAGTTGTCGAGCACGATCAGCAGGTCAGCGTCGTGCAGCCGAGCGAGGAGCTGCTCCGTGAGCGGGGCGTCCGGCTGCTCCCGGATGTTGAGGGCGGTGGCGACCTGCCGCGCGACGAGCGTAGGCTCGGTCAGTGCAGAGAGGTCGACAAGGACGACGCCATCGGGCGACTCGGGAAGGGCTCGTCTGGCCGCTTCGAGTGCCAGCCGAGTCTTTCCGACGCCGCCGACGCCGCTGAGGGTCAGGAGGCGGCCCGTGCTCAGGAGCCGATCGATGTCGCCAAGCTCCGTGTCGCGGCCGCCGAAGCTTGAGACCGCGGCCGGAAGGTTGTGTCGTTCCTCCGGCGGTCTGGCGGCCGGGACCTCATGGCGCAGGATCGACTGTTCGAGGCGCTGCAGCTCCTCACCGGGCTCGAGGCCGAGTTCTTCGTCGAGGAGCCCGCGCGCACGTCGGTATGCGGCGAGCGCGTCGGTCTGGCGCTCCGCCCGGTAGAGGGCGAGCATCAACTGACGCCACAGCCGTTCGCGATATGGGTATTCGCGGATAAGCCCTTCCAGCTCGTCGACGAGCTCGGCATCCTGGCCGAGGGCAAGATCGGCCTCGATTCGATCTTCGAACGTCGAGAGCCGAAGATCCTCCAGTCGCTGGGCCTCCATCCGCAGTGCGCCTTCGTCGCTGACGCCCGCGAACGGATGACCCCTCCAGAGCTCCAAGGCCCTGCGCAACCGCGTTGCGGCGCTACGAGTCGCCCCGCGTTCCAGCGCTTCGTGGCCCTCTCTCGCGAGCCGCTCGAAACGCGTCGCATCCACGGCTTCACTCTCGACGTCGAGGGCATACCCTGCGGCGCTGCTCGTGATCCCGATAGCCGTACCCAACACCGTGCGGAGCTTGGAGACGTAGGCACGCATCGTCGTCGAGGCGCCGTCGGGCGGCTCGCCGTGCCAGAGCTCATCGGCGAGCCGGTCGATCGGCACCGGTCGCGGAGCTTCGACGAGCAAGAGAGCAAGCAGGACGCGCTGGCGCGGCCCTCCCAGGGCTACCGGATTTCCGTCCCGAACCACCTCGATGGGGCCGAGCACCCGAAACTCGATCACCGGAGGTTCGGACGCAGGCTCGCGGGCCGTCTTCATGGGACGATGTTAGTGGCCGCGACTCACGGTCCGTGATTGGTTGACGCCTTGGCTCATGACTGTTCGGCGCCCCGGTACCAATCCAGGGTGGTCGTGATGGCGTCCCGATGGGGGGTCACGTGAGCGCCGAAAGCGTTTGCGAACTTGGCGTGATCGACCACCCACGGCGCCTCGCGCTGGTACTGCTGTTCCCGTACGGCGCGCAGAATCGGGCTCACGAGAGCGAGGATGGTCAACATCGCCGAAGGCATCGCCCTCACCTTCGGCTGCCGCCCGGCTGCCTCAAACACGAGCGACGCAAACTCCCGCGTCGTCAGCGTCGCCGCGCTGGGCACGTGCCACACCTCGCCTAGCGCCTCGTCGCTGGTACCCAGGGTCACCAGCCCGCGGGCGAAGTCGCCGAGGTAGGTGAACGTGTGCGGCAGGTCCGGATCGCCGAGGACCTGCGTCG
>JBKJWL010000007.1:0-3475 GCA_046716885.1 Thermoanaerobaculia bacterium | reverse complement strand
CGCGCGACGTGCTCGCGCGAGCGGGCTGGCTCGCTCGACTCCCGTGATTCGCCTCTCTCGCGTGTCCGCGCTCGTCCTGCGACGGTTCCGTCGCGCCGCGCCGTATGATTCCTCCCGAGTCCCCTCGAGGGTGCCGTAGATGAGTCGTTCGCTGCGCGTTGTCGTTTCGGCGCTCGGCGCCTTCGTCCTCGCCGGTCACCTCGCCGTGGCGGGATGCGGCGCGGGGGGCGGCGGGGGCGGCGCCTACACGCGGGTCGCCTTCGCGAACATCGATCCGTCGGCGGCGATCACCGAGCTGGAGTTCGACTTCTTCGTCCTCTCCGGGATCCCGAACCGGGTCGAGTCCGTGTTCGTGCCGCCCGGGTTCGCCGTCGCCTTCGACTTCCAACAGTTCGAGTCCGACAACTTCACCGACGTCACGATCACCTGGTCGGACGCGACGACGACGAGCCTGCCGCTGCTGCTCGTCTCGGGGGGGGAATTCACCTTCCCCGTCGCGCGCTGACGCCCGGCCGGACGACCCTTCTGCCGTTCACTTCGTCGGCGTCGGCCCCGAAGCCGGGTCGAGGTCGACGGTCAGGAGCAGCGCCTCGAGGACCTTCTTCCCCGCGTCATCGCCGGGCATGACGCCGAAGCCGAAGAGTGTGTCGCCCGAGACGACGCCGGCCTCGTAGCTGCCGTCCTTGCGCTTGCTCGCGAGGCCGGTGCGGCCATCGACCTGGATCTCGACCGCGCCCGGTGGGCGGGGCGGAGCCTTTCCGTCGAGGTCGAGCACGCGGACGCGGATCTCGTAGCTGCTGCCGGCGGCCGTCTTGCCCGACGCCTTCGCGAGGCGGTCCTCGAGGCCCGCGGGGACGACGGCCTTCACCGCGAACCCCTCGGGAGAGGAGAAGGCGACGTCGTAGAGCCGGTTCACGTAGCGGTTCCCCTCGACCCGGACCGCCGCGGGGTCCGCGACGGGAAGCGTCCGGCCGTTCCAGGTCGCCTCGAGGACCTGGATGTCCACCGAACCCACGACGGAGAGGAGGCTGACCAGCTCCTGGCCGAAGGATCCCTCGGAGAGGGCGGTCGCGGCGACCGCGATGTGCAGCGGGTCCACGAAGCCCAGGCCGTTTGTCGCATCGATGGCGTACCAGTGTCCGGCCACCCAGACCTCGCTCCAGGCGTGGCCGCCCCAGATGCCCATCAGGTACTCGAGGCCCATGACGACCCGCGCCGGGATCCCCGCCGCGCGACAGAGCGCCGCGACGAGCACCGCGTGCTCGGTGCAGTCGCCCTCACGGTTTCTGCAGACCTCGAGCGCGGAGGCGAACCCGACGCCCATGTTCTTGTTCGCGAGGTTCTTGTCGACCCACCGCTCGATCGCCTGTGCGGCCTTCCACGCGTCCTTCTCGGGCCCGACCGCCTCCTCCGCGGCCTTCACGATCGCGGGGTCGTCGGACTGGAGCGCCGAGGAAGGCGCGAGGAACGGCGCGATCTCGGGGGTCGGGTTGGAGAGCGGCCGGGTCGCCGCGCCGTCGGGCGGCACCACGCGGCGGATCCGAAGGACCACGCCCTCGCCCTCCTTCTCGACCGTCTGCCGCTCCGTCGCGAGGTCGGGGAGGGGCGTTCCGGCCGTCCTCGGCAGGACCCGCACGACGGCGGCCTCGAGCGTCCGCGCGTGCGGGATGAGGACCTTCGACACGATCATCGTCTTCAGGAAGACGTCGGGCTGCGGCGCCTTCCCGTCGTCCTTGGCGGTCGCCTCCGCCTTCGTCGCCCGCTTCGACTCGAAGAGGAGGCCCATGAGCGACATCTTCATCTTGAAGACCACGCCGTCCTTGCCGACCCAGCTGGTGACCGTCATCGGCACGCCGTCGACCGTCCCCTCGAGCCGGATCAGGCTCTCCTTGCGGCCGGGAGCGATCTCCGTCTCCTCCGGGCCGACCACGTTCGTGTGCGTCGTCTTCGCGCCGCCGAGGGAGCGCATGAAGACCTTCATGTCGAACGTCTTCCCCGCGGGGTAGCCGGCCTCGGCCGGGATGCGCTCGGCGCGCCACGGGCCCACGAGGTCGGTCGCCACGTCCACGAAGGCGTCGCGCGAGATCCCCATCGCCTCGGTCGTGATCTTCGCCTTGCCTCCCTCGAACGCGATCCGCGTCGTGGTCTCCTCCGCCGACTGCTTCGACTTCTCGACGATCGATACGAGCGTCCCGTCCTCCTTCTCCACGGTCGTCTCGTGCGTCGTCAATTCGATCGCCGTGTCGAGGCGCTTCATCGCGATCCTCGACTCCCTCGTCGTCTCGATGCTCCCGTCCGCGAGGCGGCGCACGACCGAGTGCTCGTGCCCGGACCGGGTGCCGTTGATGCTCACGACCTGCCACTCGTCTCGCAGGACCTCCTCCGCCGCGCTCGCGCGCGGCGCGCGGGCGAGCAGGCCGAGGGCCGCGACCACGAAGAGCAGCGGACGGACAGCGATGCGGCGCGTCGTCATGGGGCCATCTCCTGACGACATCCTATGTGCGAGCATTCCGACGGCGAGGCTTCGCCGGGCGTGCCCGACCTCCGGTGCCACCGCCGGCCGACGCGCCTACCGATCGGTGAAGGTCACCGTCCGCGTCACTTCGTCGCCCTTGTAGGCCTTCCATGGGAGGCCCGTCGGCGTCCTCTCGAGCGTCATCCGCTCGCCCGGGGGCGCGCGCTCGCCCGGAAGTGCGACGCCGCATCGCTGTAGAGGAGGACGTCCCCGGGCGCCATCCGCTCCAGCGCCCGAAGGACGACGTACGGCTTCCAGAGCCAGGTCCCCGCGCCGAGCGGCGCGGAGAGGACGGTCTCGTTGCGCCGCCGGAACTCGGCGTCGAGGTCGCGCGGGCCGAACCGCCAGACCTCATCGAACCCGCCGACGCGACGCGCGCTGTGCGCGTTGCGCCACTGGTTGGCGCGGTACGCGTCGGTCGCGTAGCTGACGAGGACGGCGCGGGGCATGGCCTGCGTTCTACCGGATCCGCCGTCGCGCGACCGGCGAGACGAGGAGGGGACATGAACGGCGCATCGGGGGGCCCTCGGGGATAGAAGAGACGGGTGCGCCGGCCGTCCCGCCTGCTCCTGCTTCGCCTCGCCGCCCTGGTGGGCCTCGGGTTCAGCGCCCTGCTCGCGGCGGAGACGCTTCGACCCGAGCGGAAGTTCTGCCCGGTGGACGAAGCCTGCGCCGCGGCGCGATCGAGCGCGCTCGGCACGGTCCTCGGCGTCCCCACCTCCTTTCTGGGGCTCGTCGCGTTCACGGGCTTCCTGGCCCTCACCTTCGTGCCGCGGGCCCGGCCCGCCCTGCGCCCCGCGGGCGCCCTCGCGGCCCTCGCGGGGCTCGGCTTCCTGGCCTACCAGATGTTCGCGCTCGACAAGTTCTGCCCTTACTGCGTCGTCGCCGACCTGATGGGCGGGGCCGGGGGGGGCTTGACCTTCGTGGGGGGGCCCGTCCCCACGGCGCCGTCGCTGCCGC
>JBKJWL010000006.1:0-7471 GCA_046716885.1 Thermoanaerobaculia bacterium | reverse complement strand
CGAAGACTGGCCGCCAGCTTTCGCAACATCTCTATCCCTTATGTCGCCGCGAGAACGCGACCGACGGCCGCCGCGAACCGCTCCCAGCTCTCGGTCTCTTCCGCCAGGTGCCGCCTTCCTGCGCGCGTGAGGCTGTAGTAGCGCGCCCGGCGGTTATTCTCGGAGTTGCCCCACTCGGCTTCGATCCAGCCCTTCTCCTCCAGGCGGTGGAGCGCGGGGTAGAGGGAGCCCTGGTTGACGGCGAGGACGTCCTGCGAGAGTTGCTGGATCCGCTGGGAGATGCCCCAGCCATGCATCGACCCCGGCGAAAGCGTCTTCAGGATCAGAACGTCCAGGGTGCCTTGCAAAAGGTCGCTACGGGACTGCGCCATAGGTGTCTCCTCTCGACTCTCTACAGGAGTCTACGGAGTCTCCTGTAGATTGTTTAGGGAAGGCCGGATTTCCTTTCGGGGCACCGCGATAGGCTCCCTTCCGCAAGGAGGAGCCGTGAAAAAACGTCTCATAGGCTTAGGTTTCGCAACCCTGGCATTCCTCGCCGCCGCAACCTCCCCCGGGTCCGAGCCCCCCAAGGCCCGCGTGGCCCTCCGGGCCGCGCGCCTCCTCGATGTCCGGGCGGGGCGGTACGTGGAACGCCCCGTCGTCGTGGTCGCGGGAGATCGCATCGAGAGCGTCGGCAGCGAGGCGCCGGCGGGCGTCCCTGTGGTCGACCTGGGCGATCGCGTGCTGCTGCCGGGGCTGATCGACACGCACACGCACATCCTTCTTCAGGGCGATCCCACCGCCGTGGAGTACGACGAGCAGATCCTGAAGGAATACCCCGCGCACAGGGTGGCGCGCGCCGTCCGCGCGCTGAAGATCGCGCTCGAGCACGGCTTCACGACGATGCGCGATCTCGAGACTGAGGGCGCCGGCTACGACGACGTCGCGCTGCGCGACGCGATCAACGAGGGCGTCATCCCCGGGCCGCGCCTGAAGGTCGTCGGCCCGGCACTCTCGACGACGGGCTCCTACCCGATCCAGCGCTACCGGCCCGACTGGAAGTTCCCCTCGGGCGTCATGGTCTGCGACGGTGCCGACGGTTGCCGCAAGGCGGTGCGGGAGCAGCTCTCGTACGGGACCGACTGGGTCAAGCTCTACGCCAACACCGGCGGCCTGCGGCTGACGGCCGACGGCTACGTGGATTCGCCCCCCAACTGGACGAAGGAGGAGATCGAAGCGGTCGTCTCCGAGGCGCATGCCCACGGCGTCAGGGTCGCGGCGCACGCGCGCTCGGACACGGGGCTCAGGATCGCGATCGCCGCCGGTGTGGATTCGATCGAGCACGGCGACTCGATCCGCCCGGAGGCCGCGCAGGAGATGGCGAGGAAGGGGATCTTCCTCTCCCCGACACTGACGGTCGCCGACTACGTCGCCGGTCCGCGGACGAAGGCGGGGTGCGCGATCTGCGCGGAGATGCCGAAGATCCACAAGAAGTCCTTCGAGAACTGCCGGAAGGCCGGCGTCAAGATCGCCTTCGGCACCGACGCCGGAGGGTTTCCGTGGACTGAGATCAATCAGGCGAAGGAGTTCGAGCACGAGGTGGCGTTCGGCATGTCTCCGCTGGAGGCCATCCGCAGCGCCACGACGGTCGCGGCGGAGCTGCTCGGCATGGCGGGACAGGTCGGAACGATCGAGAAGGGCGCCTACGCCGACCTCGTCGCCGTGGCGGGAGATCCGCTGAAGGACGTCTCGACGCTCTCGAAGATCGACTGGGTGATGAAGGGCGGCGTGGTAGTTCGCTCGCCCGCGCCCTGATGCTCCGGGTCGGTCTGACGGGCGGCCTCTCCTCCGGAAAGTCCACGGTCGCCGCGATCCTGCGCGACCTCGGCGCCGTCGTCTTCGACGCAGACGAGATCGTCCGGGGGCTGTATGCGGAAGGCGGCGCGGGAGCGGCGGCGGCCGGCGAGCTGTTCGGGGTACGGGTCGTTGCGCCGGACGGCCGGATCGACCGGGCCCGCATCGCGGAGATCATCTTCGCGGATCCGGTCGCGCGACACGCCCTCGAGGGACGGATCCATCCCCTCGTGCGGGCCGAGAGGGCGCGGCGCTTCTCAGAGGCCGAGAAGGGCGGCGCGGCCGTCGCCGTAGCCGAAGCCTCGCAGATCTTCGAGTCGGGGACCGAGAGCGACTACGACCGGACGCTCCTCGTGGTGGCGCCCGAGGCGGAGCGTCTGCGGCGCTGGAGCGCCCGGGGCGGCGACGAGGAGGACGGGCGCCGCCGCATGGCCGCGCAAATCCCGGCCGATGCCGCTCGTGCGCGAGCTCACGACGTCGTCGTCAACGACGGGACGCTCGACGACCTGCGCCGAAAAGTCACGGAGATCTACGGCCGCTGGACGCACTAAACTTCCCCCATGCCCAAGAGGAAGATCCCGCCTCCCCCTCCCCTTCCCGTCGAGAACGGCGATGTGATGTTGCTCGTCGGGACCATGAAGGGGCTCTTCCTGCTCGCCTCGGGTCCAGGCCGCAGGCGCTGGCGCATGACCGGCCCTGTGTTCCCCGGCTCGTCCGTTTACGCCGCCGCCTTCGACCGCCGCACCGGCCGCCGCCGCATCTGGGCCGCGCCGTCGAGCATGCACTGGGGAGCGGAACTCTCCTGGAGCGACGACTTCGGGAAGAGCTGGACGCGACCGGAGACTCCGCTCGTGCGTTTTCCGGCCGAATCGAAAGCGGCGCTCGCAAACATCTGGCAGATCGCGCCCGGCCGCGACGAGGAGCCCGAGACCCTCTATTGCGGTGTGCAGCCGTCGGCGCTTTTCGCCTCGAAGGACGCCGGCCGGACGTGGGAGCTCAACACGGGCCTCTGGGATCACCCGCACCGCACGAAGTGGATGCCGGGAGGAGGCGGGCTCTGCCTGCACACGGTGCTCGTGGACCCGGCGCGGTCAGAGCGGCTCACGATCGCGACCTCGACCGGCGGCGTCTATCGGTCGGATGACGGCGGCGTCTCGTGGAACGCCCGGAACCACGGCGTCCGCGCCGAGTTCCTGCCGGACAAGCACCCCGAGTTCGGCCAGTGCGTCCACAAGATCGTCCATCACGCCTCTCGGCCCGGGCGCCTCTATCTGCAGAACCACTGGGGCCTCTACCGCAGCGACGACGGCGGCGACTCCTGGCGCGACATCGCCAACGGAGTCCCGTCGGATTTCGGCTTCTGCCTGGGAATCCACCCGCGCGATCCGGACACCGCCTTCATCGTGCCGCTCCACTCGGACGAGTTCCGCTGCACCCCCGACGGGCGCCTGCGCGTCTACCGCACCAGGAACGGGGGCGTCTCGTGGGAGGCCCTCTCGCGGGGCCTGCCGCAGAAGGACGCTTTCGAGACCGTGGTGCGCGACGCGATGGAGGTCGATTCTCTCGATCCGGCAGGCGTCTACTTCGGCACCCGGAGCGGCAAGCTGTTCGGCTCGCGGGACGAGGGGCGAAGCTGGGAGCTCCTGCGCGATGGTCTTCCTCCGATCGTCTGCGTCAGGGCCGCGCTCGTCCCCGAGAAGGCGAAGAAAACCGTGGCGAGGCCGCTCCGGCGGCGCCCGAGAAAGGCGGCCTGATGCCGGTCCACGTCCTGATCCCGGGCCCCCTGCAGCCGTTTGCCTCCGGCCGCAGCCGGATCGCTCTCGAGCGGCCCCCCGAGACCGTGGGCGACGCTCTCGACCTCGTGGCCGCGCTCCACCCCGGCGTGCGCGACCGCGTCTTGACCGAACGGGGCGAGGTGCGTCCGCACATCGCCATCTTCGTCGGGGGCGAGAACATTCGCGACGCCCTGGGGCTCGCGACACGGGTGCCGGAGGGCTCCGAAATCGCGATCCTGCCGGCTGTCAGCGGCGGCTGACGCGGTGCGGCTCCGGGTCTCGACTCCCCCCGCCTGGGAGGCGGCGGTCCTGGCGGACCTCGACGCCTTCCTGCTCGATCACGCCGCGAACGAACGGAAAGCCTCGTCCGCGGCCATGGCCTTAGTCGCGCACTACCCGGACCGGGCCGAGCTCGTCGAGCGCTGCATCGCGCTCGCCATCGAGGAGCTGACGCACTTTCAGGCGGTGCACGCGCGGATTGCCGCTCGGGGCATGACGCTTCCCCCGGATTCGCGGAGCGAGTATCTGCGCCGGCTCACGCAACAATTCCGCGAGGGAAGCGAGGCGTACTTTCTGGATCGGCTGCTGACCGCGGGCATCGTCGAAGCGCGCGGATGCGAGCGGTTCGGCATCCTCGCGACGGCCCTGCCCGAAGGCGAGCTCAAGGACTTCTACCGGGACCTCGCGCGCTCCGAGGCGCGGCACCAGGAGCTTTACATAGGGCTCGCGGGCCTCTACTTCGACCCCTCCGCCGTCGGCGCGCGGCTCGAGGAGCTGCTCGCGGCGGAGGCGGAGGTCATGGCGGAGCTGCCGGTCAGGGCGGCGCTGTACTGAGTCGGGAGTCGAGAGTCGGTCGATATATAAGCCGCTACTAATGTATCGGTCAGTGCTGACTCCTGCCTTCTTGTAGTCTCCCCCCGGTGCCGAGCAAGAGCCTCTCTCAGTATCTCTCCCGCCACGCCGAGCCCGAGGCGAAGGCGGCCGACGCGCTCGCGGGCGACTTCGGCCACGCGCTGGTCGTGCCCGCCTACGGCGAGCGACAGAGCCTCTTCGACACGCTCGGCTCGGTCCCGAAGGGCACGCGCGGGGAGACGCTGATCGTCGTCGTCCTCAACGCACGGGAGGATTCGCCGCCCGAGGTGCACGCGGCCAACGACGCGGCGGGCGCTCGCCTCGCCGAGGCGGCGTCCTCCGTCGTAGCCCTCGGAGACGCGGCGGCGGCCCTGACGTATTCGAACGGTGCCGTCGTCGTGATCGACCGCGCGCGGCCGGGCCGCTACCTTCCGGCCGGCCAGGGCGTGGGCCTCGCGCGCAAGATCGGCAACGACTTCGCGCTGCGGCTCCACGCGGCCGGACGCGTCGCCGCGCCGTGGATCCACAACACGGACGCCGACACGCTCCTCGCCAACGACTACTTCGACCAGACCGAGGCGATCCCGGCCGAAGGCAACGCGGCCGCGGTCTACTTCTACGAGCACCGTTTCCGCGAGGACGAGGACCTGGGCCTCGCCGCGCGCCTCTACGAGATCTCCCTTCGCTACTACACTCTCGGCCTCGCCTGGGCCGGCTCGCCCTATGCCTACGAGGCCATGGGAAGCTGCATCGCGATCCGCCCGGAGGCCTACGCCGCGGTGCGCGGATTCCCGCGCAAGAACGCCGCCGAGGACTTCTACGTGCTGAACAAGCTGGCCAAGGTGGGGACGATCGCCCGCCTCGCCGGCGCTCCGCTTCTCCCCGACGGGCGCGTCTCCGATCGCGTCCCGTTCGGCACCGGAAAGACGCTGACCCGGCTCGTCTCGACGAAGAGGGCCCTCTCCGCCTTTCGCCTCTACCACCCCGCCGTTTTCGCGCACCTGGCCGCCTGGCTGGGAGTTCTGCGGGCGATCGCCCACTCGGGGGGACGGGTCGACCTCGCCCTGGAGACGCTTCCGCGCGGCAACCCTTTCTTCAAGTCCGAGGTACTGCTCCAGGCGCTCGAGCGGATGGGGGCGTTTCCGGCGATGCGCGACGCAATCGAGCGCTCGGGAGACGCGTCGACGATGCTGCGCCACTTCCACACGTGGTTCGACGCCTTCCGGACCCTGAAGCTCGTCCACGCGCTTCGGGACGGGGGGCTGCCGTCGCTCCCCTGGCGGCAAGCGCTCGGCGAGGCCCCGTTTACGGAACTCGCGGCCTCGAACGTAGACGCGGTCGAGCCGTTACGCAAGGCCCTGGCCGTTGAGGAAAGACGGCTCGGCGAGACTCCCGCGGGTGCGCCGGCGATCGCCGGCCTATGAGCCGCGGCTCATACGTTCAGCGTTCAGTTCACCCCGCAGGAGCCCGGGCCTCGCGGATCGCCGCACGAGCCGCACCCGGCGGGCGCCTCGGACGCCTTCACGCCGCCCCCGCCCGCGCCCACGGCGAAGACCGACAGGAGCTTCTCGAGCTTCCGGCTCGCGCAGGCCGGACATCGGGGTCGCGCGTCGCCCAGCACGAACTCCTCGAAGCGACGGTCGCACTGGCGGCACCGGTACTCGTAGAGCGGCATGGGGCGATTCTATTTCGGTTCGTGACCTGTTGACTGTCGACTGTCCACTGTGAACTTCCCTAGAGTCGTAACGAACCTAGAGCGGGAGCCTCCTCATAACAAACAATCCGGCTCCGGCGAGAAAGGCGATAAGAATCGCCGTTCCGCCCAGGCCGAGCGCCGGGACGGTTGTCACAACCGCGGTGGAGGCGCATCCCCCGATCGTGTTGCCGCCGGCGCCCGCCATCGTCACCGCACCAGTCGGACCTGTTCCCGCTATGGCCCTACCGGTCACGTTGGAACCGGACCCTACGGTGATGCTTGCATCCGCGATGACGTTTCCACGAAAGCTCACTCCGTTGAGGGTTGCGGAGGTGCCAACCCGCCAGAACACGTTGCAAGGGTTCGCCGTACCAATGACATTCGAGCCGACGTTGGCGGTCAGCGCGCTATCCACCTGGAAAATGAAGATCCCGGGCCCGTTGAGAGTAAGAGTTCCGAGGGCCGCCAAATCGGCCGCTCCTCCCGCAAAAGAATAGATGCCTGAGGTGAGCACGGCTCCGTTCAGTTGCGCAGGGAGCACCGTACCTGGCCCCTGAGCAGCCAGAAAGTTGTAGGCAGCGATAGCATCAGTATGAGCCTGCTGCACGGTCAAATCATTTGTGAGGTGCAGGGTAAACGGCGGAGTTACGCTCGAAGGCGGAAAGTTCGTAATCGAGGCAGTGGGAGAAGAGCCGACGTCTCCATTGACCGCGGTGCCCGCACCGGTGGAGCCAGTCACCCCCGAGTTGCCCAAGACCGAAAATTCCTGCAGGACGCCCAGTGGCGGTGCTGTCTGGGCCAGCGCCGGGAACGGGTCGTAAAGAAGCGCGGCGAATCCCACGAATGCACATAGGAGTTTGAAGTACGTTCGGTTCATTTTCGAACCTCCTTCCTAGGTTTGGATCGCTGAAGAATTTACGCGTCCGTCCACGAGTATAGGCTCTTCTTCAGTTCGAGTTGGTAGGTAGAGACGCTCAGGAGATCGGAACACCGATCGCCCTCAGGACACCCCGCTCAACGTCCTCGAGGAGTCCGGCGGACAGAGAGCCTCCCAGAGCGGAGGCCCCGAGGAGGCGCTTGGGCAACGTCGTGATCTGCTCGCACTCGAGCACCGAGTCCCTCGGGAGCCCGGCCGTTCCCTTCCTCAAGCGAACGTGTGTGGGCGCCGGGCGCAGCGTCGTGCTCGCCGGAATCACGAGGACATCGTCGGCAAGCCGGTTCCTAGCGTCTACCGAGACGACCAGTGCCGGACGCCGCTTGGCGTGCGGCTCTCCTGGGATCTCCACCCAGTAAAGGCAGCCCCGTTGTGGAGCGG
>JBKJWL010000005.1:0-4184 GCA_046716885.1 Thermoanaerobaculia bacterium | reverse complement strand
TGAAGGCCGCGGGCGTCGGCTGTTCGGTGCACTGGCGCCCGCTGCACCTGCACCCGTACTACGAGGAGACCTTCGGGTGGCGCCCGGACGACTTGCCGGTCGCGACCCGCGTGTGGGAGCGCCTGGTAAGTTTGCCCATATTCCCCCGGATGCGGGAGGAGGAGATCGCCCGAGTTGTCGAGACGGTGAGGACCCTGTGCCGGGAGAATGGAAAGGCGCTGACGGCCACGGCGCAGACGGGGTCCTGACGGCTCCTCCCCAGGCGAGCGCCGTTTCTCCCGGGCTCCCGCGCGGCGTCGACGTCCTCCTGTCGGTCTCAGGGCTGATCGCGGCGAGCCCCGTCCTTGTCCTGGCCGCGGCCGCGGTGGCGTTTACGTCCGGCTTCCCGATGTTTTTCCTTCAAACGCGGGTCGGGCGCGGCGGGAAGCCCTTCACGCTCGTCAAGCTTCGCACCATGCGTGTTTCCGGCGGTGGGCCGGAGGTGACCGCCCGGGGCGACGCGCGGGTGACGCCGGTCGGGCGGCTCCTGCGCCGCACCAAGATCGACGAGCTGCCCCAGCTCTGGAACGTGCTCCGGGGCGACATGGCCGTCGTCGGCCCCCGGCCCGAGGTGGCCCGGTACCTGCAACACACGGATCCCGTGTGGCAGGAAGTGCTGCGTGCAAAGCCGGGCCTCACGGATCCCGTCACCCTGAGGCTACGGGACGAGGAAGCGCTCCTGGCCCAAGTGGAAGGCGACCGAGAGCGTTTTTACCTGGAGACTCTCCAGCCTTTCAAGCTGCAAGGATACGCGGACTATCTTCGGACACGGACCTGGAGAAGCGATCTGGGAGTGATCTGGGACACATTTCGGACAGTTATCTGGCCTGGCCGGGCCATTCGACCGGTCGACCTGTCCGGACGGCCACCAGGACCTTGAAAAAGGACAGCAGTTCCGTTACCTTCAACGCTTACAGGAAATGAAACCTCGCCGTCTGGGGCGGGGAAGAAGAGGGGCTGGCGCAAGGCGGCCCCTCTCCCTCTCCTCTCATACAACGGGTCTACTGGAGCCGGCTCCGGCCGGCACGGAGGCGGTCTGCCCCGATTGAACGGTAAGTCACTTGCGCCGCATCTGACTCGAGGGCTGCAGTTCGCGCTCGACATCGCGACTCTGGCCACGGCCTTCGCCGTTGCCTATCTGCTCCGCTTCGAGTTCGCTCTGCCCGAGGGCGAGCTCAACAACGCGATCCAGCAGCTCCCCTACGTCGTTCTGGTCCAGTTCGCGGCTCTGACACTCGCAGGCGTCTACAGCTTTATCTGGCGCTACGTCGGCATGGGTGAGGTCAAGGCGTTCCTGTACGCGGCGGTGTGGTCCGGGTTGGTCCTGGCGGTATTGCGGCTCTCTCTGCCGGCACGGCTCGGAGCGTGGCGGGTCCCGCTCTCCGTCATCCTCATGGGAACGATCCTCGCGTTCGGGGGCGTGCTCGGCCTGCGCGTGATGCGGCGCTTTCTCTACGAGCTCTCGCAGCGCCGTCGGCGCCAGGCCCAGGTCTCGACCGCCGAACGGGTGCCGACGCTCCTCGTGGGCGCCGGCCGCGCCGGGGTCCTCGCAGCCCGCGAGATCGCCGGCCGCGGCGACATGAGCATGGACGTCAAGGGATTCATCGACGATGCTCCAGAAAAGCAGGGCGCAGTCATCCATGGAGTCCGGGTCCTCGGGACCACCAAGGACCTGCCGCGCCTGGTCCAGGAGCTCCAGATCGCCCAGGTGGTGATTACGATCGCCCAGATCTCGCGTCAGGAGATCCTCCATCTGATCGGCATCTGCCGGAAGATCCAGGTCAGCGTGCGGATCATCCCGGGCCTGTACGACGTGCTGCAGGGCAAGGTGCATGTGACGCGCATCCGCAACGTCCAGATCGAGGACTTGCTGGGCCGCGAGCCGGTCTTTCTCGATGAGGTCCAGCTCGGTCAGTTCCTGGCGGGCAAGCGCGTTATGGTAACGGGCGCGGGCGGCTCGATCGGGTCGGCGCTCGCTCGCCAGGTGGCGCGCTTCCAGCCCGCGAAGATCCTCCTTGTCGAGCGGGCCGAGTCCGCGCTCTTCGACATCGACGCCGACCTGCGGCGCACGCGCCCTGATGTCGAGGTGCTTCCGATCGTGGCCGACATCTGCGATGAGCATCGCGTGCGCGCTCTCATGGCGGAGCACACGCCGCAGGTGGTCTTCCACGCGGCGGCGCAAAAGCACGTGCCGTTGATGGAGGCCAACCCCGGAGAGGCGATCAAGAACAACATCCTGGCCACCCGTCTCCTGGGAGAGATCGCGGGCGAGCACGGTGTCGAGGCCTTCGTCATGATCTCGACCGACAAGGCGGTGCGGCCGACGTCCGTCATGGGAGCGACCAAGCGGGTCGCCGAGCTCGCGGTCCAGGATCTCGCCCGCAAATCTGTATCCACTCGCTACGTGGCAGTGCGCTTCGGCAACGTCATCGGCTCGGCCGGGTCGGTCGTCCCGATCTTCCGAGATCAGATTCGTCGGGGAGGTCCCGTCACGGTGACGCACCCGGAGATGCGGCGCTACTTCATGACGATCCCGGAAGCCGCTCAGCTCGTCGTGCAGGCCGCGGCCATGGGCGAGGGCGGCGAGATCTTCATTCTCGACATGGGAGAGCCGGTGCGGATTCTCGACCTGGCCGAGGAGATGATCACCCTGACCGGCCTGCGGCCCTATGTCGACATGGACATCGTCTTCACGGGGCTTCGGCCGGGCGAGAAGCTCTTCGAGGAGCTGGAGCTCTCGGGCGAGCAGATCGCCAAGACCCGTCACCCCAAGATCTACATCGGCAAGCTCAACGCCTATCCGCCCGCAGAGGTCGAGCAGGCCCTGCGTTACCTGGAAGAGCTGGCGCGGGAAGGGGACGGGACCGCCGTCCGCAAGTTCTTGAACTCTCTGCTGCCGGAGGCGAACCTCGGCGTACGCCGCAGCACGAGGGAGCAGATGCACACGAACGACGAGTCTCCGCAGGAGACAATTGCGACGCCCCCCTTCGCCTGATCGCCCGCCCGGGCCTCAGACCCCCAAGAGCTTCGCGACGTGCTCGGCGATGGCCGGGGCCGCCGTGAGCCCCGGGGACTCGATTCCGATCAGGTCGTAGAACCCGGGGAGCCCCCGGTCGCGCTCCTCTCGGATCACGAAGTCCCGGACGGGCTCGCCTTTCGCCTGGAGCTTCGGGCGTATGCCCGAGATGTCGGGCTCGAGGTCCTCGTCCTGTATCTCCGGCAGGAGGCGCCGGGCCGCGTCCGCAAAGACCGCGCGCCTCGAGGGGTCGACCCGATAGTCGAGCTCGCGCCCCGGGAGGTATTCCGCGTCGGGGCCGAAGCGCATGCGGCCGCCGGTGTCGAAAACAACGTGGATCCCGAGGCTCTCCGGCGACGGAACGGGATAGATGAGGTGCGAGACGGTGCGCGCCCGCCGCGGCGCGGCCGAAAAGTAGCTTCCCTTGCAGTAGTGGAGCCGGTATCCGGCTGCCTCGATGTCGATGCCCGCCATCGCCGCTACGGTGTCCGCCTCGAGCCCCGCCGCGTTCACGACGCGTTCGGCCGTGAAGGACTCGAGAGCGTCGCCGCGGCGGACCGTCAGCCCGTATCCCCCCGGGGCCGGCTCGATTCCGACCAATGCCGCGCTGGGGTAGAAGACCGCGCCGGAGGCCAGGGCCGCGTGGAGGTAGTGGTCCATCAGAGCGTGCGGGTCGATGACCCCGGAGCTCTCCGACCACAGCGAGCCGACCGACCGCACGCGGGGCTCCCGCGCGTGGGTTTGCGCCACGGAGAGCGGCTCGAGCGTCACGCCGTTCGACCGGGCGTTCTCGAGGATCCGCTCGAGCGCTGGAAGCTCCTCCGGGACAGTCGCGGTGATCACCTTCCCGATCCGGCGGTGGGGGATGTCGTGCGCGGCGCAAAGCGCGTAGAGACGGGCGTTGCCCTCGCGGCACAACCCGGCTTTCAGCGAGCCGGGTGGGTAATAGATGCCGGCGTGGATGACCTGGCTGTTCCGGCTGGAGGTCTCCATGCCATGCCGCGGGTTCCGATCCACCACGAGGACATCCGGGTTGCGGGAGGCGAGGCGAGCCGCCACGGCGAGACCGACGGCTCCGGCTCCGATGACGGCGACGCCGGTGTCGGGCACTACAGAAGGATCTTCCGGC
>JBKJWL010000004.1:0-27548 GCA_046716885.1 Thermoanaerobaculia bacterium | reverse complement strand
CCGACGATCGGCGGAAGGAGCAGGGTGGCGATCAAAAGCGCTCCGGCCGCGAGGGCCGTGGCCGCGACCAGGACGAGATTCCATCGCGACCGGCTGGCTCGCATCGGGCGCAGACTAACCCGATCGGGCCGGTTCCCGGCGCCTCTTTCCCGCGGCCGCCAGCGTCTGCGCGATCCACACGACGTCCGCGGCGAGCAGAAGATCGCAGATCGCCTGGAAGACGAAGAGGTGCCGTCCGATGTCGGCGAGCCCGTCGGCCAGGGAGCAGACGAGGAACTCCATGGCCGCGACGACCACGAAAAACACGATCGCCTCGCGGAACCGCCGGCCCCGTCCGGAAGACCTTCTCCACCCGGCGGCTGCGACGGCGAGATTTCCGGCGAGAAGCACGGGCAGCCAGACCGCCGCTGCAGGGGCGGCCTTCAGGCGCAGGCCGCTCCAGGCGGCGAAGCGCCGGCTGACGAGGTTGGGCCGCCAGCCGGGAGCGCTCTTCTCGAAGTTCCCGGAGGCGTGGGGGCGCAGGCGCATCCCTCCCTTTTCGGCGGCTCTGCGGAGCCGGCCGAGGAGGCGCACGGGTCGCGCCGCGTAGAACGCGGCGATCTGCGCGAAGCCGACTCGATCGAAGTAGTCGCGCTCGAACGATGCTTCGTGAATCGGCACTCCGGGCTGGTAGGCGTGGGTGCCCGAGTAGACGGCGAGGCGGGGATCCAGGCCGAGAGCGGCGAGGTCCCCGGCCGGGTCAGGGGAGGTCGGCAGCATCTCGCGGAACACCGTCTGGTAGAGGGCCACCTTGCGGATCTCGCGCTGAGGCGTGCGCCGGTAGTACCAGAGGGAGAAGAGGCACAGGCCGACGGCGAGAGCGACCGCGGGCCGCCGCCACCAGCCCTTGCCCCGGACTTCGGAGAGACGCAGGCCGAAAAGCGCGAAGAGTAGCCCGTGAATGCTCTCCTGCGGCTTGGCGCCGACGAAGGCGGCGGCGAAGAGAAAGTAGGCGACGCAGAGAGCGCCGTCGAGCCGGCCGCGTCGGATGGCCAGCGCGACGGCGGCCGCGGTGAGCATGAGAAAGAGGAATGCAGCGGTCTGGCTGTAGAACGTGTTGAAGAGGGCGGCGTAGCCGACGTCGGTGAAGAAGAAGACGAGGAGCGCCGCGGCGACGAGCCGGGCCTGCCACGCGAGCCCGCGGCACGCCCGGATCAGACCCGCGAGGGCCAGGAGCAGCAGCAGGGCGTGGATCACGCCGAGCACGCGGATGTCGAAGAGGCCCGACCGGGAGAAGGGCCGCGCCAGGTCCCGCGCGAGGCGCGCGAGGGCCGTTTCTGAGGACAGGTAGCCGCTCCGGTACCAGACCGGGACGAAGCGGAACTCGCGGACGATGTGCGTGTTGTACTTGTCCTCGTAGCGATCGCTCGGGTAGTGGAGCCCCGCGTAACCGAGGACCTTCTCGAAGTCGCCGTTGTTGGCGAGGCCGACGATCGGTGGGACCAGAACCTGGAGGGCGAGAACCGTCGCCGCCACGACGATGGGCGCGGCGACGAGGAATCGACTCGGCCCGGAGGCGCGCGGCGCCCTCACGTCCGCAGCCTAGCGCGGTTCGGTTAGGATTCGCCGCCAATGGAGCACGCCTTCGATCTTGGCGCCTTTCTCCTGGCTTTCGGCGCCGCGCTCTTCGGGGCGAAGCTCTTCGGCGAGCTGGCCGAGCGCATCGGCCAGCCGGCCGTGCTCGGCGAGCTCCTGGCCGGGATCGTCCTGGGCCCGTCGGTCATCGGCCTGGTTCCGCTCTCCGAAGGCATCCTGGTGCTGGCGGAGATCGGCGTCGTACTGCTCCTCTTCGAAGTGGGGCTCGAGACCGACCTCGAAGAGCTGTTGCGTGTCGGCGCGCCGGCCCTGGCGGTGGCTCTGGTGGGGATGGCGTTGCCTTTCGCGGGGGGCTACGCACTGACCCGCGCCCTCGGCTACGAAGTGCTGACGGCCGTCTTCGTCGGCGCCGCGTTGACGGCGACGTCGATCGGGATCACCGCGCGGGTGTTGTCCGAGCTGAAGGTCCTCGCCACCCGGGAGGGCCAGATCATCCTCGGCGCGGCGATCCTGGACGACGTGCTCGGCCTGATCGTGCTCGCGATCGTCTCGAAGGTGGCCGAGCACGGAGCGCTCGAAGCCGGCGCCGCTTTGAAGTCGGCCGTCTTCTCCATCGGCTTCGTGGTCGTCGCGATCGTCGCCGGGATCCCGCTCGGGAAGAGGCTGATCCACGTCGTCGGGAAGGCGAGTGTGCGCGGCATGCTCCTGGCGGCCTCGGTGGCGTTCGCGCTCCTGGTCGCCTGGGCGGCCGCGAAAGCCGGGTCGGCGCCGATCGTAGGGGCCTTCGCCGCGGGCATGGCGCTCGCGCGTACCAACCGGAAGCACGACATCGACGCGGCGCTCAAACCGGTCGTGGACCTCTTCGCGCCCGTGTTCTTCGTCTACGTCGGGGCGCAGGTCGACGTGCGGCTGCTGAATCCCGCCGTCGCGGCGAACCATCCTGCCCTGTTGCTCGGCCTGGGGCTGACGCTCGTGGGGTTCCTCGGCAAGTTCGCGGCGGGCTTCTGCGCGTGGGGCAAGGTGCGGCGCGCCTTCATCGGCGCCGGCATGGTGCCGCGGGGCGAAGTGGGCCTGATCTTCGCGTCGCTCGGGCTCGCGACTAAGGCGCTGCCCGAGCCCGTGTTCGTGGCCGTGCTCGTCGCGGTCTTCGCGACGACCTTCGTGGCCCCGCCGCTGTTGAAGGTCTTGAAACCCGCCTAGGACGGGCCTAAGCCCCGCCTCCGGCAGCGGGTTTCTGGAGCACGCCCGTCTCCTGTCCCCGCGGCCGCAGCTCCGCCAGCGTTGCGTTCAATAGCAGTCGCCGTTCGAAGTCGAGTCGAGAGAAGAGAGGCTCGAGAGCCAGCGCGATCCGGTCCTCGCGCCCGCTGACGTGGTACAGGTCCGGCATCAGGGCTTCCACGACGCGCGCGACCGTGATCTGACGGCCGGAGATCGCCAGGCGAAATCCCTTCACCGCATTGCCGTCGACGAGGCCCGCCCGTGCGAGGTCCTGGAGAACGGCCAGCGTCTCGGCCGTGGACGCGTCGGGGTTCGTCTCGATGTCCTTCAAGGGCGCGAATTCGGCGCTCGACATGCAGAGCAGCATGCGGATCGCCTTCTCGGCGCGCCCCTCGCGGTGGCGGCCGCTCCGGGAGCCGGACACCTCCTTCTGGAGGACGTGCGTCAGCTCGACCCCGAAGAGGATCAGGGCCCAGGCGAAGTAGAGCGCCAGAATCGCGAAAAGAATGAAGGCCAGAGAGCCCGTGATGAGGTTCATGCGCTGGAGGGCCTCGACGTACAGGTTGAAGGCGAGGCGCAGAAGCTCGAGCCCGAGCGCGACCGTCGCCCCCGCGACCGCGGCGGCCGACAGGCGCACGCGCGCGTTGGGGAGATACCGGTAGATCAGGGTGAGAAAGAACGCCTTGAGGAGGAACGGCAGTATCGCGCCGACCAAGGCCGAGTGGAGCGCGGAATCCGAGGCCGCCACGCCGCGCAGCCCCCGGATGCCCCACCCGATGCCGCCGAGGACGAGGCCGAGGGTCACCAGCGCGAACGTGAAGATCAAGAAGCGCGACAGCCGCCCCCGGCGGCGAGGCGCGCCCCAGACGGCGTTGAAGACGCCCTCGACGATGAAGACCAGGTGCACCGAGGCGACGACGAGCAGCCCGAGCCCGATGCCCGTGATCGTGTTCGATTCGGCGATGAACTCCCGCAGGTTCTCCGTGAGCCGTGCCGTTTGATACGGGAGCACCGCGTTGACGACGGCGAGAATCTGGTCGTCGTTCTCCCGGAAGAACGTGACGAGAAAGAGCGAAAAAGACGCGAGTAGCGGCACCGCGGTCAGCAGCGACGAGAAGGCGAGCGAGGCCGCGAGGTCGAGCCCCCGGTCGGCTCGGAAGCCCCGGAAGGTCTCCCCGAGGACTCCGCGGATCGACCAGCCGGCCGGCGGTTCAAGCTCCACGCCCCTGCCCATTTTTCGGGGTCAAGGGTATATGATCCGGCTCTTCAGGGAGGTGAGTATGGCTAAAGACACCCCGTTCGACCGTGCGCGCGATTTCGTGGAAGAGAAGATCGACAAAACCAAGGAAGTGCTGGGCGACTCGTATTCCAAGGCGCGCGACCAGTTCGACGACGTCAGCGAGGACGTCCGCAAGTCGGCCAAGACGACCGCAAAGAAGCTCGAGAAGGACTACGGCTATGTGTGGGACGACGTGCGCGGCTACGTGCGCGAGAACCCGGGCACCGCGATCGCGGTGTCGGCTGCCGTCGGATTCGTCCTCGGATTCCTGCTCCACGGCGACGACGACTAAGCCGGAAGCCAGAACCGTAAGCCGTAACCCATAACGGGCCGGCTATCGAATAACGGCCCTCGGCGGACAGCTCACGGGCCCCGCCCCCTATAATCCGCTCGTGACATTCAGGAAGGCGGGTCACCCTGCGCTCTCGACGTTCGCGTCGAGCGCGGGTTGAGCCTGCAAGATCGGTCAGTTCGACCTGTCCGCGCTTCTCCGGAAGCTTCCCTCCCCGGCGGATCCGAACCTGCTGGTCGGCAACGCTCAGTCGGATGACGCGGCGGTGTACCGCCTCGGGGGAGGACAAACGATCGTCCAGACAGTCGACTTCTTCACACCGGTCGTCGACGACCCGCGCCTCTTCGGCCGGATCGCCGCGGCCAACGCCCTCTCCGACATCTACGCCATGCGCGGCCGGCCGATCCTCGCGTTGGCGCTCGTGGCCTTTCCCACGAAGGTCCTGCCCGTCGAGATCCTCGAGGAGATCCTGCGGGGAGGGGCGGAGAAAGTGGCCGAGGCGGGGGCCGTCATCGGCGGGGGGCACTCGATCGACCACGACATCCCGCTCTACGGGCTCGCGGTGACGGGCGTCGTGGAGGAGGCGAAAGTAACGCGCAACGCCGGGGCGAGAAAGGGCGACGCCCTGGTCCTGACCAAGCCGCTCGGCATCGGCATCACCGTCTGCGCGGGTCGCGCCGACTCCGCCGCCGGGGGAGTGTCGGGGCTCCTGCGCAAGCGCAAGCTCCCGGAGGCGGCGCTGTCGGAGGCGGTCTCGGTCATGTGCACACTGAATCGGGCGCCGGTCGAGGCCATGGAGGGGTTCGACATCCATGCGGCGACCGACGTGACCGGCTACGGCCTCCTCGGGCACGCCCACGAGATGATGGACGCGTCCGGGACGACCGCGGAGTTCCGCGTCTCCCGCATCCCGCTGTTGTCCGAGGCGCGGCGGCTGGCGGCTCAGGGCGTCGCGCCCGACGGCTCCCGCGTGAACGTGCGAAACCTGCGCCCCCGGACCGAGGTCGGCGACGGCGTTACCGACGACGACGTTCTCCTCCTCTGCGACGCCCAGACTTCCGGCGGACTGCTCGTGGCGCTGCCGGAAGACCAGGCAGACGCGTATGCTGCGCGCTGCCGCGAGACGGGAGCACCGGCGGCCGCGGTGGTGGGCCGGGTCGTCGACAGGTCGAAAGCCCTCCTTCGCATCGTGGCGTAACAGAAACGGAAGGACCGATGGCCGAAGAAAAGGGCTGGATCGAAGTGGCGGCGGCCGGAGACGACGAGGAGGCCGGGATCATCGCCGGGCTCCTCGAGTCCGAGAACATCCCGTGCGAGATCGAAGGGCCTTCCTCCTCTCCCTGGCCGGAAAACCTCGGGTCCCTCGGCGTGGCGCGGGTGATGGTGCCGGCCGACCGCGCCGAGGAGGCGAAGGCGCTGATCTCCGAACGCGAGAAGGACGCCGAGAAGAACCTCTCCGACGCCTCCGACGAATGAGCACCCTGCCCCCCGGCTCGAAGCTGGGGCGCTTCGAGATCTCGTCGGTCCTCGGCCAGGGAGCGATGGGCGTCGTGTATCTGGCCAACGACCCCGAGATCGAGCGGCCCGTCGCGATCAAGACCGTCCGCCCCGAGGCCATGCGGGGCGAGAGCGCGGGGGAGATCGAGGCCCGCTTCCTCAAGGAAGCCAAGCTCGCGGGACGCCTGCAGCATCCCTCGATCGTCACGGTCTACGACGTGGGGCGCGACCGCGACGTCTGTTTCATCGCGATGGAGTACGTCGAGGGCAAGCCGCTGACCCGCTATCTCAGGGCTTCCGATGCCCTGCCTCTGACGGCCAAGATCGGCATCATCCGCCAGGTGGCCGAGGCGCTGGCCCACGCCCACGAGCGGGGGGTGCTCCATCGCGACATCAAGCCCGGCAACATCCTCATCGCGAAAGACGGTCGCGTGAAGGTCACCGACTTCGGCATCGGAAAGTTCACCGCGGCGGCCACCTCGGAGCTGACGCGCACCGGACAGATGATCGGAAGCCCCGCGTACATGTCGCCCGAGCAGGTGCGCGGCGAGAAGGTCGACGCCCGCTCGGACCTCTTTTCCCTCGGCGTCGTGCTGTACGAGCTCCTGACCGGCGTGCGGCCGTTCCCTGGCGAGTCGATCACGACGCTCGTCTATCAGATCCTGCACACCGAGCCGCGCGATCCGCGGGAGCTGAAGGCCGACCTGCCGATGTCGACCCGAGAGGTCATGGCGCGCCTCCTCGCCAAGCAGCCGGAGAAGCGGCCGGCCGACGCCCGCGGGTTCGTCCGCGAGCTCGGGCGCATCGAGAAGTTCCAGCGCGACTCCGAGTTGACGCGCCGCGCGGTTGTCGCCGCACCGGCTGCGGGGACCGAGGGCGCAAGCGCTGCCGCCGCGGGCGCGCCGGGCTCTCCGCCGCTACCCCCCCCTTCCGCGAGAACGTCGGCCCCGACGGAGCCGGCGCGCCGCCGCGGCGGACTGCCGATCGTGCTCCTAGCCGCCGCCGCGGTTCTCGTCGCGGGAGTCCTGCTCCTGCGCGATCGGGGACAGCCGGAGCCCGCGACGAGGGCGCCAGCGCCGCAGCCCGGCGTCGCGCCGGCTCCCTCGCCTGCGGTCGAAAAGCAAGGGGCCACGCCCGAGCTCGCCGGAACCCCCATCGACCTCCCCACGCCGGGTCCGAATGAGGCCGCGGACGCGACCGTCGGAGCGCCGCGTGTGCTGGATACGAACCGCCGCCGTCGGAGCCCCATGCCGCCACCCCCCGCCCCGGCGCCGCCGGAGGAGAGGGTCGCCGTCGTCGAGCCGCCGCGCGCGGCCGCTGCGGACAAGCCCGACCGCATCGATGCCGCGTTCTCCACGCGCCGCAGGGTGCGTTTCACGTCGAGCCCCGAGCAGGCGCGGCTCTACGTGGATGGTCGCTACATCGGCATCGCCGACGACTGGGACAACCGCGGCGGCGGGCGGGAGCTCGAGCTCGAGAAGTCGGGCACGCACTACGTCCGCATGGAGCTGCCCGGCTACCGGACCATGCACTTCCAGATCGACGTCGCTCCCGAGGGCGACGACTCCGTGTCCATCGACGAGGAGCTCGAACGCAACAGTCGCGTGCCCTACGAGAAGTTGCCGTCCGTGTACGACCGGACGACAGGCGCCGTGGAGTTCCTTGTGCACCCGTCCGATGCCGTCGTCTCCGAGGGCGGCCGGTCGCTCGGCCCCGCCTCGTCGTTCGACCCGGGTTCGCCCCTGGAGCTCAAGGGGCCGAAGGTCCACGACCTTGTGCTCTCCGCGCCGGGGTACAAGCCGCGGCTCGTGCGCATCCTGGTGTGCGGCAACGCCGGCCGGGACCGGGCAAGGGTCGAGGAGAAGCTGAAGTCGGAGTAGGAAAGCCCTTTATCCCGGTCCTGCGAGCACGCGCCAGTTTGCCAGGCGCTCGGCTGTCTCGACGCAGCGCCGGGCGGCGAGGCGGCAGAGCACCGCCGACAGCTCGGCGCAGCCCTCAGGGTCCGCGGCCTCGAGCGCCTCGAACCTCGGGCGCGACAGCTCCAGGACGATCGCATCCTCGTGGGCGCGCGCGTCCGCCGAGCGTCCGGAACCCGGATCGAGCAGGGCCATCTCGCCGAAGATCTCGCCGGCGCCGAGGAACGCGAACGCCTCCTCGCCGCCCGAGATCCGGCGCGAGATGCGGACGCGCCCGCGGGCGATCACGTAGATCGCGTCGCCGGCGTCACCTTCGCGGAAGATGAGCGTGTCTTCGGGATAGTGCTTCTCCTCGGCGAAGACGGCGAAGAGGAATCGGTCGGATTCGGAGAGGCCGACCGAGGTCAGCGACCGCGAACGGTCCTCGAGCGACATCGCTTCGGTGCTCTCGGCGCGGGCCCCCGAGCCGGCGGCGTCGCCGGCCAAGCGCCGCTCCTGGGGAAAGAACTGCCGGAAGAGGTCGTTCAAGCGCCCGAGCCGGCGGGCCAGCCGCGCGCGCAGATACCGGAGCCACACCGCCTTCTCCGGTTCCGCCGAGAAGAAGTCGACCGTGAAACCGAGCAGGGTCACGGGACCGCGGGCGCGCGCGTCGCACGTGCGCGGGGCGCCCACTAAGGCCTCCTCGCCCGCGAGATCCCCGGTCTGCGCCTCGCCCATGGGCTGGTTACCGACGGGGGTCGGCCGGACGAGGTCGAGCGCGCCCTGCACGACGAACGACAGCTCGCCCGAAGCGTCGCCGGCCCGGTAAAGGAGGCTTCCGGTCGCCAGGCGCCGCAGCTCTCCGCTCCCGGCGGCAGAAAAGAGCGCGCCTTCGTCCAGACCCTGGAGCGCGGGCATCTCCGCGAGCCGCCGGGCGCGGTCGAGCACGCCCTCGGACGAGCCCCCGCCCCGGCGGATCAGGGAGCGCAGGAGGTCCGCGGACCGGTCCGGCCAGGAGACGCCCGGAGCCCGCTGACGAGCCTCCTCCGCCAGCCGGTCCCGCGCGGCGACGACCGCTTCCTTCCAGGCCGGGATCTGCCCGGGCGCGAGGGCACGCGCCGCCCGCAGAAAGCGCCGGTCCGTCGCGTCCGGCAGGCCGTCCGGGCGCAGCAGCGCCGCTTCGAGGAGGTCCCACGCGGCTTGCGCGAAGCGCCTCTCGAGGAAGGCCAGCCGTCCTCGCGCCGAAGCGATGCGCGGATCGAAGGGGTCGCGCTGGCGCGCCTCGTCGAGCAGCCGCCGCGCTTTCGCGAAGTCGTGCCCGTCGAGGAGCAGTCGCGCGACGAGGACCGGGTCATTGCCGTCGAGCGCATAGGGCCGCGCTTCGTCCACCTGGCCGGCCGCGAGGAGCACCCGCGCCAACGATGCGGCGGCGGCGGCGCGGTCCTGGCTCTCGAGAGTCTCCGCCAGGCGGAAGAGCATGTCCGCCTCCGCCATCAGTCCCGCCGACTCGCAGTTGCGCGCCGCGGCGCGCGCCCGCTGTGCCGGCGAATCGGTCACGGCAGCGGGCCCTCCTTTTCGCGGATCAACTCGAGGAGCGTGCGGTCGATCCTTCCGTCCTGCCGGATGCGTGTGTCGTAGTTCTCCCAGCCCATGTAGTCGGCCAGCGCTTTGGTTGACGCGTCGTCCCACAAGCCGTCGGTCCGCCCGCCCGTCAAGAACCCTTTTCTGGCCAGGAGCGTCTGAAGGTATCTCGCGGCGTCGCCGCTGATCGGGACGACGTCCTTCGGGTCGCTTCGCTCGAAGTGGATCTTCTGCAGCCCGTAAAGGCGAAAGATCTCGGCGATCGGATCGGGGGCGTCGTAGACCGAGATGTCCACGTAGGCGTCGCTCTTCCCGTCGTAGGAAGCACCTTCGCGCACCACGAGAAGGGCGGCTGACTGGCGGCCCCGTTTGTCGCCGCCGGCCTCCGCGCCCGCCCCGATCGAAGCGAGCAGCCGCTCGGCCAGCGGGCCCCGGGCCGCGAGGAATGTCTTCTCCATCGCCGCGACCGTCTCCTCCGAGACGAGGATGTTGCCCTGGATGGCGTAGTCCGGCCCCGTGCGCCCCCCTGCCCAGGGAAAGCACTCTTTTCCGGTAAAGGTCGCCGAGCGCCCCTTCGCGTCGACGACGCCGACCTGCCGCTGTTCGAGCTCCGGGTCGGCACGGCCGACGATCGTCAGAACTTCCTGCGGTGTCGCGCCGAGCGCCAGGAGCTTCAGCCCCTTCGTGCCGAAGTCGGTGTTGACGAAGGACTGCGTCGCCACGGCGCCCACGCCCGCCTTCGCCCACGGCACCACGGGCCGGACGTTGGGGAACTTCGACTGGACGGCCACGCCAAGGTCGCCGTTAGCCGGATCCCGGGCCACGATCGAGAAGGTCGAGACGAGCGGGGACGGGGCCGTCAGCGCTGCGGTGAGGAGAATCGAGGCGAGCCCGGACAGCATGAAACCTCCCGAGAATCTGCCGCGCATTCTATGTCCTGGATGTCGCGCCGGAGTTCCGAGGGAGTTGTGCTAACTTCCCCTTCCCGATGGCCGCCCCCGCCGCCGCGAGCGCCGCGCTCAAGCGCACACCGCTCTATGACCTGCACCGCGAGCTCGGCGCGAAGATGGTCGATTTCGGCGGCTGGGAGATGCCGGTCCAATACGCGGGCATTCTCGAGGAACACCGCGCGGTCCGAGAGCGCGTCGGCCTCTTCGACGTGTCGCACATGGGCGAGCTCGACGTCGAGGGACCCGAATCCCTGGTGAGCCTGCAGGGCCTGACGCCGAACGACGTCGGAAAACTCGCCGACGGCCGGATCCAGTACTCGGCCTTCCTGACGGAGAAGGGCACATTCGTCGACGACCTGCTGGTCTACCGGCGCGCCGCCGACTCCTACCTCGTCGTGGTCAACGCCTCGAACACGCCCAAAGACTTCGCCTGGGCGGCCGCCGGCGTGAGGGGGGACGTGCGGATCGACGACCGAAGCGCGGACTACGCCTTGATCGCCGTGCAGGGGCCGAAGGCGGAGGCGTTGCTCGCGCGGCTCTCTGACCCCGATCCCTCCGATCTTCCGTACTACGGGTTCCGCAACACGAAAGTCGCCGGTGCCGCGGCGCTGGTCTCGCGCACGGGCTACACGGGTGAGGACGGCTTCGAGATCTACTGCCGTCCGGACGACGCCGAGTCCCTCTTCCGCAGGCTGCTCGAGGAAGGAAAACCCGAGGGAGTGGCGGCGTGCGGCCTCGGGGCGCGCGACACCCTGCGGCTCGAGGCCAAGATGGCTCTTTACGGTAACGACATCGACGACACCGTGACGGCGTGGGAGGCCGACCTCGGCTGGATCGTGAAGCTCGGCAAGGGGGACTTCGTCGGCCGCGACGCGCTCGTCGCGCAGAAGCAGGCCGGCGTCCCGCGCAAGCTCGTCGGCTTCGAGATGGTCGATCGCGGGATCGCCCGCCACGGGTACCCGGCGAAGACCGCTGCGGGCGACGGTCTCGTTACCTCAGGCACGCATTCCCCGACCCTCGGCAAGCCGATCGGCCTGGCCCTGCTGCCGGCCGGGGCGACGGCGATCGGGACCGAGTTCCAGGTGGACATCCGCGGCCGCGCCGCGGCCGCGCGCGTCGTGGCGACCCCGTTCTACAAGAGGAGTGACGCGAAATGAGCAGCGGGAATCCCGAAGAGCTGCGGTACGCCAACAGCCACGAATGGGTCCGGGTGGACGGAGAGATCGGGACGATCGGCATCACCGACCACGCCCAGAAGCAGCTCGGCGAGATCGTCTACCTCGAGCTGCCGGAGGTCGGGCACGGATACAACGCGGGAGACGGGTTCGGCACCGTCGAGTCGGTCAAGGCGGTCTCGGAGCTCTACACGCCCGTCTCCGGCGAGGTCGTCGAGATCAACAAGGGGGCCGTCGCCGAGCCCGGCATCATCAACGACGATGCGTTCGGCGACGGGTGGCTGATCAAGCTGAAGCTCTCGACCGATGAGGCCTCAAAGCTCATGTCGGCCGACGAATACGCCGCCTACGTGCGCGCGGAAGAGCAGGAGAAATGAAGTTCCTTCCGACTTCGGACGCGGAACGCCAGGCGATGCTCGCCGCGATCGGCGTCTCCTCGGTCGACGATCTCTTCGCGGCGGTTCCGGCCGCGGTGCGGCAGGCTCCCGACCTGCCGGCGCCGCTGTCCGAGATCGAGATCCGGCGATTCCTCGGCGGCCTCGCCGGGAAGAACGCGAACGCGCGCGATACGGCGTTCTTTCTGGGCGGCGGGCTCTACAACCACTACGTCTCGGCGATCGCGGACCAGATGCTCTACCGCGCGGAGTGGCTGACGTCCTACACGCCCTACCAGCCCGAGGTTTCCCAGGGGACCCTCCAGTCGATCTTCGAGTTCCAGACTCACATCTGCCTGTTGACGGGACTCGAAGTCGCCAACGCATCGCTCTATGAAGGGGCCTCGGCGCTCGTCGAAGCGCTGCTGATGGCCGAGCGCCTGTCGAAAGGCCGGAAGCGGGCGGTCCTCTCGGCCGGCATTCACCCCGAATACCGCGAGACGGTGCGGACGTATTTCGCGAATCTGGGCCTCGAAATCCTGGAGGCCCCGCTCGGGAAGGACGGCCTCACCGATCCGGCGGCGCTTTCGGCCGCCGTCGATGCGACGACCTTCGCCGTGGCGGTGCAGTCGCCCAACTTCTTCGGGCTCGTCGAGGACTGGAAGACGGGCTCGGCCACGGCGAAGAAGGCCGGCGCGCTTTCGGTCGCCGTCGTCGCCGAGGCGGCCTCTCTGGCGCTGCTGTCGCCGCCCGGCGAGGGCGGCGCCGACATCGCCTGTGGAGAAGCCCAGTCGCTCGGCGTGCCGATGGGGAACGGCGGGCCGCTCCTCGGCTTCCTGTCCTGCCGCACCGAGCACCAGCGGCAGATCCCGGGGCGTCTCGTCGGGGAGACGAAAGACGCCGAGGGCCGGCGCGCGTTCTGCCTGACGCTGTCGACGCGCGAGCAGCACATCCGGCGGGAGAAGGCGACCTCCAACATCTGCACGAACCAGGGCCTGATGGCGCTGGCGGCAAACATCCACATGTCGCTGCTCGGGAAGAAGGGGCTGCGCGAGGTCGCGCTTCAGAGCCACGCGAAGGCCGAGTACCTGAAGCGGGAGATCGCGAAGATCCGAGGCTACCGGATCCCGTACGACGCGCCGACCTTCAACGAGTTCGTCGTCGAGGCCCCGGAGGACGCCGGCCCGCTGCTCTCGCTTCTCGCCGCGCGGAAGATCCTCGCCGGCATCCCGCTCTCGCGCTGGGACGCGAAGGACACGCGGCGCTTTCTCGTGGCGGCGACCGAGATGAACCAGAAGGGCGAGATGGATCACCTCGTGGCGGCGCTCGCGGGGAGGGCGCAATGAGCGTCGAGCTCGAGGAAGAGGCGGCCGCGGCCCCGGACCGGATGCACCCGGAGCCGCGCGTGGAGCCCCTCGTCTTCGAGCGCTCGGGGGAGGGCAAGGTCGGCTACTCGCTGCCGCCGCTCGACGTTCCGGACACAATCGCGATCCCGAACGCGCTGCTGCGCGGCGAGATCGCGGGAGAGACGGAGATTTCCGAAGTGGAGGTCGCGCGGCACTTCACGCGTCTCTCCCGCCTGAACTTCTCGATCGATCAGGGCCTCTATCCCCTCGGCTCGTGCACGATGAAGCACAACCCGCGCACCAACGAAGAGATGGCGCGGCTGACCGGGTTCGCCGCGATCCATCCGCTGGCCCCCGAAGAGGTCTCGCAGGGCTCGCTCGAGCTCGTGTGGCGTCTCGAGCAGATCCTCGTGGAGCTGACCGGCCTCTCCCGCGTGACCCTCCAGCCCTCGGCGGGCGCGCAGGGGGAACTCGCCGGAATCCTCATGGTCCGAAAGGCGCTCGAGAAGACGGGCCGGCCCCGCACCACCGTGCTCATTCCCGACTCCGCGCATGGGACCAACCCCGCCTCGGCGCACTTCGCGGGCTACAAGGTCAAGGAGCTGAAGTCCAACGCCCGGGGCACCATCGACCTCGCGGTCCTCGAGGCGGCGATGACCGAGGACGTGGCGGCGTTGATGCTGACCGTGCCGAACACCCTCGGCGTCTTCGAGGACCAGATCCTGGACATCGCGCGGATCGTGCACGCCAAGGGCGGGTATCTCTACTGCGACGGCGCGAACTTCAACGCTTTCGTGGGCGTCGCCAAGCCCGGGCTCATGGGTGTCGACGTGATGCACATGAACCTCCACAAGACCTTCTCGACACCGCACGGCGGGGGAGGCCCGGGCTCCGGCCCGGTGGCGGTCGGTCCGGCGCTCGTGCCGCACCTGCCGCGCCCGACCGTGGAGCGGCGCGCCGACGGGACCTGGTTCCTCGACTTCGACCGGCCCGAGTCGATCGGGAGGCTGCGCACCTTCCTCGGCAACTACGGCATGTTCGTCCGCGCGCTCGCCTACATCGCCGCGTACGGGAACCGGATCGGCGAGGTGGCGCAGGGAGCCGTTCTCAACGCCAACTACATCCGGGCCGGGCTCACCGGGGTCTACCACCTGAAGTACGAGACGCCCACGATGCACGAGGTCGTCTTTTCCGACAAGATCCAGCAGGAGCACGGCGTTTCCAACATGGACATCGCCAAGCGGCTGATGGACTACGGGTTCCATCCGCCGACGGTCAGCTTCCCGCTCATCGTGCACGGCGCGCTGATGATCGAGCCGACGGAGACCGAGGGAAAGCCGGGGCTCGACGCTTTCATCCGGGCCATGCGGGAGATCGCCCGCGAGAGCGCCGAGACACCCGAGCTCGTTCTCGGCGCCCCGCACACGACGCCCGTCAAACGCGTCGACGAGGTGGGCGCCGCCCGCAACCTCGTGCTGCGCTGGAAACCGTAGGGGGTCAGGTATGGATTCTTCTGAGTTTCAGCCAATGGATGCCGAGCCCCGGCTCGGTGTGAAACTCCGAAGAATCCAGTCCTGACCCCCTCTGAGCCGTGAGATATCCTTAATCACAGATCGGCTGTATGAGCGACGCCTTCCACCGCAAATGCCCGCTCTGCGGGGGCGAGATGCTCCGCTCCCGGTCGAACACGTCCGGTTACACGTCGTACTTCTGGAAGAAGCCGTGGAAGACCGGGCTCTTCTCCTGGGGAGTCGAGAAGGTCTATCCGTGGGCCTGTATGGGCTGCGGCGTCGTCCTCTTCTACCTCGACCGGCTACCCGCGGTCGCCGAGGAGTACCGCTCCTCGCGCAGCGACGCCCGAGCGCCGGAGGGGTACCCGGCCACCATCAAGCCTTGATCGCGATCTCCTACCTCGACGGGAACCGCCTGTCCCGCGCCGTCATCGCCGGCGCGCACTTCGTGGCCGAGCGGGCCGAGGCCCTCAACAAGATCAACGTGTTTCCGGTGGCCGACGGGGACACGGGGATCAACCTCGCGTCCACCCTCCAGAAAATCGCCTCGGGCATCTCCCGCCTGCGGCAGCGGCACATCCGGGAGATGTCCAAAGCGCTGGCCGACCAGGCGATCGGCGGCGCGCGGGGAAACTCCGGCGCGATTCTGGCGCAGTTCTTCTGCGGCTTCTCCGAGGGCCTTCCCGACTCCCCGCGCGTTTCGACCCGGGCTTTCGGCGCGGCGGTCGTGCGCGCGGCCGAGTCGGCCTACAGCGCCGTCGCGCGGCCGGTGGAGGGAACGATACTGACGGTGATCCGGGACTGGGCGCGCCACGTGGCCGACCGTGCCGCGGACATCCGGGACTTCGGCGTGCTCCTGCCGGAGTCGCTCAAGGCGGCGAAGGTCTCGCTCGAGAATACGCCGAAGCAGATGAAGCTCCTGGAGAAGGCGGGCGTGGTGGACGCCGGGGCGCAGGGCTTCGTGTATCTGCTCGAGGGGGTCGTCACGTACCTACGGGAAGCCGCCCGGCTGGCCCCGCCGCCGGTCGAGGCGGCGGAGGACGTGAAGGCCGCGGTGTTCGAGAAGAAGTCCGGCGCGATCCTCTTCCGCTACTGCACGGAGGTCCTGCTCGAGGGCGATGCGATCGACCGAAGCGCGCTGCGGCGCGAAACCGCGTTGCTCGGCGACTCGATCGTGATGGCGGGAGGCGCCTCGCGGATTCGCCTCCACGTCCACACCAACGAGCCCGAGAAGCTCTTCGAGATGGCCGCGCGGTTCGCGGACGTCGCGCAGACGAAGGTCGAGGACATGCGCGCGCAGCACGAGTCGCACTTCGACCTGAACCGCGCGGAGCGCGTCGGCATCGTGACCGATTCGACCTGCGACCTGCCGGTCTCGATGCTCGAGGACCTGAGCATCGGCGTCGTGCCGGTGCGGGTCACCTTCGGGTCCGAGAACTACCTCGACAAGGTCACGCTCACGCCGTCCGAGTTCTACGCGCGGTTCGCCGTAACCGACGAGGCCCCCAGGACCTCCCAGCCGCCGCCGGCCGACTTCACACAGGTTTACGAGAACGTGGCCGCGCACGCGGGGTCGATCGTCTCGGTGCACCTGTCCGCGGCGGTGTCGGGGACCTACCAGGCGGCCACGGTCGGGGCGCGGCCTGTCCAGAAGACGAAGATCGAGCATGTGGACAGCCGCAACGTGTCGGTGGGCCTCGGCCTGGTCGTGCGGGCCGCCGCCGAAGCGGCCGCGTCGGACAAAGGGGCCGAGGAGGTGGCGCGGATCGCCCGGGAGGCGGCCGACCGCGTGCGCACCTTCGTGGCCGTGCCGACCCTGAAGCACCTCGTGCGCGGCGGGCGCGTCTCGCCCGCGCGGGGTTTCCTGGCAAAGCTGCTAGGTCTGCTGCCGGTCCTGACGTTCTCCCCCGAGGGCAAGGCCGAGCCGGCGGCGAAGGCCCGCGGGTACGACGCGGCGCGCCGGAAGATGATGAGGCTTCTGTTCGCGGAGGCCGGAGCGGGCGTCTCCGCCTCGCGCCGTTTCGGCGTGGCGCACTGCGACGCCGAGGACGTGGCCGAAGAGCTCGCCCGCCAGATCCGCGACGCCTATCCCGAGTCCGACGTGATGATCGTCGAGTGCGGACCCGCGCTGGGCGCGCACGGGGGGCCGGGAGCTCTCGCCGTGGCGGTGCTTCCGTAAGGAGGGCAAACGCCGGAGTACCGGCCTTCCCTACTGCCGGGGGTCTGCCTTCGGTGGCCGGGTCAGAGTCTCTTCGCCGCTAACAACAGCACGTCCCGCATTCCCGGCGCGGCCCCCGCCTTCTTCCACTCCGTCACCAGCGCCGCGAAGGCGGCCGAGAGGGCCTGGGTCTCGGCGGCGCGGGCCAGGCGCTGGACGGCCTTGTCGGCGGAGGGTGGCTTTCCCGCGGAGCCGAGCCCGGAGAGGCCCGAGGACGCGAGCACGAGCAGATCCCCGCGGGCGGTCTCGAGCGTCACGTCGCGCACTCCCGCGTTCTCGCGGACCTGGAACGGGACCGGGCGCCCGAAACGCAGCACCCAGGGTATCGGCGCCTCGCGGCTGGCCAGCGAGAGGCGCTCCCCCTCGAAGCGCGCGGCGGTGACCGCGCACGCGGGCTCCAGGATCCCGAGCTTCTCGACGATCTCGGAGGGCGGCGTCTCGAGGAGCAGCTTGCGGCCGAGAGTCGACGCGCGAACGAGGGAGCCGATCGCCTCGTAGATGTCGCGGCGGTCTTCCACGAGCAGGAAGGCGAGGACCTCCGGTGCGGTCTCGACGGCATAGAGAGCCGCGTTGGGCTCGTCCGACCGCCAGCGCAGGGGCGCCGACTCGAAGCCGGGGGTCTCGGGCCAGGACGCGGGCAGCAACAGCGGCATGACGCCCTTGAGAACCCCGGCGGCTCCCTCCCGCCGGGCCCTCCGGACCGCGGCCTCGTGCTCGCGCACGCTTTCGACGGCGAGCGCGGCGTGCGTGCCGACCTCGGTCAGGAACTCCTCGTCCTCGCGCGTGAAATTGCGGCGCCGCTTGTTGAGGATCTCGACGACCCCGACGATCTCGCCGCGGGGCGTGCGCATCGGCGCGGCGAGGATCGAGACCGTCTTGAAACCGGAGGAGTTGTCCGTGCGCTTGTCGAAGCGCGGGTCCCGGTACGCGTCGAAGGAGTTGACGGTCTGGCCGGTCTGGGCGACGCTGCCCGCGATACCGGTCCCGACCGGGAGGCGGATCGGGTTGACGGAGCCGCCCTCCAGGATCTGGCTGACGAGCTCGCCCGACTCCGGGTCCTGGAGGAAGATCGTGCCGCGCTCGGCGTCGGTCTCCGAGGTCGCCGTCTTCAGGATGATGCGGAGCGTCTCGGTCGGGTCGAAGGTCGCGGCGAGCGACTTGTTGGCCTCCAGGATGACCATCAGCTTGACCATCTTGGCCCGCGTCACGGAGACCTCGGCGAGCACCCGGTCGAGGACCTGCCCCTCGAAGGCGGCGATCGCGTCAGAAAGCGCGGGGGCGTCGCCGAAGCGCGTCTGGGGGTCCTTGGCGATCGCGCGCTCCAGGATGTCCCGGAGTTCGGGCGGCAGGTCCGGCCGCAGGGTCTCGACCTTCGGAGCGGCTTCCGAGATGACCCGCCTCACCAGACGCGCCGTGTCGTCGTCGTCGAATGGGACCCGGCCGGTGAACATCTCGAAGAGGAGAACCCCCATGGCGTACACGTCGGTGCCCTGCGTCGGCATCTCCCCGCGCAGGAGCTCGGGGGCCAGGAACTGCGGCGTGCCCGGGATCGTGTCGCCCTGCTCTCCGCGGTAGAGCCCGGTCTCCACCGCGATGCCGAAGTCCATGAGACGGGGTGTCCCGTCCTCGCCCACGAGGACATTCTCGGGCTTCAAATCGCGGTGGAGGACCCCCATGCGGTGCGCGGCCGCCAGGCCGTTGCAGATGCCCTTGGCGATCGCCAGCCCGCGTCCCAGCGGCAAGGTCCGCTCGCGCTCCTCGACCTCCTTCAGCGTGCGGCCCGCCAGGTATTCCATCGAGACGAACTCTTCGCCGTCGATCTCGACCAGATCGTAGACGCGGCAGACGTTCTCGTGGGTGACCTTGCGCGACAGGATGATCTCGCGGCGCAGCGTCTCGCGCCGCTCGGGGGAAACGCGGTCCGGGCGGATGCGCTTCAACGCGATCTCCTGGTCGAGTTTCAGGTCGCGCGATCGGTAGACGACGCCCATCCCTCCGAACCCGAGCACGGCGTCGATCCGGTAGCGTCCGCCGAGGACCGTGCCCACCGTGACGGGCGCTTCCCTCGAGGGAGTGCGCAGGGTCGAACCGTCGCGCGTCGGGAGCTTGCTGTCGTCGGACAAGACGGAACGATTCTAAGCCGGGGGACGTCGATTCTCGATTCCCGGCTCGGAACGACCCCTTTTGACTTTCACTCCGCCGAGGTCTAGATTGGCGAATCAGCGTGCGAGGCTTCCATCCCGCCGCGAGCATTCCACGGCGAAAACTTGAGGGAGGAACACCGTGAGACAGCGACTTCGAGCCCCCTTTCCCCGCGTCGTTCTGACCCTGGCGATCGTCGTCTTCCTCTCCAGCAGTCCCGCCTTTTCCTCGGGTTTCCAGGTCATGACGCACGGCGCGCGGGCGACGGGCATGGGCCTGGCCTACGCGGGCATCGGCGGCGATCCGACGGCAATCTTCTTCAACCCGGCCGGCATCGGGTGGATGAACCACTTCGAGAGCTACGTCGGGGCCAACTTCCTGACTCGGACCGACGGCGGCGTCGCCGGCGCCAACCCGTATCCGGGCGAAGGCGCCTCCGCGAACATCGACAAGCAGTGGTTCTTCTTCCCCGACGGGTACGCGGTGCTTCCGCTGACCAACGAGCTGAACTTCGGCATCGGCGGGTTCGCGCACTATGGCCTCGGCCTGCGCTGGGAGGATCCCGAGAACTCGCCCACCCGCTTCGTCTCGCAGAACGCCGTCATTCGGTCCCTCGACGTCAACCCGGTCTTCTCGTACCGGCTCGTCCCGCAGCTTTCCGTCGCCGTGGGCGCGGACTACCGGTTCTCGAAAGTCCAGCTCGAGCGCAACCAGGGAGCCGTCAACCCGTTCACCGGCGCCTTCGTGGACGTCGCCCACGTCAAGCTCAACAGCCAACTGCTCTCCAACGGGGGCTGGGGCTGGAACGCCGGCATCATGTTCAAGCCCTTCGAGGGGCTGTCGATCGGAGCCGCCTACCGGTCGAGCATCACGGTCGACTTCGAGGGCACGGCCAACTTCACCCAGCGCCCGACCGGCAACCCGGTTTTCGACGGGATCGTCGCCGGGTCCCTCCCGGCCGGCGAGCGCCCGGTCACGACCTCGATCAAGTTCCCCTCGAGCATCAACATCGGCGCCGGAATCCAGCTCCCCGCCGGGTTTCTCCTCGGGCTCGAGGCCGACTGGACGGAATGGTCCACCTTTCAGCGGCTGGATATTGTGTTCCCGGACGGCGCCGCGCCCGACCTGGAGCGGATCACGAACTGGGAGAATTCCTGGGCCTACCGGGCGGGTCTCGAGAAGAGCTTCGGCCAGTTCGCCATCCGGGTCGGGTACTACTACGACAACACGCCGCAGCCGGACTTCGACGTCGGTCCCCTGCTGGCGGACGCCGATCGAAACGTCTACACGGCCGGTTTCGGCTACAACACCGAGCGCTTCGGTTGGGATGTGGGCGTGGCCCTGATCAAGTTCAAGGAGCGCAACATCCTCACCGTGCAGACGGACAACTTTTTCGGGACCTATTCGGAGACCGGCCTGGTGCTGACCGCCGGCCTCCGGCTGGCCCTTTAGGGCGGAGGGGAAACATGAAAACGCTCACGCTTCGCGCGATGGGTCTCGCCGCGGCGCTGGGGCTCGCGGCCTCGGCGCCCCTGTCGGCGCAGTTCGAGAAGTACGTCGCGCTCGGCGATAGCCTGACCGCGGGCTTTCAGGCCAACTGCCTCGTGGCGCGCAATCAGCGCGCTTCCTACCCGGCCGTCATCGCGCATCAGCTGGCGATCGCCGACTTCCAGCAGCCCCTGGTGCAGGAGCTGGCCCTGACGAGTCCCCTCGTCGGCACCCCGTGTCTGGGCGCGGTGTTCGTGCCGCCGTCCACGATCACGGTCGGAGCGGTCTCGCAGATGGGCGCGCCGCTGAACTCGCTGCTCGGCCGGCCCTACGACAATCTCGGGCTTCCCGGCGCGCACGTCGACGACCTGGTGGACCTGACGGCCGCCAATCCCAACGGCGACACCGCGGACCGGTTCGCGGCGCTCGTGCTTCGCAACGTCCCCGGATCCCCCTTCGCGGGGCTCAACGCCGTCACGGAAGCCAACATCCTCGCCCCGGACCTGATAACCCTCTGGATCGGCAGCAACGACGTGCTTCCGGCGGCTCTGACGGGCCTGGCGCTCGTGGGCGTCACGATCACGCCGCTGCCCCTGTTCGAGGCGAAGTACGACGAGGTGCTCGCCAGCGTCGCCGGGAGCGGCCGCACGCTGGTCCTCGCCAACCTTCCGAACGTGACGGCGATTCCGTTCACGACCCGGGTGCCGGCCTTCATCACGATCCCGGGCGGACGGGTGGGCGTGCTCGGGCCGGGAAACGATGCCTATCCGTGCACGCCGGTGCCGCCGGACCACGGATGCTCCGTTCCGGAGGGCACGCTCGTCATGCTGCCGGCCTCCTCGCTGCTCGCGCAGGGCATCGGCGTCCCCGTCGCTCTGGGAGGCACGGGTCAGCCGCTGCCCGACGGTCGCTTCGTGCCGCCCGCGATGGTCGAGGCGGGCGTCCTCCTCTATCCCGACGAGGTCGCGACGATCAACCTGTACGTCAATGACTACAACGCCGTCATCGCGTCGCGAGCCTCCGATTTCGGCCCGCTCGTCGACATCCACTCGATCTTCGACGACATCAATGCGGACGGCTATCACGTCGGGGGCCTGACCCTCACCTCGGCCTTTCTGTCGGGAGGCATCTTCTCGGCGGACGGCTTCCACCCGACGCCGATCGGGCACGCAATCATCGCCGACGAGTTCATAAAGGTGATGAACGCCGAGCTCGGCACCGACATCCCGCGCCCGGACTTCTCCACCGTGCTCTTCACCCCGAACGTCCCGAACGTCGGAGCGGGCCTGACGGACGGCGGCCCGTACGACTACTCGATCTCGACCTGGCAGACTCTGCTCGCCACGGTGCCGCCGGCGAGAGGCGTCGCCGTCCGGTTCCCGTCGTCGGCCGCGCAGGCGCCCCGGGAGGGCGGGCGGGGGACACGCACCGTGACGCGCGGCCAGGGGGACTGAGGCTTCCGAAAGAACCGCGGGCCCCGGGGGTTCCCCGGGGCTTTTTGTTTGCGCCGCATTCTGCTAGATTTCGCCGTCTTTTTCGGGGGAGACGTCATGGCCATGATTCCGGCGACACAGCTTCGAAGCGGGATGCTCATCATCCACAACGGCGAGCTCCACCGCGTTCACGAAATGATCCACAAGACGCCCGGGAACCTCCGCGGCTTCGTGCAGGCCAAGATGCGCAACGTGCGCAGCGGGTCGATGAACGAGCACCGCTTCGGCTCGACCGACCGGGTCGAAAAGGCCTCCCTGGACGAGCGCGAGATGGAGTACCTCTATTCCGACTCGGCCGGACACCACTTCATGGACCAGAGCTCGTACGACCAGCTCACGCTTTCGGACGAAGTCATCGGGGAGCAGATGAAGTACCTGCTCCCCAACACGGCGATCCACGTGGACTTCTATGACGACAACCCGGTCGGCATCGAGCTGCCCAACAACGTGACCCTCGAGGTCGTCGAGACCCAGCCGGGGATGAAGGGTGCCACTGCCTCGGCGTCGTACAAGCCGGCGACGCTCGAAACCGGGCTCCAGGTGATGGTCCCCCAGTTCGTCGAGGCCGGGACTCGAATCAAGGTCGACACGCGCGATAATTCCTACGTCGAACGCGCGTAACCGGAGAGCCAATCGTTGACGGTTACCCGGGCCGAGGACCCGCCGCGATATGCGGAATCGACATAAATATCTGAGCCGATTGGGCTTTTAGGGTTGACGCCCCGCGGCGCTGTCCAGATAATCCTTTCGTGCGCAAGGCGTCGGTCATCCCGGCGGCTGTACTAGCCGCCGTTTTCGTTTTCGGTGCGTCCTTCGATGCGGAGGCCGCGCCCACGCGCGCCCAGGCGAAACCGAAAACCGCCCGGGTCGCCGGCGCGAGCTTGACAAAAGTGCGCCAGAAGCCAGTCGTCTCACGGAAGAAACCGGTTGCCCGGAGAGCGAAGACCAGGAAGGCGTCCGTCCGGAAGCGCCGAGCGACAGCACCGAAGACGGCCCGCCGGGTCGTTAGCCAGGACCCCCGCGGCGCGATCCTCGTCGATCGGGTGGCCGTCGAGATTCCCCAGTGGTACGGCCCGTTCCTGCCCGTCGAGACGTACGACTATCCGCGGCCCGCCTGCGACCCGATCGACGCCATCCTCGAAGCGCACGTGCACGAGTCGGACGCCGAGACTCCGGAGCTCGACGACGTGGCCGCCGCCGTGGCGGACCCGGAACCGAACGCGCTCACCCGGGTCGCCCGTACTCTGGGCGCGCTTCTGAGGCCCAAGTCTTCCCAGACGAAGCTGCGGCCCGAGGACGTGGATCTGTCGGACCTGCTCACGGCCGGCGTGCAGATCCCGGTGGAAGGCGTGGACGCCAGCCGCCTGCGCGACTCGTTCCTGGCTTCCCGGGGCCGCTACGCCCAGCACCTGGCGATCGACATCGGCGCGCCCAAGGGTACGCCCGTGCTGGCGGCGGCGGAGGGCCAGATCATGCAGATGCGCCGCGAGAAGCGCGGCGGAATCTCCCTCTACCAGAAGGACCCCACGGGACGTTACCTCCTCTTCTACTGCCACCTCTCGAAGTACGCGACGGGGCTTCGCGCGGGGGACAAGGTCGAAAAGGGGGAGGTCGTCGGCTACGTCGGCGGGACCGGGCGCGTGATCGGCGGCCCGCACCTGCACTTCTCGATCACCCGGCTACCCGAGGGCGACGACAACTTCAAAGCCGGAGTGGCCATCAACCCCTACCTGCTGTTCCTGGCCGCGGTTCCGTAGGGGGTCAGGTCTTCATTTTTCGGATTTCAGAACCTGCGTCGCTCGAGAGAGAGTGCGGCTGAAATCCCGAAAAATGCAAACCTGACCCCCTCGACCCCATCAACCGGTCGAGCCACAGGCTCGTCAGCTTTTCAGAAACCGTGTTCTGTCGCAGCCGGGCCGCGAGGTTGCCCCAGTCCACCACGTCGAGCTTCTGGTCCTGGTTGAAGCAGGAGAACACGATCTCTTCGCGGCCCGTCGCCGGGTCCACGTGCTTCTGCAGGCATTGTGCGCAGACCTCTTTCATCATGCACTGCATCGGCGAGTTGATCGAGGCAATCCCCACGTGGCCGGGGTTCAGGTACGGGGCGAGCACCGTCTTTCGCGAGCGCGCCACGGCGGCCATCATGCGGTCCGAGCCGATGACGATCAGGCGTTCCGCCTCCGCCAGCGACACCGGAATCTCACCCAGCTTTCCGGTCGCATAGGCCAGCATCGCTTCGACGATGTTGCCGACGAAGCTGCGGTCCGAGGGCCGCCGGGCGGGAATCGGCTCGCCGCGATCGACCGACAGGACCAGCGTGTCGGCGGCCGCCTCGAGTTGGTCCTGCTTGTAGAAATCCTCGGGTTTTTTGTAGCCCGCGAAGTAGACCACGCGGTTTCCGAGCCGGCGGGCCTTCCGGCCGATCGAGAAGAGTACGGCGTTGCCGAGTCCGCCGCCGCAGAGCATGACGGTCGAGTTCTCCGGCAGCTCCGTGGCGGTCCCGGTGGGTCCCATGACCACGACCGGCTCGCCGGGCTCGAGGACCGAGCAGAGACGCGTCGACGCGCCGATCTCGAGGGCGATCATGGAGAGGAGCCCCTGCTGGGCGTCGACCCAGGCGCCGGTCAAGGCGCAGGGCTCGATGAGCAGAGGCGAGCCTCCGATCCGCGGAGCCCGCGACTCGAGGTTCTGCAGCCGAAAGAACTGGCCCGGCTGAAAGTTCCGGGCCGCCGCCGGCGCGCGGACGATGACCTCGACGATCGTGGGCGTTAGGCGGTGGACCGCGACGACGCGGGCCGTCAGGTCCTCCTCGACACGGCTGCGGAACGCGTCCCATTCGGCGCCCGGCTCGGCAGCCGCTTCGTGTCCATTCAGAACGTCGGCGATCGCCCGGTAGCCGTTCTTCGCCGAGGCCATCGCCTTGACGACGTTGCCGTTATAGGCCGGATGGTTGTCGCCGAAGAAGGTCACGAACTTGCCGTTTCGCGCGTAGCCCGTGAAGAAGGCCCCCTCGTCGTCGGCGGGGGCCGGCTCGAGCCTCCATCCGCCGTTCTCCGGCACGGCGCGGTGCGGGGCGAAGAAACGCTTCTTCGCGTCCAGCGGGAAGGCGTCGGGGTACTCCTTCGCGTAGGTGATGTTGGGCGTCGTCCCCGCGGCCACCAGGCACGTCCGCGCGGGAAGCTCGACGATCTCGCCGGATCCCGAGCGCTGGAAACGCATCGCCGCGAGCTTTCCGTGCTCGTCCGGCACGGCTTCCGACGGCTCGAGGCCCTCGATGAAGGAGATTCCCTCCTCGAGTGCCTTTATGACTTCCTCGTGGTTGAGGCGATAGGCGGGCGACTCCTCCATCGTGCGGCGATAGGCGATCGAGACGCCGCCCCATTGCCGGCACAGACCGGCGAGATCGGGCGCTTGCCCGGCCGCGCGAGCCCTCTCGCGCTCGCCCCGGACGGCCTGTCCGTGCGCGAGCAGGCGATCGAGGATCTCGCGCTCCTCCGGATCGAAGCCCGCGCGCACGGCCGCCTCGCCCGCGTCTCCGCACAGCGCCTCGAAGCGCACGAGCGTCTTCTCGGCCTGGAGCGGGTAGTAGGCCAGCAGCTCCGTCGCCGTGTCGATGGCGGTCAGGCCCCCGCCGATCACGATCGCGGGAAGCTCCGCCTGGAGGTTCGCGAGGGCCTCTTCCTTGAAGGCGCCGGTCAGCTGGAGGGCCATCAGGAAATCCGACGCCTTCCGTATGCCGCGCAGGATGTTGTTCCGCATCGGGATGATCGTCGGGCGGCCCGCGCCCGCGGCGATGGCGATGTGATCGAATCCCGCGTCGAAAGCCTGCTCGGCCGAGAGCGTTCCGCCGAAGCGGACGCCGCCCAGGATGGAGAGTCTCCGCCGCCGCGCCAGCGTGAGGTGGATGAGCGTCAAAAAGTTCTTGTCCCAGCGCACGGTGATCCCGTACTCGGAGACCCCGCCGAATCCGGCCAGCGGCCGCTGGTCGAGGGGCAGGGAGATCTGGCTCCAGTCCCGGATGGGCTGAATGCCCCGGCCGTCGGCGCCGGTCCACTCAACGGACAGCGGCTCGATCTTCAACCCGTCGATCCCGACGACCCCGCACCCCTCGTTCAACAGATAGTGGGCCAGCGTATAGCCGGCCGGCCCCAGGCCCACGACCAGGACCTTGCGGCCGCTATACGGAATCGCGTACGGGCGCTGTGGATGAAGAGGGTTCCACCGGGTCAACAGGCCGTAGATCTCGACGCCCCAGGGCAGCCCGAGCACGTCCACGAGCACGCCGGTTTCGATCTGCGGGATATCGACGGGGTCCTGCTTCTGAAAGATGCAGCCCTTCATGCAGTCGTTGCAGATGCGGTGGCCCGTGCCGGGGCACATCGGGTTGTCGATGCAGACCAGGGCCAGCGCGCCGATCGAGTCTCCCTCGCGGCGCAGCTGGTGCATCTCGGAGATCTTCTCGTCGAGCGGGCACCCCTTGAGCGGGATGCCGAGGGGGTTCTTCTGCCAGGAGGCGGTCTTGGCGTCGAAGAAGCCCGTCGAGCAGGAGTCCTTCTCGCGCTCGTGGCAGAGCAGGCAGTAGTGGGTCTCGCCCAGGACCTCCCGGCGGGTCATCCGCGGATCGGTGAGGCCGAACCCCGCGCGGCGGCGGTGCCGCTCGGCCGGACCGACGCGCTCCTCGGGGAGGGCGGGGTTCGGGCGTTCGGTCGTGACCAGGTTCTGGTAGTCGAGGGACTCCGGCAGCCGGAAGGAGACCCAGCCGCGGACCTCGCCGCGCAGGGCTGGATGCTCCCGGCGCGCGTGGCACCAGAAGGCATAGCGTTCCAGGATGCTCTCGAGAAACGCGAGCAGGTCGTCGTCAGACTCGCCGGCGGCGCGCGGCAGCTCCGGATCCGGCGAGGTAGCGGCCTGGCGGGCGAGCTCGCGGGCGGACTCCCGAGCGGCCGGCGAGACCTCCGGCTTCTTCTTCTGGCGGACCGCTGCGAGGAAGTCCGCCTCGAGGTCGAGGAGGGACACGACCATCCGCGAGGTCGCGAGCTCCGGGTCCGCGCCCCAGGCAAGCTCGGGAAAGAGCGCCTCGATCGCCGCGGCTGCGGTCCTCAGGGGAGCGGCGTCGAGCGCCGCCAGGTTCTCCGGAAGCTTCGTCCGGACGGCCCGCCGCTGGAGAAAATCGCGGCGAAATCGAAAGAGCGGGGCTTCGGGGCCCGCGGAGGCGACCTGGCGGCGCCACTCCTCTTCTATCCCGAAGAGGCGGGCCACGAACTGCCCCAGCGGCCGGGCCGCGTCGACGAGAAGGCGCGAACGCGAGAGCGCGTCGACGGCCTCGGGATGCGCGCGATAGGTCCGGAGTCGCTCGGCCAAGGCAGGGTCTTCGAGCGCCAGGCCCTCGAGGAACGCGGCGTCGAGGTCCGCCAGCCGGTCCTCGCGGTGCAGGTCCTGGTAGGTGAATCCGGGCTCGCCGAGAGGAAAGTCCCTCTCGGTGAGGGTTGGCGGCGGGGCGGTCTCCAAGAGGAG
>JBKJWL010000003.1:0-31402 GCA_046716885.1 Thermoanaerobaculia bacterium | reverse complement strand
GGGCCGCGCGGGTGCTGAAACTCCGAAGAATTCAGACCTGACCCCGTGACCCCGCCAACCCCGCCTCGCGCTCCGCCTTCGTGCAGAAGGCCGCGTGCCAGGCGTTGTCGGCGAGCTGGCGGAGCTGCCCGTCGTCGAGCCCGAGCTTTTCGCGCGCGAGGCGGTACTCGCCGGAGGTTGTCGTTGCGAAGAGGACCGGGTCGTCCGCCGACAGCGTGACCCGCACACCGGCGTCGAGCAGACGCTTCAACGGGTGGCGCGCTACGTGGTCGACGACCCCCGTCTGGAGGTTGCTCGTCGGAGCCACGCAGAGGATCGTGTCCTCCTCGGCCAGGCGGGCGAGCAGGCGCGGGTCTTCCGCCGCGGAGATGCCGTGGTCGATCCGGTCCGGGCGCAGCGCGTCGAGGACCTCGCGCACCGCGGCCGGTCCGGCCCACTCGCCGGCGTGCACCGAGGTCCGCAGCCCCAGGGACCGGGCCCGCAGGTACGGGCCCGCAAACGCGGCGGCCGGGAACGAATTCTCGTCCCCGCCGAGGCCGAAGCCCACGATCGCGGGCAGCCGCAGCTCCTCATAGAGGTCGAGAACGCGGTCCGCGGACTCGGGTCCCCAGTGGCGCACGGCGTCGAAAAGGATGCGGCAGAGGATGCCCCGCGTCTCGAGCGATTCGAGGAATCCCGCGTTGATTGCCAGAACGCAGGCTGCGCGATCGAGGCCGATCCGCGCGAAGATCTCGGGCGATACATAAACTTCCGCGTACTGGAGACCGTCGTCCGCCAGGGCCTCTCCCACGGCGAGCGCCGCGGTGACGTAGTCTTCGGGCCGGGTGAAGAGCCGGGCCACTTCCGCGTAGAGGAGGAGGAACCCCCCGGCGTCGCGAACGCCGCGCCGCGCGGTCTCGAAAACCGCCGGGTCCGCGAATGGGTGCCCGGAACGCCGGGCGAGCCGCCCGATCTCGGACACGGGCAGGCAGCCCTCGAAGTGCAGGTGGCAGTCAGCCAGCGGCCGGGAACCGGGGTCGGCCGGGGAGGGAGAGCTCACGATTCACCATTCCCAATTGACGAGGAGCGATTCACAATTCCCGCTTCGATGCGGCGAGCCCGGATTCTCTCACTTCTTCTCGACGTGCTGGTCTGCGCGGCGATCGCGGACATCGTCGGGTTGGCGCTGACGGCTCTGGTCTGGCGCTACCTCCCGGCCGCCCGGACCGCGATCCCCTGGATGTGGGCCTTCCTGGCTGCGGCTGCGACAGCCGCCTTCCTGCTGCGGGATGCCAGGGGCGGGCGGGCCCGCCGGTGGCTCGCGCTGGAGATACGGCGGGCCGACGGCCGGCCGCCCGGCGCCCTGGGCTCCCTGCGGCGCAATCTGCCGCTGCTCATTCCGTTCTGGAACCTCTACGACGCCTGGCCGCTGCTGAAGGACGGGGACGCCCCGCGCCGCTGCGACCGGAAGAGCGGGACCCGTATCTTCCGGTCCGAGTGAGAATTTGCTCGATCCTCTCGGTGCCCCCGGTCCCGCGTCCAGAACCTTTTGGCGGGCTTTCCGTTGTAAAGATCGGTGGTGTAAATGCGTAAGACCCAGCTCGCCCTGCTGCTCCTGGCCCTCGCGACGCCCGTCCTCGCCGGAGAGCGGGAAGAGGTGTTCGAGAAGGCCTACTCCATGGAGGGGATCTCGAAGGTCTCCATCGAGAACGTGAACGGCAACATCGAGGCGAAGGCCTGGGATCGTCCGTACTTCAAGGTCCGGGCCCTCAAGAAGGCCACCGGCGGCCGATCCGAGGAAACCCTGCGCCTGACCGAGATCCGCGTCCGGAAGCTCGGCGACGAGATCCGGGTCGAGACCGTCAACCCGCGCCGGCGGCGGCTCTTCGGCTTCCTCGACTTCGGCGGACAGAACGCGCATGTGGACTACGAGCTCCAGGTTCCCGCCGGCGCCGAGGTCCGCTTCGAGACCTGCAACGGACGGGTGGTGGCCTCGGGATTCACCGGTTCGCTGTCGGGCGACGCGGTCAACGGATCCATCGAGCTCTCCGACCAGGACGGGCCCGCCAGCGCCTCGACCGTCAACGGCTCTGTACGCCTGAGCTTCCGGGGCCCCCTCAAGAAGAGCCGGATCGAGACCGTCAATGGATCCATCGACGTGGCGTTCGATAAACTGTCTTCGGTTCGCTACGAGCTCGAGACCGTCAACGGGCGCATCGAGGGTGGCGGCGTCGATCTGCGCGTCGAGGGCAAGTTCGGCCCCAAGGAAGCGCGCGGCACCTACAACGGCGGCGCGGAGCCGCTCCACTGCGAGACGGTGAACGGGACGATCCGGCTGAGGACGAACTAGACTGATATCGTTCCCTCGATGTCGGCCGAGGGCTCTCCCCCGACGCGTTCCTGGCTGCTCGCCCCCTGCTATCTGGGATTCCTCGGCTTCATCCCCCTTCTCGCCCGGCCGCGCGACCCGGAGGTCCGCTGGCACGCCTTCAACGGCCTGTTGCTCTTCGCGGCGCTCGCTCTCGTGGGGCTGGCGGCGACCCTCATCGGCATCGTCGCGCCTGCGCTCTCCTGTCTCTACGCCGTGGCGATGCTGATCGCGTCGCTCCTCTACGTGTCGATCGCGATCCTCGCCACCGTGAAGGCGCTGGAGGGCCAGCGCCTCCTGATTCCGGGGATCTCCCGCCATGCGGACCGTCTCTCCGGCTCTTCCTGAGGCGGGGGCGCCCGCGCGCGCCTCGCTCGCGGCGCCCGTCCTCGCGGCGGTGCTGGGCTTTCTCGCAGGCGACGCGCTGAGGCCGATCCCGCGGCAGGTGACCGCCCGCCTGGTGGTTTCCGCCATCGACGCCTACAGGGGGTCGCTATCGCCGGCGCTCGGCAAGAGCGGCCTCGTGAGCTGCCGGTTCGAGCCGACCTGCTCCGAATATGGCCGCGAGTCGATCACCCGCTACGGCAGCCCTCGCGGCCTCGCCCTCGCAGCGGGACGGGTACTGCGCTGCCACCCCTGGGCGCGGGGCGGCAGCGACCCGGTGCCGTAGCGATAGAAAGTCTCCCGACTCCCGACTAGGGGTTCTGCCTCTGGCCCACGAAGGCGAACGCGTCCTGCGTCCGGTTGTCGAGGGTGTAGGCCGCCGCCAGGAGCCCGCCGCTCGGAACGATGGTCCCCTCGCGGATGGCGGCCGTGATCCTCAGGCCATCCTTGATCGGAGCCCCGGCGGTGGTCAGGATCGGGCCCAGCCGCAGGAGCGATCCGGCCGCGATGCTGAACGTCTGCGTACCTCCGTACACCTGTGCCGTCACGGGGTCGATCACGCGCACCTCCACGTTCAGCGTGATGTTGGACGTGTTGGTCAGGTCCAGGTTCGTCCGGAAATTGGGGTCCCCCGAGTTGACGCCGTAGAGCTGAAGGACGTTGGCCGCGTCGTTGACGCTCTGTTTGGGCCCGATCGACTCGGAGATCGGGATCGCGGGGAGAAAGAACCCGAAGGTACCCGTCGGCGTGAAGGTGTAGATCCGCCCCGCGCCCATCACCGGCAGGCTCGATTCCCACTCGAGCGCGCCGACGACGCCGTCTCCTGCCGGCACGGTCGAGAGCGTGACGTCGGCGAAGAACCGCGTCTCCCGTGGCGCGAGCGTGAGCGCGCTGGAGGTGACCGGTGCCGCCCCGGCCTGCCCGCTCGCCACGGAGGGATGAAAGATCAGAGTCACGGTCAGCTGCGTGCTGCTGCTCGGATTGAAGAGCCAGATGTCCGTGCGGAAGAGCGCGCCGCCCGAGCCCGCCACACGCCCGGCGGTGATGAACCAGCCGTTCGTCGTGGCCGGCGAGTACGCGGCCTCGACGGCCGCCGCGGTGAGAAGCAGACACAGGGCCGAGACGGCGACGGCGAAACGTCGGATCATGCGAGCCTCCCCTTTTGTAAGCGACGCGCGAAGGTCGGGGGAGTTTACTTCGGCCGCGCAGAAAAGGGAGAAGGAGAGATGGTGCCGTCGGCCGGACTCGAACCGGCATGGGTTACCCCATACGCCCCTCAAACGTACGTGTCTACCAATTCCACCACGACGGCACGGGGACGATTTTACGGCTTCGCCGGGCCCCCGGGGGGGGGCAGCGCGGTGCCCGGGGCGGGCGGAGCGGCCGGCTGCGCGGAGCCTGCCGCCGGAGCGGGAGCCGGCACCGCCGGAGCCGGGGCGGGCGCATTCTGCGGAGCCGCGGCTGCCGGCAGGGTCTTGATCACGGACGACCGCGGGCGCGCCTCCAGGATCGAGAGCAGGAGGGACAGGAGGATGAAAGCGATGAAGGCGCCCGTGGTCAGCTTGTGCAGGATGGTAATCGCGCCGCGAGCGCCGAAGGCCGTCTGGCTGCCGCCGCCCCCGAACGCGCCGGCGATGTCCGCTCCCTTGCCCTGCTGGAGAAGCACCACCAGGATCAGGAAGAAGCAAATCAGGATGTAAACGCTCACCAGGGCTATGTACACGCGGCCTCCACGAAAAGGGCGGGAAGTCTACGCGGCCCCGGGGGGGCCGTCAAGCGCGCGCGATGGACTCGAAACCGGAGGCCGAGAGGCTCGCTCCGCCGATCAGGAAGCCGTCGACGGCCGACCCGGCCAGCAGGGAGCCGGCGTTCACGGGAGTGACCGAGCCGCCGTACAGGATGCGCAGTCCCGGGCGGCCCGCGAGAAGAGCGGCCAGCTGCAGGCGCGCGGACTCGGCGTCCGCGGGGGTCGCGGCGCGGCCCGTTCCGATCGCCCAGACCGGCTCGTAGGCGACCACCAGGGGGCGCTCTGCGGGATCGTTCGAGAGGGCTTCGACCTGCCGGCGGAGGATCGCCGCCGTCTGATTCGCGTCCCGCTCTTGCGCGGTTTCGCCGACGCAGTAGATCGGGGTGACCCCCGCGGCGCGGCAGGAGGCGACCTTCTTCGCGAGTTCCGCGCCGTCCTCCGCGAAGTAGCGGCGCCTCTCCGAGTGCCCCACGATCGCGTAGCGGCATCCGGCATCGGCCGCCATCCCCGCGGACACCTCGCCCGTGTACGCGCCCGAAAGCTCGGCGGCCACGTTTTGGCTGGCCAGTGACCAGCGGCCGCGGGAGTCGCGGGCGTCCTGGAGCGCGGTGAACGGGGGCGCGAGGACGAGCTCGCGGCCCGGGATGCCCTCTCCGATGCGATCTCCGAGCTCTGCCGCGTAGGCCTGCGCCTCGCCGCGGGTCTTGTGCATTTTCCAGTTGGCGACGAGGAGCTTCATGGAGGAGGTTGGCAGTTCACCGACTCCGATCATTCGAGCGCGTCTATACCGGGCAGTTTCCCCTCCGCGAGAAACTCCAGCGCCGCTCCGCCGCCCGTCGAAACATGCGTGAACTTCTCCGCGACCCCGGCCTCGTGCGCAGCCTGAACGCTTTCGCCGCCTCCGACGACGGTGACCGCCCGCGACGCCGCGACGATGCGCGCCACCCCCATGGTGCCCCGCTCGAAGGGGGGCTTCTCGAAGACGCCCATCGGTCCGTTCCAAAAGATCGTCTTCGCCGGACCGAGGAGCCGCTCGAACTGGTCGAGCGTTCGGGGCCCGACATCCAGAGCCATGAGGTCGTCGGGGATCTTGTTGATCGCAACGACGCGCGCTCCTTCGCCGTCGTCCGGCGACTTCGCGACCACGAAATCCGAGGGCAGCGCGATCGTCCGGCCGGACTCCTTGCAGAAGTCGAGGATCTCGCGGGCGAGCGCGACCTTGTCTTCTTCCAGGAGAGATCGGCCGACCGAAAGGCCGAGCGCCCGCACGAAGTGATTGGCCATGCCGCCGCCGATCAGCAGCAGGTCCGCGCGGCGCGAGAGCACCCGGAGGGTGTCGATCTTGCCGGAGATCTTGGCCCCGCCGAGGATCGCCGCGAAGGGCCGCCTGGGCTCGAGCAGGCGCGAGAGCTCCCGGACCTCTTTCTCGAGCAGAAGCCCGGCGCCCTTCTCGGCGGTGAGCGCCGGCACACCCACGACCGAGGCGTGCGCGCGGTGTGCAGCACCGAACGCGTCGTCCACGTAGACGTCGGCGAGCGAGGCGAGCTGCCGCGCGAATTCCGGTTCGTTGGCCTCCTCGCCGGCGTGGAACCGGAGGTTTTCGAGCAGCAGCACCTCGCCGGGGCCGAGGCCCTCGGCCGCCTTCGCCGCGTCGGGTCCGATGCAGTCGTCGACGAAGTTGACCGACTTTCCCAGCCGCTCGGCGAACCGGACGGCCACGGGCGCGAGCGACAGCTCGGGCTTGCGCATGCCCCTGGGCTTGCCCAGGTGCGAAGCGCAGATCACGCGGGCGCCCTTCTCCAGCGCCAGCCGCACGGTCGGAAGCGTCTCGACGATCCGCGTGTCGTCGGAAACCCTTGCGCCGTCCAAGGGCACGTTGAAGTCGACCCGGAGGAAGAGCCGGCGACCCTGCAGGGGCAGCTCGCGAATCGATCTCATCGGGCCGGTAGAATAGCGCAGTGAAACGGCGGCTCGCTGCGGCTCTCCTGGCCCTCGCGACCGCTCTTCCCGCGTCCGAGCCGCCCCGCACCTCTCGGGGGACGGAGGGCGCGGTGGCCGCCGAGGAAGAGACGGCCGCGCGGGTCGGCATCGACATCCTGCGCCAGGGCGGAAACGCCACGGATGCCGCAGTCGCCATCGCCTTTGCCCTTGCGGTCACCTGGCCGGAGGCGGGCAATCTGGGCGGCGGCGGTTTCTGGATCTCGCGGGATGCCCGGGGCCGGGTGCTGGCGATCGACTTCCGGGAAACCGCGCCCCGCAGGGCACGGCGCGATCTCTTCCAGGCAGCGACCGGCGGCCGCCCGCCGCCCTCCTCCACCGAGGGGCCGGCCGCTTCCGGCGTGCCGGGGTCCGCGGCGGGCCTCGCCCTCGCGCACCGCCGCGCCGGACGGCTGCCGTGGAAGACCGTCATCGCCCCGGCCGTGAAGCTGGCGCGCGACGGCTTCCCGATGACGGCGAACATTTCCGATTCGATCGCGGCTCACCGCGAGGCTCTGGCCAAAGACCCCGAGACGGCGCACATCTTTCTCCCGGGCGGAGCTCCTCCGGTTCCCGGCACGCTCTTCCGACAGCCGGAGCTCGCCCGAACGCTCCTCGCGATCCGGGACCGCGGCGAAGACGGCTTCTACCGCGGCGAGACGGCGCGCGCCTTCGAGGAGGGACAGAGACGGATCGGCGGGCTCATCTCGCGAGGCGACCTCGGGCGCTACGAGGCGAAAGTCCGCAGGCCCATCCGGTTCCGCTTCGCGGGCGCCGACATTTTCACGACCCCGGCCCCCTCCTCCGGACCGGTTCTCGCGGAGATGGCGCTCGCTGCCGGGCGCGTCGGCCGCGAGAGGCTGGGGTCGCCGGGCGCAGCGGGGATGCACCTGATCGCCGAGATCGAGAAACGCGCGTTCCGCGACCGCAACCGGTGGCTGGGCGACCCCACCTTTCCCGGGGTGAATCAGAAGCTCTTCACGGATCCCTCCCGCATCGCGCGGCTCGTGGCCTCCATCGACCCGACGCGCGCGACGCGGTCCGCGGATCTCGCGCGGGTCTTTCCTGAGAAGCGCTCGACGACCCATTTCTCGGTCGTCGACGGCGCGGGCACGGTGGTCGCGGTCACCACGACGTTGAACGACTCCTTCGGCAATGCGCGCGTGGCGCCGGGCCTCGGCTTTCTCATGAACAACGAGATGGACGACTTCGCGGCGCGGCCGGGCGAGAAGAACCTGTACGGTCTGATCCAGGGAGACGTCAACGCAGTGGCGCCCGGAAAACGCATGCTTTCCTCGATGTGCCCGACGATCGCGGTCGTGCCCCGGCGCGGCGTCTTCGCGTTTGGGACGCCGGGCGGATCCACGATCCTGACCACGAACTTCCAGGTCCTGCTCGGCCTGGTCCTGCGCGGCGAGACCCTGGAGGCTGCCGTCGGGGCGCCCCGGTTTCACCAGCAGGACTTCCCCGATGTGCTCGAGGTCGAGCAGGACGCCTTCGACCCGGCCTGGATCGCGGCGCTCGAAGCGATGGGCCACGCGGTCAAGGTGAGCACGCGGGATCCCGTGCCCGGCCGGATCGGGCGGGTGCACGCAGTGGCGGCTTTCCCCGACGGGCGCACGGAGGCGGTCGCCGACCCGCGCCGGGGAGGCGCGGCCCTGGTCGTGCGGCCCGACGGCCGGTGACCGCGACCGAGACCTTTCGTCCTCTCTACCGCGAAGGCCGCGTGCTGCGGCTGCTCGACCAACGCCGGCTGCCGGGAGAAGAAGTCTGGCTGTCGCTCGAGCGCGCCCCGGAGATCGCGGTGGCCATCCGCGACATGGCCGTGCGGGGCGCTCCGGCCATCGGCGTGGCTGCCGCCTACGGGGCGGCCTTCTCCCTGAGGAGCGGCGCCTCGACGCCGGTCGACGAAAGGTTCGCGACCGCGCGGCGGCTGCTCGCTTCCACCCGGCCGACGGCCGTGAATCTCTTCGCGGCGCTCGAGCGCATGCAGCGGCGGTTCGACGCCGCCGCGGCCGAGGGCGATTCCGAGGCCATCGAGGGCGCGCTCATTTCCGAGGCCGACGCCGTCGCCGTCGAGGACATCGCAGCCTGCCGCCGGATCGGCCGGCTCGGGGCCGACCTGCTCGCGGGCGAGCGGGCGGTGCTGACGCACTGCAACGCGGGCGCCCTCGCCACGGCCGGCTACGGCACCGCCCTGGGCATCATCCGGGGCGCCGTCGAGGCCGGCAAGCCGATCCGTGTCCTCGCCTCGGAGACTCGGCCGTTCCTCCAGGGCGCACGCCTGACCGCCTGGGAGCTGTCGCGCGACGGCATCCCGGTCGAGCTGATCACCGACAGCATGGCCGGCCACTTCCTCTCGCGCGGCGCCGTGGAGGCCGTCCTCGTCGGCGCCGACCGCATCGCGGGCAACGGCGACGTCGCCAACAAGATCGGCACGTACTCGCTGGCTGTTCTCGCAAAGGAGAACGGCGTCCCGTTCTACGTCGCCGCCCCGACCACGACGATCGACCTCGCGTGCCCCGACGGCGCCGCGATCCCCATCGAGGAGCGCTCGCCGGCGGAGGTGCTTTCCTTTGCCGGGCACGCGATCGCCCCCGAGGGCGTGGGCGCCCGCAACGTCGCCTTCGACGTGACGCCCGCCCGGTACGTCACGGCCATCGTGACGGACCAGGGCATCTGCCGGCCGCCGTACGCGCAGAGTCTGGCGGAAGCGGTGAGACGCAAGACATTGGCCGTAGGCCGTGAGCCGCCGTAACATGGCTATAATGGCGTCATGAAGAACGCCAGAATTTCGGAGCTCCGGGACGGGCTTTCGGACTACCTCGCCCGTGTGCGCAAGGGCGAGACCATCATCGTCTACGACCGCGACACGCCCATCGCGCGCATCGAGCCGATCGCGGCCACCGCATCTGAGGTCCCGGAGTGGGTGCGGGAAGCCGAGCGTCGGGGAATCCTGTCCCCTCCCAAGAGTATGGAGCCCGTCGTCCTCGGGCCCCCGGTGAAGGTGGATCCGAAGTTTTCCCTGCTCGAAGCGCTGCTCGAGGAGCGGCGCTCGGGCCGATGAAGTTCTGGGAGGCGTCGGCGATCGTTTCCCTCGTCATGGACGAGCCGCGCACCCGCGGACTGCGCGCGATGCGCGAGGCCGATCCCGAACAGACGGTTTGGTGCCTGACGGAAGTCGAGATCGCGTCCGCGCTGGCACGTCGCGAGAGAGAGGGACTCGCCGCGGACGCAGCCGAGGCCGCCCGCCGCGATATCGCAAGGCTGGTTGGCCGGTGGCGCGCGGTGACAGCCTTCGAATCGGTCCGTACCAGGGCGATTCGGCTCGTGCGCACGCACCCGCTGCGCGCCGCGGACGCGCTGCAGCTTGCGGCAGCACTTGTCTCGTGCGAGGACCGCCCGGACGCCCTGCCCTTCGTCTGCCTCGACGACCGCCTGCGCGACGCCGCGCGGCGCGAGGGGTTTCCCGTGCTTCCGTGATCGTCCTCGGCATCGAAACCTCCTGCGACGAGACCTCCGTCGCCGTGCTTGACGGCGAGGGCCGGGTGCTGTCGAACGTCGTGTCCTCCCAGATGCGGGCGCACGCGCTCTACGGCGGCGTCGTGCCGGAGGTCGCGGCGCGCGCGCACCTCGAGAACCTGCCGGCAGCCCTGGAGGACGCCCTGGAGATCTCCGGCGCGAGCCTCGAGGATGTCGGCCTCGTGGCCGCGACGGCGGGACCGGGCTTGATCGGCGCGCTGCTCGTCGGGCTCTCCGCGGGAAAGGCGCTGGCCTTCGCGCGCGGAAAACCGCTCGTGCCGGTCAATCACCTGGAGGGCCACCTCTTCTCGGCGTATCTGCGCCCTGGCGGCGAGGCGGCGCTCCCGATCGCGTACCCGTTCCACGGCCTCGTCGTCTCGGGCGGCCACGCCGAGCTCGTCCGCGTCGAGGACGGAGTGATCGTCCCGCTCGCCCGCACCCGCGACGACGCTCCCGGCGAGGCCTTCGACAAGATCGCGCGGCGTGCGGGCCTCGGCTATCCGGGCGGCCCGGTCGTCGATCGCGTCGCCGCGCGCGGCGACGGCACCCGCTTCTCTTTCGCGATCGGGCGAACGCGCGATGGCTCGCGCGACTTCTCGTTCTCGGGATTGAAGACGGCGATGCTCCGCGAGCTCCAGCGCCGCGGCATCGACGGCTCGCCGCTCGAGCCGGAGAGCCTCGACGCAGAGCTGGTCGACCTCCTCGCTTCCTTTCAGCACGCGATCGTCGCCGCCCTTCTCGACCGGGTCGCGTCCGTGCACGAGGCCGAGGGCATGCGCGAGCTCGCGCTCTCGGGAGGCGTGGCCGCCAACACGGAGCTCCGGGCGTCGCTCGCGGCCTGGGGGCAGGAGCATGGCGTTCCCGTGCGGCTGCCCGACCGCGCGTTCACGACTGACAATGCGGCGATGATCGCGTGGGCCGGGCTGCTGCGTTTCCGGCGAGACGGGGCGGGAGACCTCTCGCAAGCCAACGCACGATCTCGGTGGCCGCTGGGGACCTCGTGACAGTCGACAGTTGACCGAGGCCGGGGAGGATTCCGGACTGTTGACTGTAGACTGTCGACTTTCTCATGACCGACCCCCGCTTCATCCGCAACTTCTCGATCGTCGCCCACATCGACCACGGGAAGACGACGCTGTCGGACCGCATCCTGCAGCGCTGCAACGCCGTGGCCGCGCGCGAGATGCACGCGCAGATGCTCGACGACATGGACCTGGAGAAAGAGCGGGGCATCACGATCAAGGCGCGCGCCGTCACGCTCAAGTACAAGGCGCAGGACGGCCAGGAGTACGTCCTGAACCTCATCGACACTCCCGGCCACGTGGACTTCTCCTACGAGGTCTCGCGTTCGCTCGCGGCCTGCGAGGGCGCGGTCCTCGTCGTGGACGCGACGCAGGGCGTCGAGGCCCAGACTCTCGCCAACGCGTACCTCGCCACGCACCACACCCTCGTCTTCGTGCCGGTGATCAACAAGATCGACCTGCCCTCCGCCGAGCCGGAGAAGGCCCGGGAGCAGATCGAGCAGGTTGTCGGCATACCCGCCGACGACGCGATCCTCACGTCGGCGAAGATGGGGATCGGTATCGACGAGCTCCTCGAGCGGATCGTGCGCGACGTCCCGCCGCCCCGGGGGGACCCCGACGCGCCGCTGAAGGCTCTCCTCTTCGACTCCTGGTACGACCCCTATCGGGGGGTCACCTCGCTCGTCCGCATCATCGACGGGAGGCTCGAACCGCGGATGCGGATTCGCGCGATGGGCACCGGCCTCGAGACCGACGTGGAAGCCCTCGGCGTCTTCCGGCCCCAGGCCGAGGACGTGCCGGCCTTGTCGGTCGGCGAGGTCGGCTCTCTCTGGGGCAACATCAAGGACCTCCACTCGACCCGCATCGGCGACACGATCACGGAGGTGCGCCGCTCGACGGCGGAGCCGCTGCCCGGCTTCGCCGAGGCCAAGCCCATGGTCTTCGCCGGCCTTTTTCCCACGGACTCGGACGAGTATGCCAACCTGCGCGACGCCATGGAGAAGCTCCGCCTGAACGACGCCTCGTTCTCCTTCGAGCCGGAGAACTCGACGGCGCTCGGGTTCGGGTTCCGCTGCGGCTTCCTCGGCCTCCTCCACATGGAGATCATCCAGGAGCGGCTCGAGCGCGAGTTCGACCTCGACCTCATCACGACGGCGCCCGGCGTGAACTACCGCGTCACGACGACCGGGGGCGAGACTCTCGAGATCGTCAACCCGAACCACATGCCGGTGGCCAATCACATCGAGCGGGTCGAAGAGCCGTATATCACCGCCACGATCATCACCCGCGACGACTTCCTGGGAGGGCTTCTGAAGCTTTCCGAGGAACGGCGGGGCACGCAGAAGTCGCTCGAGTACCTCGCATCCAACCGCGTGGTCCTCACGTACGATTTCCCGCTGGCCGAGGTCGTCCTCGACTTCTACGACAAGCTCAAGTCGATCTCGAAAGGCTACGCTTCGTTCGACTACGAGTTCTCGGGCTACCGGGAGGGCGACCTCATCAAGCTCGACCTGCTGGTCAACGGCGACCCGGTCGACGCGCTGTCCCTGATCGTCCATCGGGAGGAGGCGGCGGCCAAGGGGAGGTTCCTGACGGCAAAGATGAAAGAAATCATTCCCCGCCAGATGTTCGAGGTGGTGATCCAGGCGGCGATCGGCGCGAAGATCATCGCCCGGGAGCAGGTCTCGGCCATCCGGAAGAACGTGCTCGCCAAGTGCTACGGCGGCGACATCACTCGCAAGAGGAAGCTCCTCGAGAAGCAAAAGGAGGGCAAGAAGCGCATGAAGCGGGTGGGCCGCGTGGACATCCCGCAAGAGGCGTTTCTCGCCGTGCTGAAAGTCGAATGAAAGCGCGGACAAAGGACCCGGAAGCCGGCGCGGCCCCGCGGCACTCGACCGCGCGGGAGTGGTACGAATCCCTTCTGGTGGCGGGGATCTTCGTCCTCTTCGTGCGGACGTTCGTCGTGCAGACCTACCAGGTGCCGACCGGCTCGATGGAGCGCACGATCCTCGTGGGCGACCACCTGCTCGTCAACAAGTTTGCGTTCGCGCCGCGCCTGCCTGCGCTGGCGAGGTTCCTCCCCTACCGGGACGTCCGGCCGGGCGACATCATCGTGTTCAAAAAGCCGGGCGACGACATCAACCCGGGCAACGTCCTGGTGAAGCGCGCGGTGGCCAAGGGCGGCGACACGGTGAAGGTCACGGATAAGCGCCTCCTCGTCAACGGCGCGCCGTACGACATCCCGTCGGTCCAGCACATCGAGACGGAAATCTACCCGGACAGCCCGGGTGTCCCCGACATGGCGCGACGCCGCGACCAGTTCGGGCCCTTCCCCGTTGCGCCCGACTCCTTCTTCGCGATGGGCGACAACCGCGACAATTCCCTCGACAGCCGCTACTGGGGCGCGGTCCCGCGCGGCAACATCTTCGGCCGTCCGTCGATCCTGTACTGGTCCTACGAGGCCGAGCCCAACTCGCACATCTGGCGCGGCCCCATCGAGAAGATCCGGCAGCTCGCCGACGTGGCCATCCACTTCTTCTCTCGCACGCGATGGGACCGGATGTTCACCGTGGTGCGCTGACGGCGGACAGAGTCCGGAAGCCAGCGCTCCGGCCCTGGCGCGAGCGGGCGGACCCGATTCTCGCGGCAGTGGTCTTCGCCCTCTTCGCGCGCACGTTCCTCTTCCAGGCCTTCGCGGTCCCCAGCCCGTCGATGGAGAAGACCGTCCTCACGGGGGACCGGCTCCTCATCAACAAGTTCCTCTACGCGGGGGGCGGCGGGCCGCTCCGGCGGCTGCTGCCCGGGCGCGCCGTCCGGCGGGGCGACATCGTGATCTTTCGCTACCCCGGGGACCCGCGGCGCGACTTCATCAAGCGCGTCATCGGCCTGCCCGGGGAAACCGTCGCCATCCAGGACCGGCGGGTGTTCGTCGACGGCCGGCCGCTCGAGGAGGCGTGGGCGTTTCACTCCGACGACCGCATCTGGCCCGACGACCCCGCGATCCCCGAGAATCGCCGGCGCCGCGACCAGCTCGCGCCGCGTGTGGTGCCGGAGGGCTCCTATTTCGTCCTGGGGGACAACCGCGACGACTCGAGCGACAGCCGCGAGTGGGGCCCCGTGCCCGCGGGGAACCTGAAAGGCCGGGCGATGTTGGTGTACTGGTCGATGCTCCCCCGCGCCTCCGACGTCCCGACCGGATGGATCGCGGCCGCGCGGCTTCCGGTGGACCTCCTGCGCCGGACGCGATGGGATCGCGCTTTTCTGCCCGTGAGATGACCCGGATCGAGTTAGAATCGCGCAGACGCCCTGGGAGGAACAACGCATGAGACGGTCACGGGGAATTCGCGGAGCCGCCAACGTCGGTTGCATCGTCTGGCTCGCCATCGTCGTGCTGGTCGGCTACCTGATGTGGAAGGTCGTCCCCGTCAAGATCGCCACTTCCGAGTTCTACGACGTCATGCAGGAGCAGGCCGCCTTCGCCTCCATCAAGGACGTGAAGAACATCGAGTTCGAGATCCTGCGGAGGGCCGAGGAGCTCAAGATCCCGGTCAAGAAGGACAACCTCAAGATCACCAAAGTGCGCGAGTTGATCACCGTCGAGGCGCACTACGAGATCACGATCGACTTCTTCAACGGCGCCTACAAGTACGTCTGGAAGTTCGACCCCGTCGTGCAGCGGCCGCTCTTCTCGGTGTAGGGACGTCGGGAGAAGCCCGGAGGCGAAAGGGCCCGAGCAATGCCCAGCGCGTCCCCGTCGCCGACGCTCTCGATCTCGGCGGTGGCGCGGCGCACCGGCATCCCGATCACGACGCTGCGCTTCTACGAGCGGGAGCTTCCCTCGCTCTTCCGGATCCGCAAGACAGGCGGGGGCCACCGCCGGTACGCCGACGCCGAGGTGGCGCGTTTCGTCACGGTCCGGCGCCTGACCGAAAGCGGGCTGGGGCTCGCGGACGTACGAAAAGCCCTGATGTCCCGCGGCGATCAGGAAGCCCTGCGCGAGGAGGTCGAGCGCCTCGCCGGCGCTGAGGCGGCCGGGACGGGGTTGGTCGAGGACCTGGCGCGCCGGATCGGCGAGCTGGAGAATCGCATCGCGGGCCTGGAAGCCGCCATTCCGAAGCGAAGACGCTGGCTCCCGGGGCGGGGGGAGCCGTAGGCGCGAACGAGGAGACCAGCGACCCTGGAAGGAATTTTCCGGCCGGCCGGCCGTTTCCGGGGGGTTTAAGGAGAGAAACCAAGATGAAGACGTCTCGTATCGCGATCTGTCTCGCCCTTTTCGCGGCCGCCGCCGGCATCGCCGCAGCGGACTCCCCGGCGATTGGCGCCGCCGCCCCCGCCTTCCAGCTGACGACGATCGACGGAAAGCCCTTCTCGCTCGCCGACGCCACCAAGACGAACAAGGCGGTCGTCGTGATGTTCATCGCCACCAAGTGCCCCTACTCCAACGCCTACAACGTCCGCCTCAAGAGCATGGCCGACGAGTACGCGAAGAAGGGCGTCCTCTTCGTCGGCGTCAACAGCAACAAGACCGAGCCCGAGAACGAGGTCAAGGCGCACGCGAAAGAGAACGGCTGGGGCTTCACCGTCGTCAAGGACCCGGGCAACAAGGTCGCCGATCTTTATGACGCCAAGCGCACGCCCGAGGTCTTCGTTGTCGACGCGAGCGGCAAGGTCCAATACCACGGCCGCATCGACGAGAACTACGAGGACGCCACCAAGGTCACCTCGCCGGACCTCAGGAACGCGCTCGACGCGCTCCTGGGCGGCCAGCCGGTCTCGAAAGCCGAGACCAAGGCCTTCGGCTGCACGATCAAGCGGGCGTGATGTCGAGGTCGGATTTCGGAGTTCGGAGTTCGGAGTGGAGGGCGGTTTCGGCCGCCCTCTTTCTTTTGCTCGCTTCCGTGTCCGCGTCGGCGGCTGCCGACGCCCCGCGCCTGGCGGGTGAGGTCGACGCGAAGGGGCTTGCGCGGGAAATCGCGAAGGAAAAGGGCCGCGTCGTCCTCGTCAACTTCTGGGCGACCTGGTGCGTGCCCTGCCGGGAAGAGTTTCCGGACCTCGTCCGCCTGGAGAAGAAGTACCGGGACCGGGGGCTCTCGATCGTGGGCGTCTCGACCGATCTCGCGAAGGACCTGCCGGCCGTCGAGAAGTTCCTCGCCGCGACGAAGCCCGACTTCCGCAACTACCGAAAGTCGAGCGGAGGCGACGATCAGGACTTCATCGAGTCGGTGGATCCCAAGTGGGGCGGCGAGCTGCCCTTCTCCGTCCTCTACGGCCGCGACGGCAAGAAGACGAGCGTCCTCTCCGGGAAGCAGAGCCCCGCGGACTTCGAGAAGGCCGTCGCGAAGCTCCTGCGGTAGGCGGCGTCAGGCGGACCGTCTGGCCGGACGGCGCTTCGAGATCGAGCCGTCCAGACCCCAGACTTTGCCCGGGTCGACGGCAAAGAGCAGCACCAGAAGCAGCAGCGCGAACTTCGCCGTCAGGCCTGCGGTCACCCACATGTCCCAGCTGGCTCCGGGCTCCGCGCGCCCCGAGCCGAGCAGCACGAGGAGCATCAGGGCGATGCCGCCCCCCGCCGCGACGCGCGTGAAGAGCCCCAGGATCAGGCCGACGCCGACGGCGAACTCCCCGAGGGCGAAGGCCCAGCCGAAGAGCTCCGCGCGGGGCGCGACCGCCGTTTCCAAAAAGTGTCTCCAGAACGGCCAGGTCTCCGCCGCCATCCCCTTCAGGCTCGCCGCGAACCCGCCCCGGACGAACTCTCCAGTCAGCTTGGACCAGCCCTCCGCCAGGAAGATCAGGCCTGTCAGGATGCGGATCACGGCCGCGGTGCGCACGAGCCGGAGTCTAGCAGGGGCCCCCTGAGTCCATTTGAGGACGGCGAATCCCGGCAAACGGACGGCAAGGCCCCCGGCAGAGTCGAGAATTCAGGCCCCGAAAGCTGGACCGGGATTTGCTAGTGTTCACACCCGGGTCTGGATTTTCACCAACAAGGAGAAAGAACCCATGACGCGACCGAGCCTTTTTGCCCTGGTGCCCGCCGCCCTCGCTTTGGCGGCCGCGCCGCTTTTCGCCGCCAACGTCCTCGCGCAGGGTCGCGGGCCCCGGGTCGTCACCCGTTCTCCCGCTTCGGCCTCCAAATCCGCCCGGATCGACCCCGCTCCCGCGACGGCGGCCACGTACTCGGTCCAGGTCAACATCGTCACCCGCGTCCAGGGCACGTCTTTCTTCCGAACGGCCATCGACATCACGAACAACACGACGACCGATAACGTCACGGCGACGTTTCAGTACTGCTACAACTTGAACAACGTTTACCAGGGCTGCACGCTGGGGGAAACCATCACGCTGCTCTCCTTCCAGAGCTTCCACGAGGACGACTTCGTCCAGTACCTCGGGACGCTGGGGGTGCTCGCGCCGGGAGCGGAAGAGTCCTCGTTCGGGACTCTCCTTGTGACGTTCGACGGGCTGCCGTCGAGAAACGGCTGGGAAGGCACGGTCACGGCCCGCACCTACAACCCCTACATCGTGAACGGCGCCACGGTCGGCACCCTCGCCATCGCCTATCCCGGGTCGCTGTTCTTCGAGTCCGCCACCGGCTCGCTCGTCGGCCTCATCCGCGATACCCGGGCCGCGCCAACGGTCGCCGGGGCTCTCCGCACGAACCTCGGGATCACCAACACCGACGTGGACTTCGTGCCCGGCGCGGTAAACGTACAGCTCTCGTTCTACGACGTGACTGAGAATAGCCCGACCAACGGCCAGGAGGTCGGCACTCGGCTCAACATCAACGACCTCGAGGCGGGCGAGGTTAACCAGATCAGCGACGTCTTCACGAATGCGAACATCCCGCTCAACGTGTTCTCCTGCATCGTCTTTGCGGACATCACGGCTGGGGACGCGGCGGCGACGATCGAGGGCTACATCAACATCCTCGACGGCGGGACGCAGGACGGCGCCTACTTCGAGATGAAGTGCGCGGTGGGGTGCCCGACGTTCTGACGGTCAGATCCGGCTTGGCCTGACGCCGCCCGCGGCGATGTCGCGCCGCAGGTGCTTGCCTTCGAACTGGATGCGGTCCGCGGCCTCATAGGCCCGGACCGCCGCCTCCGTCATGCTCGGGGCCGTGGCCGTCACGACGATGACGCGCCCGCCGTTGGTGACGAGGCGGTCGCCGTCCCGTGCCGTTCCGGCGTGGAAGAGCTCGATGCCGGGCATCTTCGCGGCTTCGGCCAGGCCCGTGATCGGCTTCCCGTGCTCGAAGTTGCTCGGATACCCTCCGGCGCAGAGGACCACGCCGACGCAGGCCTCGTTCTTGACCTCGAGCGGAAGGAAACGCTCGAGGCCTCCCCGGGCGGCCGAGAGCAGGACGTCCGCCATGTCCGTCGTCACGCGGGGCAGGATGACTTCCGTCTCCGGGTCGCCGAAGCGCGCGTTGTACTCCAGGACCTTCGGGCCGGAGTCGGTGATCATGAGCCCGGCGTAGAGGACGCCGCGGAAGGCGCGCCCCTCGGCCTGGAGCCCGCGCAGGGTCGGCCAGAGAATGTCCTTCAAGACCTGCGAGGCGGTCTCCGCGTTCAAGACCCCTGCGGGAGAGTGGGCGCCCATGCCGCCGGTGTTCGGCCCGCGGTCTCCGTCGTAGACCTTCTTGTAGTCGCGGGCGGTCGGCAGCGGAACGCAGACCTCGCCGTCGAAGAGCGCCATGAACGACGCCTCCTGCCCCCGCAGGAACTCCTCGACGAGGATCCGGTCCCCGGCAGCGCCGAAGACGCGCTCCTGAAAAAAGAGCCGCAGGGCCCGTTCGGCGTCGTCGTCGGATTCGATGATGAGAACGCCCTTGCCGCCGGCCAGCCCGTCGGCCTTCAGCACCACAGGGAAGCCGAACTGCTTGATCGCGCGGCGGGCTTCTTCGGCGGACTGGCAGACGACGGCGTCGGCCGTCGGGATCTTGTGACGCCGGAAGAACTCTTTGGAGAAGACCTTCGACGACTCGATCTGCGTCGCCAGGCGCGAAGGGCCGAAGATCGGGAGCTCGCGCTTGGTGAATTCGTCCACGATGCCGAGCGACAGCGGGAGCTCCGGGCCGACGACCGTCAAATCCACGTGGAGCTTCTCGGCCAGGTCCGCGATCTCGACGGTATCGCCCGCCGAGACGGGCAGGCAGTCTGCGACCTCCGCGATCCCCGGGTTGCCCGGAGCGCAGAAAATCTCCTCGACGAGCGGGCTCCGGTGGAGCGACCAGCACAGAGCGTGCTCGCGCCCCCCACCGCCGATGACGAGGATTTTCATGCGCGGACATTGTAATGGATGGCTTCCCGCCGTCCGCCGTCCGCCGTCAGCTCCGAGGGCGGCGCTTGCTCCGTTTGCGCGGCTTCTTCTCCGGGTCAGCCGACGCGCCGTTGCCGGGAATTGGGACGACTTCGAAGCGATCGTGGCGCCCCGGCAGCGCCACGAGGGTCTCGAGCGAGCCGTAGGGCGCCAGCACGAGCCCGAACCGGCCGCGCTGGCGCACCACGGATCCGCCGCCGATGGCGCGCGCCTCGAAGACCAGATCGCGGCCCTGCCAGCTCCGCGACCCGAAGTTGACCGCGCGCACGCGGCACAGCGTGACGTGGTCGCTCGACGTGTAGGGATCGCGGGCGATCGTGAGCCGCACCTGGCTCCACGGGTCCGCGGCAGCGCCGCCCGGCGACAGCAGGGGAAACAGAAAGTAGAGGGCCAGAATCGGGGTCATGCTCGACTCCTTTCGAGGAGCCGATGGGAGCGCCCGACTCGTGAGGACGCGAGCATTCTACGCCCGTTTCGCGTTTGACAGCCGCGCACTCCGGCGCTACTGTCTCGTTCAGTTCTTTGATCCGTCCGGGCGCGTCCGCGCGCTCCGGTCGCATCCAGAGTGGGCGAGGGACCGGCCCGACGACCCCACGGCAACCGGGACGCGCGTCGCGGCGCGATTCGACAGGTGCCAAATCCGGATTCTCCCCCGGGAGAAAAAGATGAGGGGCGCCGCGACACGGTCCCCCGCGGGCCGGCGCCTCTCGCAATCGAGAGGCTTTTTTGTTGGCGGAGAAATGAAGAAAGACTTCCGCAAGACGATTGCCGAGGAAGTGCTGCTGGCCGACGGCGCGATCGGCACGCTCCTGACCTCGCGCGGGGCCTCCCCCGACCAGGCGCGCTCGCCCCTGAACGTTTCCGACCCGGACTCGGTGCGCGAGGTGCATGACGACTACCTCGAGGCCGGCGCGCGGATCCTGACGACGAACACGTGGGACGCCAACCGCGTCAAGCTCACGACCCACGAGTGGGCCGACTCGCTCGACAAGATCAACCGCGAGGGTGTGCGCCTGGCGAAGGAAGCCGCCGCCGGAGAGCCGGTCTTCGTCGCCGGGTCGATCGGGCCGCTCGGCGCCCTCGTGAAGCCCTACGGCTCGTTGAGCCTCACGCAGGTGCGAGAGATCTTCGAAGAGCAGGCGCGCGTCCTGCTCGAGTCCGGGGTCGACCTCCTCCTGCTCGAGACCTTTGGGAGCCTCCTCGAGGCGGCGGAGGCCGTGCGCGCGGTGCGCGGACTCTCCTCCGAGATCCCGATCGTCGCCGAGATGACGTTCCTGGCCGACGGGCGGACGGCCTTCGGCGAGGCTGCGGCGCACGCGCTGGCGACGCTCGCGATGGCCGGCGCCGACGCCGTGGGGATGAACTGCACGCTGGGGCCGCAGGAGACCCACGACATCTTCGCGCGGCTGCCGGCGTCGCTCTCGGCCCCGCTCTCGGTCATGCCGAACGCGGGCTACCCGAGCGTGGTCCACGGGCGCAACGTCTATCTCTCCTCGCCCGACTACCTGCGCGAATACGCGGCGGCCTTCGTCGAGGCGGGGGCGGCGATCGTCGGCGGCTGTTGCGGCACGACTCCCGAGCACATCCGGGCCATGGCGCGGGAGGTCAACGGAAAGAAGCGCTCCCGATCCGCAAACCCCGTTTCGGTCGTCGTCGAGGCGGAGGTGGAGCACACGGCGCCGCTTGCGATCGAGACCTCCCGCCTGAAGCGCAAGCTCGCCGAGGCCGGCGAGTTCGTCGTGACCGGCGAGGTCGAGCCGCCCAAGGGAGCGGATTGCGCGACCGCGATCGACGGCGCCCGGCAGCTCAAGGCCTCCGGTGTGGACGCCGTCAACGTGACGGACAACCCGATGGCGCGCCTGCGCATGTCCTCGATCGCCGTCGCCGCCCTGATCCAGCGGGAGGTGGGCCTCGACGCGGTCGTGCAGATCACGACCCGCGACCGCAACGTGCTCGGGCTGCAGTCGGACCTGCTCGGCGCGGCCGGGCTCGGCGTCCAGGCGATCCTGTGCCTGGGCGGCGATCCGCTGAAGATCGGCGACTACCCGCAGGCCAAACAGGTCTCCGAGGTGGACGTGCTCGGGCTCCTGCGCATGGCCAGGGGCTTGAACGGCGGCGCCGACCTCGCCGGCAACGCCATCGGCGCTCCCACGCGCTTCGCGATCGCCTGCGCCTCCAACCCGGCCGCCGCCGACCAGGAGGTCGAGTTCTCGAAGCTCCGCGCCAAAATCGAGGCCGGCGCCACCTTCGCGCAGACCCAGCCGGTCTACGACCTCGACGCGCTCGCACGGTTCCTGGAGCGGCCGGAGGCCCGCGCGATCCCGATCCTGATCGGCCTGATCCCGCTCCTCTCGCTCAAGCAGACGCTCTTCTTCGCCAACGAGGTGCCGGGCGTCGTCGTTCCGCCGTCGATCCAGGACCGGATGAGAAAGGCCAACGAGCGCGGCCCGGAGCACGAGAAGGCCGAGGGCCTGGCGATCGCCCGGGAGCTCGCGGTGGGAATCGCGAAGCTCGCCCGGGGGCTCCACATCATGCCGATGGGCAAGTACAAGACGGCCGGCCAGATCCTCGAGGTTCTGCCGCGCGCCGGCGCCGCCACCCGGATTTCGTAGCGGCCGGAATCTCTTGGGCCGCCGGCTCGTTTTCGCGTACGGCCCGGACTCCCATAGAATCCGGACCAAGGGCCGGCGGACGAGACTTACGCCCCGCCCGGGAGGAGAGAGATGAGGACCACGATTCGGATCGCCGCGGCGCTGGCCGCGTTTCTCGGGGCCGGCTATCTCTACGCCGGCGCGCAGTGCAGGCTGCTCGGAGTCGTGACCGACTCGGCGGGCAAGCCCCTCGAAGGCGTCAGCATCACGGTGACGACCCCGAGCTTGACGAGCTTCAAGCTCGCGATCAAGACGGACGCGAAAGGCTCGTACGGCACGCTCCTGAGCGACTGCACGATGCCCTACCACGTCCGGTTCGAGAAGGAGGGCTACGCGCCTTCCGAGCAAAACAAGAAGATTCCGATCGGAGACATGGGCAAGATCGACCTCAAGCTCATGAAGACCTCCGAGGTCGCGGCCACTGCCGCGCCCGGCGCGCCCGCGCCGCCGCCCCCGTCGGCCAACGACGAGTCGATCGTGGCCTTCAACGCGGGTGTCGAGGCCTTGAACGCGGGCGACAAGGCGGCGGCCGAAGCCAGGTTTCTCGAGGCGGCCAAGAAGAACCCGGACCTGCCCGCTGCCTGGCTCGCGCTCACGCAGATCTCCCAGGAAAAGAAGGACTGGGCTAAGGTGGTCGAGTACGGCCAGAAGGCCACGGACCTCGACCCGTCGCTCACGAATATCTACGCCGTCCTGGCGGAGGCCTCCAGGCAGCTCGGCGACAAGAAGGGCGTGGAGGAGTGGACCGCCCGTTACGCCGAAGCCAACCCGGACTCGCCGGAGATCCTCTACAACAAGGGAATCGATCTCTACAACAAGGGCAAGATGAAAGACGCCGAGGGGGCCCTCACGAAGGCCGTCGAGGCGAAGCCCGACTTCGCCCTCGCGCACTTCTGGCTCGGAATGGCCGCGTTCAATCAGAACAAGAAGGCCCCGGCCCGCGAGCACCTTCAGAAATATCTGGAGCTCGACCCCAACGGCAAGGAAGCGGGAACCGCCAAGGAGATCCTGCCGCTCGTCAAATGACCGGGCGAGGCGGAACGACCGCCGCTCAACGCTTGTCGAGCCGGGAGAGAAGCCGGTGGATCCAGCGCAGGATCGAGTCCAGGGCGTCCGGCTCCCGCTGCGTGGTCTCCCGCCGCCAGGCCGGGAAGGGCTCAGGTAATGCGATTGCCCGCACGGTCGGCCGGTTCTCGACGAACTCGAGGTCGTAAGGGATCTGCATGATGGATCTCTGGCGGAGCAAGCGCCGAGCCATCTGTCGAGAGGGTCGCAAGCCTTTGCCGATCAGATATTTAGCGGCATCGTTCCGGCCGGGGTTGACAGTCGGCGCGGTGTCCGCGAGCACAACGCGGACACTTTCTGCCACCCGACAATCCATTGCGTCTCTCTGACCCGGGGCCCAGAATCCGGCGCGTGGGCCGCGAAGGAGCTTTCAAGGACCGTCCTCTCTGGCGGCGGCTCCAGACGATCCATCACGAGATCAAGGAAGGCCGGCACCCCAATACCAGCTCGCTGTCCCGGCAACTCTCGGTCTCGTCGAAGACCGTCCAGCGGGACATCGACTACCTGCGGGACGAGCTCGAGGCTCCGATCGACTTTCGGCGCGAGGAAAACGGCTACGCGTACAGCCGCGACGACTACGTCCTCCCGTTTCTCCCGGTCGACGGCCAGGATCTTTTTTCCATCGGCGTCGCGGCGCAGGTCCTCGCTCTGCTCGGCGGCACGCCGCTGGCGAGCAGCCTGCGTTCCTGCTACGAGCGCCTTGCGCGCCTGATGCCCCCGGCCGTGCGCCTGCGCCCCGAGATCGTGCGGGAGAAGCTCGCATTGCGAGCGGCGGCCTTCCGTCCGGTGCTGGAAGAGACCTGGCAGGCGGTGTCCGAGGCGCTGCAGAAGGGCGTCGCGCTTTCGATCCGCTACCGGCGCCCCGGAGAAGGGCCGGGCGAGCCCCGCGTGATCCGACCGTACGCGTTCGTCCTCGCCGGCCGGGACTGGATGGTGCTGGCGGAAGATCAATCGCAGTCGCAAGTCAAGAACTTCTACCTGGCGCGCATCGACAGCGCGCGCTCGACGGGCGAGCGCTATGCGATCCCGAAGGGCTTCGACCCGGACACTTTCTTCCGCAACACGTTCGGGCTCTTCGTGGGCAAGGGCCGGTCCTTCCGCTTCCGCGTGCGCTTTTCGCCGGAGGTCTCCGACGAGGTCCGGGAGATGATCTGGCATCCGCAGCAGAAGATCGAGACCGGCCGCGGCGGTGAAGCGATCCTCGAGCTGCCTGCCGAATCGGTGCGCGAAGCGCGCCGATTCATCCTCGCGTACGGGAGCCATGCGGAGGCCCTGTCGCCCCCCGAGCTCGTCGAGGACCTTCGCGAAGAGCTCGCGCAGATGTCGCGGCTGTACGGAATACGGAAGAAGCGGGCCTCTCCCCGGCGTTCTTGAGCCTGCCATGTCGAGAGCGCCGCTCGCCGTCTTGACGCTCGCGGCCCTCGCGGCCCTCGCGGCCGGGTGCGGACCCGCGCCGGTGCGTCCGGTCGCCTATCCCGATACGGAAGTGCCCTGCCCGGGGCGCCGGGTGAGCTGGGACCTGCAGGTCCTGGATCGGAGGGCGGACCGCGAGTCGACCGAGCGCGCGGTCGGCGCCGTCCGGGACGCGATCCAGAAGTCCTTTCCGGGCTGCCGCTGGACGCAGTCGGAAACTCCCGGCGAGGCCGTCATCACGATCCAGATCCACCGCCTCACATCGGTGAAGCTGCAGGGAGCCTGGGAGGCCGTCGCCGAGTGGACCGTGTCCGTCCGCGACGGGGCCGGACGCACTCTGACCGAGTTCGAGGCCAACGAGGACGTTCTCCGCCCGGACTATCGAGGCAGCGACAACGAGAAGGAGGCGATCAGCGAGGCCTTTCGCAAGGCAATGGAGCGCACCATCAAGGGCCTCTCCGCGATTCCCACATCGGGCGCGGCTCGTCCTCCTGAGGGGACGCCGGCCGCCGGCGTTCTCCTTGGAGTTCAGGTCCCGCGGGCGGTGTAATCCCATGGCCCGTCACGGGTTTCCCCGCGGAACAGCCGCTCCTCATCGGCCTCGAAGGAGTGGAACGGATCTCGCACAACAGACACCCGGAGGATTTATGAGAAGGCTTCTGCTCGCCGCCGTCACCCTGAACCTGGCCCTCGCCCCCGCCGCTCTCCGTGCCGCTGGCGCGGACCATGTGTTCGACATCGCTTCGATTCTTTCCGGAACGTTCGAGGGCTCGACGCCGGGGAACCACCTGAGGCTCGACACCCGCTCGGTCACCATCGATCCCGCCCATCGCTTCGATCTTTTCCTGCAGGTGACCGGGCGGTTCGAGAAGGACAGCGTCCGACAGCAGGGCGTGATTCGCCTCGAAGCTCAGGGCCAGGACATCTACTTCACGTACATCCCGCACTTCGATCCCGCCGTCACGGCTCTGTCCCTCGACGCCGGACGCTTCACGGAACGGGAGCTCGAATCGGCGTGCAGCTTCACACTGAAACCCAAGGGCGACGGTTTCGTGGGCGACACACTGGGCTCGACCACTTGCGCCCTCGCGATGCGGGGCGCCATCGGAAAGTGGTCGCTCGAGCTCGAGCCCGGCAACCTCCGCCTGCGCAACCTCGCCAGCGGTGAGACCCTGAGGTTCCGGCAGGCGGGGAGAGTGGAAAAGTAAGCCGCGCCCCTTCTATCCTTCCGGAAGGTACTTCCGGGCGATCGTCTTCACCTGCTCGGAGAAATCGCCCTTCAGGATCCAGCGCAGAAAACCGGGCTCCTCGCGGCTCATGTCGCGCAGGGTGCGGCCGCGGTTCTTCCCGAAGTTGACCGTCGGCTCGCCGTTGACGAGCCGGATCCGGCCCTCGGGGTCGAGATCCTGATCGATGCCCGCGCAGAAGAGCTCGTGCAGCTCGGAAACCGTCCGTGGCAGCTCGCCGTAGCGGGCGAGCTGTCCGGCGAGAACCCTCAGGGTCATCTCGGCGTCGGCGAGCGCCCCATGGGCCCCGTTGTGCTCGCTCTGGCAGTAGAAGCGGGCGGCCGCGGCCAGGTGGCGAGGCTCGCGCGAGAAGAAGATGCGCTGCGCGTCGACGAGCCGCCGCTCCGAGACCTCGAAGGCCACGCCGGCGCGGAGAAACTCGTTCCGAAGCACGGGCAGGTCGAAGCCGACGATGTTGTAACCGGCCAGGTCGCTGTCGGCGAGAAACGCCGCCAGCTCCGCCGCGGCCTCGCGGAAGCGGGGCGCCGCCGCCACGTCGGCATCCAAAATGCCGTGGATTGCGGTGGAACCGGCCGGGATTGGAATGCCTGGATTGAAGCGCCTGATCCATTCCTCGCGGCGGCCGTCGGGGTGAATCTTCAGACACGCGATCTCGATGATTCGATCGGCGCGCGGATTGGTTCCCGTGGTCTCGGTGTCGAACACGACGAGCGGGCGCTCGAGCGTCAGGAGTCCCTGGAGCATCAGAGGGAGATCCTAACAGCACCCCGCTGAGGAGCACGCCCTCAGTAGTTCTCCGAGAAGAGCCAGAAAAAGAACTCGCCGAAGCGCGCGAGGGGCCCTCGTTTCTTCCAGCCCGCCTTGGTCAGAACGTCGCATCGGGCGAGGTCGGCGCGCACCATCTTCTCGACCGCGGAGGCGAAACCCGTGTCGTAGATCGCGATGTTCACCTCGGCGTTCTTCTTCATCGACCGGTTTACGAAGTTGATCGAGCCGACGGTCGACCAGATTCGGTCGACCACCATGACCTTGTTGTGCATCATCGTGGGGCGGTACTCGTAGATGGCCACGCCGGCGTCGAGAAGCTCGCCGTAGCGGTAGCGCGCGGCCGCGCGGACGCTGGGGAAGTCCATGTACTTTCCCGGGACGATGACCTTGACGTCGACGCCGCGCCGCGCGGCCGCGATGAGCCCTTTCCGGATCTGCCGGTCGGGCACGAAGTAGGCGTTCTCGATCCAGATGCTCCGCCGCGCCGCCTGGATCGCCATGTACAGCACCAGCTTCGACATCGAGATGGAGTCGGTGCGCGAGGCCGCGATCACCTGAGCCAGAATGGCGCCGCCTTGCGCGATCGGGGGAAACTGCCTGTTCCCGTTCAGAACCTCGCCGGTGGTGTGGACCCAATCCTGCGCGAAGACGTGCTGGAGCTGCCTGACGACGGGGCCTTCCACCTCGATCATCGTCTCGCGCCATTCGGACGGGGTGCGCGCATCGCCTTTCCAGCGGTCGTCGAAGCCCACGCCCCCGCAGAAACCGATGTGCCCGTCCACCGTAAGAATCCGCCGGTGCGTGCGGTTGCCGACCCGGTCGATCGAGTAGATCCGCAGCGGCTTGTAGATCCGGACCTGCGCGCCGGCGGCCTCCAGCTGCTCCTTCAGGGGGCCGAGGCTCGAGCCGAATCCGTCCACGAGAATGCGCACCTCCACGCCCGCACGGGCGCGTTCGGCGAGCGCGCGGGAAAAGCGGGCCCCGGTCTCGCTGTCGTCGAAGATGTACATCTCGAGGTTGATCGAGAGCTTCGCCCCGGCAATCGCCGACTCCATCTCCGGAAAAATCCCGTCCCCGTTCTGCAGCAGTCGGGCCCGGTTGCCCGCGACCATCTCGGTGCCGAGCCCGTCGAGGGAGCGCAGGAACTCTGGACTGTCGACGCCGTAGGGCGGGTCGAACTGGTAGACCGTGCGCTTCTCCGAGAACATGTAGGAGCAGCCGGCGGTCGAGAGCAGGAGCGCAGCCGTCAAGAGGCCGGCGCCGGCTCTCCGGAAAATACTCGTTACCGCCAGTGCGCCACGCCTGACAATTCGCGTCACTTGATCCGATCGCCCATATCGTAACTCGCTGGGAGCGAGGCACTTGCCGTCTCGGCCTGGTTGGCCGCCGGATTGCTCTCTCTAGTGATCGAGCAAAGGAACCTCAACCTCCTCCTTTCGCCCCCCGGGCGGCCCCACCCCTCCCGGGGCTTTTTTTTGCCCGCGTGACCTGGCCGCCCGCGGCAAGAGCGATCTCCTCCGCAAGCGTCACGCGGCCCCGACTCTAACGCGCCCGAGTGGTAGCTTGGCCCGGATGCGCGTCCTGGCCGGGGATATCGGCGGCACGAAGACCGCGATCGCGATCGTCGACATCGGCCCCCGCCGAAGCCACCTCGGTCGCATGGAGCGATACGCCAGCGCCGATTATCCCGGCCTGGAAGAGATCGTCGAGGAGTTCCTGGACTCCGGGACCTCGAGACCGGCCGCGGCCGGCTTCGGAGTCGCCGGGCCGGTCCGAGACGGGAAGGCCAAGGTCACGAAGCTGCCGTGGCGCCTCGAGGAATCCCGGCTGTCGCGTAGGTGCGGAATCCCGCGCGTGGCGCTCGTCAACGATTTCGTCGCGGCGGCCCTCGGTCTGGCCTTTCTGCGGCCGCGCCAGGTCGCGACGCTGAAGCGGGGACAGGCGGAACCGGGCGGCCCGGTCGCAATCCTGGGGGCCGGTACGGGCCTGGGTCAGGCCGTGGTCGTGCGAGGATCGGGCCACGTCGAAGTCGTGCCCTCGGAGGGCGGCCATGCCGACTTCGGGCCGCGCAACCCGCTCGAAGACCGATTCGTCGTGTTTCTGCGGGGCCAGTTCGGCCGTGCGACGCGGGATCGCATTCTGTCGGGAGGCGGCCTGGCGCTGCTCTACGAGTTCCTGAAGCGGGACGGCGCGGCCAGGGAGAGCGCGCGAGTCGCCGCCGCCTTCCGATCGGAGGACCCGGCCGCCGTCATCTCGCGCTTCGCCCTGGCGCGCCGGGACCGGCTCTGTCGCCTGGCGCTCGAGGCCTTCGTGTCGATCTACGGTTCGGAGGCCGGCAACCTCGCGCTACAGTACCGCGCGACGGGCGGCGTCTATGTCGCGGGCGGCATCGCGCCGAAGATCCTTGCCGAGCTGCGACGGCCCGCGTTCCTCCGGTCCTTCCACGACAAGCGGCCCATGGTCGAGCTTCTCGCCCGGATCCCCGTGCGCGTCGTGCTCGACTGGCGAGTCGGCCTGCTCGGCGCCGCCGCCAGCGCGCGGGCTATCGGAGGACGGTGATCGAAACGACGCGGTCGTTCTCGAGGACGATGACACGCGCGGCGCGCGTGTAGGTCCAGGTCGACCGCGTGACGCCGTCCCGGTACTCCTTCTCGGACTTCTCGGGGTTGCCCAGGAGCTCCTTCACCTCGCGCCCCCCCATCCCCTCTCGCACGGAGCCGACCGGCAGCTCGACCTGCTCGGTGATCGCGGTGGTCGCATCGCCCACGACCCGCTTGCGCTCCGAGGTCTTCACCGCGGCGCGGGACCCCATCAGGGGGCTCGTGAGGGAGTCGACGATGCCCGAAAGCGTCGGGCGGTCTTTGTAGATCCAGTAGCCGACGCCGACGAGCGCCGCCAGCAGAACCAGGTTACGGATGCGACGGCCGCTCATCGAGTGAATTGTATGCGCGTCGGCCCGTCCCCGCGCCTGATCAGCGCGTCCCCGCTGGGGAACGCTCCCGCAGCACCCGGTCGGCGCGTTCGATGAGCTCCTGGAGTTTGGCGCGGCACCCCTCGCGTTGCCCGGCGCGAACCGACCAGGTGACCTCAAACGCCGAGAAGACGGCCTCCTCGAGGGAGGGCTCCCCCTCCTCGACGCCCCGTGTCCATTCCTCCCTGAGCATGGCGCGGCGCGCGTAGCGCAGAGCCTCGAGGGCAGCGTCGTCGGTCGTGAGCAGGCGACAGCGGACCGTGACCGTGTCCTCCTCGAGCCGGGGCGCCGTAGAGCCGGCGGAGAACCCGATCGGATCGGTCGTTTCTTCGATTTCGGACAACGCGATGCGGTTCGCCATTGAGCTCTAATAAAGCGAACCCTGTGCCCGGGGACCGGCCCTCGCGTAAACGACTCGATAGACGGAGGTTTCGCAAGAGGAGCTTGCCGCGGGCCCGCGGGCCCCGAGCGAAAGTGTTACGAAAGGTAACGCTCGGGGCCCTGTTAGGGGCCCCGGGGGTCGCGGAGGGCCGCGATGGCGCGGTTGGCCCGCTCGACGAGCTCGGCGATCTTCTCCCGGCACCAGGCCGCCTGCGAGGCGAGCAGGAACCACCGGATCTCGGTCCCCGATAGCGTCGGATCTTCCATGGACGGCTCGTCCCACTCGAGTCCCCGCGTCCGCTCCTCGCGGATCATCGCGCGGCGCGCGTAGCGCAGGGCCTCGAGGGCGTCGGCGCCCTCCAGGGCCAGCTCGAAGCGCAGGAAGACGCGCCGCGTCGCGTCGAATCGCAGGGCCAGCGAGTCCGCCCGGTCCCCGCCTCGGGGGACGGCCTCGGTGGTCTCGCGCACGCCGATGGGAGCTCGGATGGGTCCGGGATCTGCGATGTGGTGATTCTAGCAGGGCGCTCCACGAAAGCGCCGCTCAAGTCACTCCGGTCCTGGGATCGAACGAAGTCCCCGGCAGTCCCGGAACGGGAAGGGGCATCAGGATGTACTCGTCGCGCCGCGAGTTGTGCTCGCACATCGAGACCGGGCCCTCGGCGGTCATGATCATGAAGGCGCAGTTACGAACTCGCTCGGGGTCCAGCGCCCCCGCGTCCATGAAGTTGTGGACGAAGAAGGTGATCTTGCCGATCCGTTCCCTCCTCCACAGCGGCCCGCGCACCGACCAGAGCTTGCGCGCCAGAAACCACCCGCCTCGGAGGACCCAGTACGGGTGGACGAAAGCCGTCCGCAGCACCTGCCGCGTCGTGCGCGGGACGTCCCGACGGTCGAACGAGACGTGCCGGAACTCCTCGAGGAAGCGCTCGTAAAGGGGCGCATCCGTCAGAACGTCGACCGCGCGGCCGCCGACGGTCGCGAGCATCGTTCCGCGGTTGCAGTCGGGATGCCCCACCAGCGCCGTGTCCCACGCCAGGCGCGGGAGATCCACACCGCGTCGGATCCGCTCCCGGATTCCCTCCGGAGTCACCTGCGGCGCCCGCTCCCGCCACTCGCCCCGCCCCGTTGCGGCCTGGACCTGGAAAGAGGCCATCCCCACGACGTCGGAGTTCTCGAGGAAGAAGCGCACGAGCATCGGCACCTCTTCCAGGTTCCCCCCGTGGACCGTCGTGTTGAAGATCACGGCGATCTTGAGTCCTCGAGCACGCTCGATGTACTCACGGCGCACCGCGTTCAGGGCCTCTTCGTTCGGATACTTTTTGAACCGCTGGGTCGTGTCCACGTGGAAGGCGACGTCGAAGAGCCCCGCCCCTCCGAGCTCCTCGAGCAGATCGCGCGAAGCGCGGATCCCGTTGGTGAAGAGCGATGGCCGCAGCCCGCGTTCGGCGACGCGTCGCACAATCGCGACGAGCTCGCCCCGCGGCCGCAGTGTCGGGTCGCCGCCGGTGACCTGGACTCCGACGCCGGGGCCGTAGGTCTCGCGGATCCGGTCGATGCGCTCGAAGACGATCTCGAGCGGAACGTCCTT
>JBKJWL010000002.1:0-60771 GCA_046716885.1 Thermoanaerobaculia bacterium | reverse complement strand
CGGGTCGTCTCGGCATCCGGGGAGGTCGGGCCGCCGATCAGCGGCGTGCCCGCGGTGGATGTGGGCGGCCAGGGTGGCCTGCTCGACGTCGCGCTGAGCCCCGGATTCGCCTCCGACCGAACGATCTTTTTGAGCTATTCCGAGCCTCGGCCGGGGGGTAACGGCACCAGCGTCGCTCGCGCGGCGCTGTCGGTCGATCGGCGGCGCCTCGAACAGGTTCGAGTGATCCTCCAGACGATGCCGACCTACGACGGCGCCTTGCACTTCGGCTCGCGGTTCGTCTTTGGTCCGGACGGCATGCTGTTCGTGACCCTGGGCGAGCGCTCGGACAAGCAAATGCGGCCGCAGGCGCAGCGCCTCGACAGTCACCTGGGCAAGCTCCTGCGCATCGCGCCGGACGGCTCGACCCCGCCGGACAACCCTTTCGTCGGGCAGGCGAACGCCCGGCCCGAAATCTGGACGCTCGGCCACCGGAACGTGCAGTCCGCGGCCTTCGATCCGCAGGGACAACTCTGGGTCGTAGAGCACGGCGCGAAAGGCGGCGACGAGCTGAACCGGATCGAGAAGGGAAAGAACTACGGCTGGCCGCTCGTCGCGTGGGGCGAGGAGTACTCGGGGGCGCCGATCCCCGGCGCCGTGGCGGCCGCCCGCCCCGGCTTCGAGGCGCCGGTATATTACTGGGACCCGGTGATCGCTCCGTCCGGCGCGGAGTTTTATACGGGTGACGCGTTCCCGGCGTGGCGCGGTAGCCTCTTCGTCGGCAACCTCAAAGATCAGAACCTCGTGCGTCTGACCCTCGAGAACGATCGCGTGACCGGCGAGGAGCACCTCCTCGCCGACCGCGGCCAGCGCGTGCGCGACGTGCGCCAGGGCCCGGACGGTGCGCTGTACGTCGTCACGGACGAGAGGAACGGCGAGCTCTGGAGAATCGCGCCGCGTCGCTAAAGGCGCGGCGTTTTAGGTCAACAGCAAGAAAGGCGGAGGATTTCTATGGTGACGCTACAGGACGCAAGGAGAATCATCGCAGCGGCGGAGAAGAAGGCCCAGGAAGTCGGACAGCCGATGAACATTGCCGTGGCGGATGCGGGAGGCAATCTGGTTTCCCACGTGCGCATGGATGGGGCCTGGCTCGGGAGCATCGATATCTCGATCAAGAAGGCTTACACCTCACGCGCGTTCGATATCGCCACGAAGGACCTCGCGACGCACTCGCAGTCCGGCGGGCAGTTCTTCGGCATTCACGCTTCCAACAGCGGCCGGATCATGGTCTTCGCGGGCGGAATTCCGCTGAAGAAGGACGGCAAGGTCGTCGGTGCCATCGGCGTCAGCGGCGGCTCGGGCGAGCAGGATCATGCCGTCGCCGAAGCCGGCGCGGCGGCGTTCTAGCGAACCGAGCGAACAGAGTTAACAGGGAGAGAGGTAGGAACACTCATGGCAAGCAATCACGGCGTGGCGTACCTCGGACCCGGAAAGGTCGAGGTCCAATCGATCGACTATCCGAAGTTCGTTGATCCCGGCGGCAAGGACATCCATCACGGCGTCATCCTGAAGGTCGTCTGCACGAATATTTGCGGGTCCGATCAGCACATGGTTCGCGGCCGGACGACCGCCCCCAAGGGGTTGGTGCTGGGGCATGAGATCACCGGCGAGATCATCGAGAAGGGCAAGGACGTCGAATATCTGGAAATCGGGGATCTCGTGACGGTGCCGTTCAACGTGGCCTGCGGCCGATGCCGGACCTGCCGGGAAGGAAATACCGGCGTGTGCCTGAACGTGAACAAGGGTCGCGCGGGAGGCGCCTACGGTTACGTGGACATGGGCGGCTGGATCGGCGGCCAGGCGGACTACGTCATGATTCCGTACGCGGATTTCAACCTTCTCAAGTTTCCCGACAAGGCGCAGGCGCTCGAGAAGATCCGCGACCTGACTATGCTGTCCGACATCCTGCCGACGGGTTTCCACGGCGCGGTCTCGGCAGGCGTCGGGGTCGGATCCACGGTTTACGTTGCGGGCGCCGGGCCCGTCGGGCTTGCCGCCGCCGCTTCGGCGCACATCCTCGGAGCCGCCGTCGTCATGATCGGCGACATGAATCAGGAACGGCTCGCGCACGCGAAATCCGTCGGCTTCGAGCCGATCGACCTCACCAAGAGCGACAAGCTCGAGGAGTTGATCGAATCGGTCATCGGCGTGCCGGAGGTCGATGCGGCGGTGGACGCCGTTGGCTTCGAGGCGAGGGGTCACGGCCAGAGCCACACCACCGAGGCTCCCGCAACCGTCCTGAACTCCCTGATGACGATTACCCGCGCCGCCGGTCGAATCGGTATTCCGGGCCTGTATGTGACGGAGGATCCGGGATCGCAGGACGAGGCCGCGCGTCACGGCAATCTGCGGATGCGCTTCGGCCTGGGCTGGGCGAAGTCGCACCGCTTGTCTACGGGCCAGACCCCGGTTCTCAAGTACAACCGTGCGCTGATGCAGGCGATCCTCCATGATCGTCTGCCGATCGCGAAGATCGTCAACGCAACGGTGATCTCCCTGAAGGATGCCCCCGAGGGATACAGGAGCTTTGATTCCGGTGTCGCCAAGAAGTTCGTTCTCGATCCGCACGGGATGATTCAGAAAGCCGCATAGAGCCCATTTGGCGGGGGAGCGCCGTGCGCTCCCCGCCTCAACCGCAGGGGCGGAACTCTCACTTTCCCCTCCCGAGAAACTCCAGCAGCGCTCGGTTGAGCTCTTCCGCGTGGGTCCAGGGGAAGCCGTGGGGCGCGTCCTTCACGACCACCAGCTTGCTTCCCGCGACGGCTTCGTGCGTGAGCCTTCCGGTCGCGTCGACGGGCACGATCCGGTCGGCATCGCCGTGCACGACGAGCGTCGGCACGTCGATCTTCGCGAGGTCTTTGCGGAAGTCCGTAAGCCACGCCGAGACGCAGTCGAGTGTGCCCCTCGGCGAAGCGCCGGCGGCGATGCTCCAGCTCAGCCGGACCAGGTCGTCGCTGACGCGCTTTCCGTTCAGGACGTCGACATTGTAAAAGTTCTGGAAAAAAGCCGAGAGAAACGCCGGGCGGTCCGCGACGAGGCCTTTCTTGATTCCGTCGAAAATGGCGCCTTCGACACCGGAGGGGTTGTCGGGCGTCTTCAGCAGGAACGGCGGAATGGCCCCGAGAAAACCGGCCTTGCACACGCGCTCGGATCCGTGCGTTCCCAGGTAGCGGGCGACCTCGCCGCCTCCCATCGAGAAGCCGACCAGCGCCGTGTCTCGGAGGTCGAGCCTGGTCACGAGCGCGTGCAGATCGGCCGTGAACGTGTCGTAGTCGTACCCGAACGTCGGCTTGCTCGATTCGCCGAATCCTCTTCGGTCATAGGTGATGACCCGGTAACCCGCTTCGAGGAGCGCCGGAACTTGCTTCTCCCACGACCGGCCAGAGAGCGGCCAACCGTGGACGAGAACGACGGGCTGACCCGCGCCATGGTCCTCGTAATAGAGATCAATGTTGCCGGAGTTTTCTTTACCGACGGTGATGCAAGGCATAGAGGCTCTCCTTCTCGGATTCGATTGCTCGTCGCAGTCGCGTTCGACGTTGAGCACCGTGCCGGTGATAGACGAAGAGCCGGGGCTCGCGAGGGAGGCTATCGCGGCCTTCACGTATCGGCCGCAGCCCCTCCCGGCGTTCAGGGCAAACTGCGGGTCGAACTCCGCGATGGGACTCAGCTCGTCGGGACCTCCGACTCGATCCTCTTGATTTGGGCGAGGATCGGCTCGACCATTCGTTCACAGCGGCGCCCGAGGAACGGAAATGGCTGGCGCATCCCCGGGCTGGCCTTCCCGAGGAGCTGTCGCAGCGCGAGAGACCTTCCCGTGGTCCCGACTCGAATGGGATCGGGGCCTCGGGCCGTGAACCCGCAGCCCGAACTGCGTTTAGAAGATGAGATAGGGCCACTGCAGGCCGAGGGCCTTTGCGAGGAAAATTGCCATCTGCCGCCGCGTCAAGAAAGAGTCGGGACAGAAGAGAGGCGGCGAGGCCTGGCATCCGCCCGTGATGCCGGAAAGCGCGAGGGCCTCGATGTATTGGTAGCCGAAATCGCTCGCCGGCACGTCGTTGAAGGTCGGGAGTGCCGGAGCCGGGCTGACCTGGAGCACGTACCCGACGATCATCCCCGCGATCTTCTCCGATCCGTCCGCCAGCGTCGGTTCGGCGAGAACGGTGTACGAGTTCACAAAGTTGCTCACCGTGATGCCTTCGCCGCTCAAGTCGGCCGACCGACTTCCCAGGCCGGGAGCCGCAGCGATCCCGGAGCAGATGAATCCCGGCACCAGGCAGTCGGCCGGTCCTTCTGCCACCGTCGGGTAGAGCACGCAGTTCTGGCCCAGGTAGGTACAGACCGCCAGCGTGCCGAAAACCACTCCGGTCGCGCTGCTGTCCACGTAGTCGAGCTCGAGATAGATGATCTTGGCGCCTGCCGGCAGATGCAGAGGAGCCAGCAGGTCATGGGACGTCCCGGTCGGCCAGCGGGGGCCGAGGCCGTAGTTGTCGCTCGCGTAGGTCTCAGTGGATTCGTGGGGCTGAAAGGCGTTGGCCGGGATCTGAACGTAGGTCACCTGCTGCGTGCCGAAGGTCTCGGGCAGCTGGCGAAGGACCTTCGCCGGTGCCTCCGGGGGGTCTGACCGGGCTGACCTGGGCGACGATGTCAGATTCTGCGCCGCCAGGGGCGCCGCTGCGAGCACCAGAGCCACAACCGATGCGATCCCTCTGGTCATCTTCAGGCCTCCTTTTCGCTGGATAGCGCATTATGCGCTTGACCCTCACGCGATTAGAGCCGAGACCGTCGGACCGAAGAGATCCCCGACCTGCGTCCCGAAGGCCGGCTCAGGCTTCCCCCACCTCGGCCCGCGGCGCGATGGCCCGACCGCCGAGAGTCGCATGGACCTGGCACGAGGTCTTACTGCGCTGGCTCGAGGCCTCACCACATAGGATACGCCTGAAGGAGAAAACCATGCCGCAGTCCCGCCGCAGGTTCCTGTCGCGCACCGCTGCCGGGGTTGTCGGAGCCGCCTGCGCGAGGCGAGCCGACGCCGCGCCCGATCCGCCGGTCACCCCCGTCGCGGGAACGCCCCCCGCGTTCGGCACGGGCCCGCCCGCGGGACCCGGGATCACGCCCGCGACCGTTGCCGAGGCGCAGAAGCTCGTCCGCATCGAATTCACGCCGGCCGAACAGGCTCAGGTCGCGGCGAGCTGGCAGCGGGCGATGGCGTCGACCATGGAGCGGCGCACGGGTCCGCGGAAGCTCGCCCTGGGGACGGATCTGGTTCCGGCGACGCTCTGGAATCCGATGATCCCCGGAGTGCCGCCTGGTCCGACACGGGACCGGTTCGTTGCGAGTGCGGCGAACCCTGGACCGCTGCCGAAGAAGGACGACGACATCGCCTTCGCCCCCGTGACGGCGCAGGCCCACTGGATCAAGACGCGAGCCCTGTCGTCCGAGCGACTGACGCGGATCTACCTCGAGCGGGTCGGGCGCCTCGACGGGAAGATCCGCAGCGTGATCACGCTGACCCGCGACACGGCGCTCGCCCAGGCCAAACGCGCCGACGCGGAGATCGCGGCCGGAAAATACCGCGGACCGCTGCACGGGATTCCCTTCGGCGTGAAGGACCTCCTCGACACGAAGGGCATCCTGACGACCTACGGCGCCGAGCCGTACCGCAACCGCGTGCCGGACGCCGACTCCGTCGTCGTCGACCGGCTTGCGCGGGCCGGAGCCGTCCTGTTGGCGAAGCTCTCTCTCGGCGCCCTCGCGCTCAATGACGTCTGGTTCGGCGGCCAGACCATGAATCCCTGGCTCCTCGAGGAAGGCTCGGGCGGATCGAGCGCGGGGCCGGGAGCGGCGACCGCGGCCGCGCTGGTGAGCTTCTCGATCGGCAGCGAGACGGGAGGATCGATCGTCGACCCCGCGATGCGCTGCGGCGTTGTGGGGCTTCGGCCCACCTTCGGCAAGGTCCCGCGCACGGGCGCCATGGCGCTCTGCTGGAGTCTCGACAAGCTCGGGCCGATGACGCGCGGCGTCGAGGACTCGATGCTCGTGCTCCAGGCGATCTCGGGGCCGGACCCCGGCGATCTTTCGAGCGTGCCGAGTCGTCTCGACTTCGACGCGAACGGGTCCGTGAAGGGTCTGAAGGTCGGCTTCCTCCCGCGGTGGATGAACGAAAATCCGGCGACCGAGGTGGACCGAAAAGCGCTCGAGACGACTCGCAAGCTGGGGATGGTTCCCGTCGAGGTCGGCCTGCCGGACTGGCCGTACGACTCGCTCAATACGATCCTCTTCGCCGAGGCGGCGGCCGCCTTCGAAGAGCTCACCCTCTCGCACGGAATGGATGCGCTGAAGATGCAGGTCCCCGACGCCTGGCCGAACATCTTCCGGCAATCGCGCTTTCTTTCGGCGGTCGACTACGTCCAGGCCGACCGCATGCGCCGCAAGGTGGCTCAGGAGATGGAGCGCGTCTTTCAGAAGGTCGACCTGCTCCTCGTCCCCTCCCTCCGTGGCGAGATCCTCACTATCACCAACTTCACCGGCCACCCGGCCCTCGTGGTCCGAACGGGGTTCGTCGAGGTGGGCGAGGCGCGCAACGACTGGGCACCGGATCCGAAGAACCCGATGCCGACCTTTTCGACCCCGCGGCGTGTGCCGCACGGCGTGTCGCTCATCGGGCGGCTCTTCGACGAGGGGACGATCGCCACGGCCGGCATCGCTCTCGAGAAGGCCTCCGGTGTCGCGGGGGAGCGGCCTCCAGGGTTCTGAACCTCGACCCGCGTTACCTCGGGTAACACTCCCGGCGTCGCGTCTGGAGGATAGTTCCGGAAAACCTTTGTCTGTCAATATGTTGCAGGCTGGCCCTTCCTTTGCGTTAATAGGGCTCCATGGCGAACAGAAACGAGCGGGACGGGGGTGAGGTCGCGGTGGACCATTCGACTCTGAAGGGCGAAATCGCCAGTACCGACACGCGATACACGGTCGGGCTCACGGGAAGCGTGGACGGTCATTGGGTCGAGGCCTATCGGCTGACCCAGTCCGAAGCGACCGGGCACCGGCGCTTCCGGCTCGATCGCGCGAACGCGGCGATCTCGTTTTCCACCCGCACGGTGGACGGGCCGGCCACGGTCTTCGAGGTGCTCGAGCAGCTCGACGCGTTCCTCGAGCTCGTCAACGGCCAGGTCGAAGTGTGGCGCGTGCAGGCCCCGACCGCGACGGCGGCTCCTGCTCCGCGCGGCTTCGCCTGAGTCGGGCTTTCAGTTTTTCGGAATCCCCGCGGTCCAGTTCACGACCACGGTCATTGGCTGCTCGTCCGCCGCGGTCTCGGGGACGACCGCGAGAAACTTCTTTCCGTCCACCGACAGAGCGAAGTTGAGCCAGGGCTTTCCCTCGACGGTGAAGAGTGCCACCGGCGCGCCGGTCTGGAGGGTGGGGTTCGCCCGGAACGGCAGAGCCATCAAGCGCCCGTCGGCCGACAGATAGAAGAGCTCCTTGCCGTCCCGGCCCCACTGGAGAAGGCGCGCGCCGCCTGAGGACACCCGGATCTTTTCGCCCGGGCCCGGATAAGGCATCACGTAGGCCTCGGCCTGACCCGACTCCGTGGAGATGAAGGCGAGGAAACGGCCGTCGGGCGAGAAGCGGACATCCTTCTTGTCGAACGGGGATTGCACGAGCACCGTGGGCTGAACGGATCCCTGGAGAGGACGCGTCCAGATGTCGAAGTTGCCCTGGGCGCCCCTCTGGACGTAGGCGAGGGTGCGTCCGTCGGGCGACACGTCCTGCGCAATCTGGAACGTTCTCGTGACCCTGGTGAGCTGCTCCTCGCGGCCGTCTTCCAGGTTCCGGCGGAAGAGCTCGGGCGCGCCCCCGCGGTTGGCCGAATAGACGATGCTCTTGCCGTCTGGCAGCAGAACCGGGGCGATCTCTGTGTCGGGCTCCGAGGTGATGGGCGTTTCGACGCCGCGCTCGAGGTCGAACGACCAGACGTCGAAGGTCCCGATCCCGGGGCGCGTCCGGTCGTAGAAGATCCTGCGCCCGTTCGCGGCGACCCAGAGATTCAGATAGTTGCCGGGCGGCCCGATCGTTTCGACGAGCCGGCCCGCGCGGTCGATCCAGGCCAGCCGGCTCACGTCGTCGTGGGACTGGTAGACGAGCGTGCCCGACGGCGACGCGGCGAAAGACGCATGGGCGCTCGAGTAGAAGTAGTTCACGTGCTCGGCGATCGAGAAGAGATTGCCCGTCAGGCGACCGCTCTCGAGGTCGAACCTCTGGCCGAGAAGCGCTCCCTCCCGGGCGAAGACCAGAAAGCCCGGACCGGCGTATTGCGCGGCAGAGCTCATCGGCCCGATCGCGCGCGGTGCCTTGCCCGGCTCGGCCAACTTCAGCCGTCCTTCGCCGTTGCGGAGGCGCACGACGTAGAGGAAGCGCTTGCCGTCGGGCAGAAACCACGGCCAGCCTAAGGCAACCTCCTCCTGCGAGGCCTGCGCTTCGACCAGCTTCACCGGCGTGCCGCCCGCCGCCGGCACCCGGAGGATCACCGGCGCCTGAATGCTCGTGAACAGGATGTCGCCTCCCGCGCCCCAGGTTCCGGACTTGCCTCCGCCTGCGGCGACGTCGCAGATCGGAACGGCCGCGCCCCCGGAGAGCAGGATCCGTTTCAGCTTCCCCGGCGTGAAGAAGCCGAGCGATCCGCCATCCGGGGACCAGAAGAGCGAGGTGGCGTCCTCGGTTCCCGGCACCGGCCGGGACTCGAGCGAGGAGAGGTCACGGATCCAGATGCCGCGCGTGCCGGGGGCGTCCGAGGCGGCGATGCCGCGCCGCGCCGCGGACGCCGCGTACGGCGAAGACACGAAGGCGATCTGAGACCCGTCGGGTGAAACCGCCGTCTCCGTCGTCTCGAACGTGGAGAAGAAGGCCCAGTTCGTTGGAGGCGGAAGCGGGAAGTGAACCGCCCGGGCGGGCACCGGGCCCGGCCTCCCGGCCCGCAGCAGCGCGAACGCGGCGAGCGCCAGCGCGGCGGCGGCGATCGCCCAGGGGAGCCACCGGGCGCGAGGACGCGCAGGGGCGCCGACCGCCGCGACCGGCGACGCGGGGCTGCCGTCGGAGATCGTCTGCAGCTGGAGCCCGACGTCGTGTGCGGTCTGCCAGCGGGCGTCGGGGTCCTTTGCGAGGCACACCTTGACGAGGCGGTCGAGGGCAGGAGGGCTCATCGGCCGAACGGTGGAGACGGGAGGCGGCTCGCTCGTCAGAATCGCCGAGAGGAGAGCCGCCTGGCTCTGTCCCTCGAAGGCCTTCTTTCCGGTCGCCATCTCGTACAGCGTCGCGCCGAGTGCGAAGATGTCCGTCCGCGCATCCACCGGCTTTCCCTCGAGCTGCTCGGGAGACATGTACGACAGCGTTCCCACGATGACCCCCTCGCGGGTCACGTCTGGCGCGGATGTCTGGGCCGCGGTCAGGTCATCGCCGGCAACGAGCGGCGAAGCCGCTTTGGCCAGACCGAAGTCGAGCAGCTTGACGCCCGATTTCGTCAGTATCACGTTGGCCGGTTTCAGGTCCCGGTGGACGATGCCCTTCCGGTGCGCCGCGGCGAGCGCCGCGCAGATCTCCGCGCCGACTCGCGCCAGCGCCTCGGTCGGGATCGGGCCCCGCGCGATCCGCGCGGCGAGCGTCTCACCCTCGAGAAGCTCGGTGACTGCGTAGGAGACTCCGCCCTCCGAGCCGAAATCGAAGATCGCCAAGATGTTCGGGTGCGAGAGCGAGGCGACCGCCCGAGCCTCGCGCTCGAAGCGCGCCAGCGCCTCCGGGTCGGCCGCGACGCGCTCGGGGAGGACCTTGATCGCCACCTCGCGCCCGAGCCTGGGATGGTGCGCGCGGTACACCTCTCCCATCCCGCCGGCGCCCAGGGGCGCGAGGATCTCGTAGGGCCCGAGGCGCGAGCCGGGGGAGAGCGTCACGAGCGGATCGTAAGCCTCAGGACCGCGTCCCCGGAACGGGAATCTCGCTCACTCCCTGGAAACTGACCGAGGCGTCGCCCGCGGGCGCGGGCTGAGAATCACCGGCTGACGCGGGGCCGACCCGGGGGGCACTTCGAACACGTACGCCTCATTGACTCCGGTTGCGTCGAAACCCTCTCGAGTCGCCCCTCCGGGAAGATAGACCACGTCGTTCAGGACCGCCGCATAGATGCCGTGACGCGCCGTCTGCATCGGTGGCAGCCGCGTCCATTCATCGTTTGCCGGATCGTAGGCTTCGACCTCGTGAAAGATTCCATTCGGATCGGTCGGGTTGCCCTCGCCGCCAAACGTGGAGAAGCAGTCCCCGACCACAGCTCCCGCGAGCCCGGAGCGACCGGTCGGCAGCGGAGCCTTTCTGGTCCAGATGTCCGCGGCGGGATCGTAGACTTCGAGGCAGGACTGGTTGCCTTGACGGCCTCCCGCCACGTACAACTTGCCTCCGACCACTCCTCCGGCGGTGTGGTTTCTGGCGCAGCTCATAGGTGCGAGTAACGACCATCGGTCGGTCAAGGCATCGTAGGCCTCCACCTCGTTGCCGACCATCCCGCCTCCGGTTCCCCCGGCCACGACGATCCGGCCGTCCAGGACGGCCGCCGCAGGTGTTCCTCCATGCACGTAAGCAGAGGAGGCGACCTCGTTCCAGGCATCGGTCGCCGGGTCGTAGGAGAAGGCTCGATTTCTGCTTCCGCCCCCGACGTAGAGCAGACCCTCGAAGGCAACGGACCAGGCGTGGTCCGTGGGGGTCGGAAAATCCGCTCCGAAGCTCCAACGATCGTTCACGGGATCGTAGATCTCGTTCGCGGTTGCGCGACCCACGAGCCCTCCGACGGCGTAGATCATTCCGCCAAGTTCAGCTGCGGCGAGCTCCTGCCTCGGTTCGTTCATCGAGGCGAGGCTCACCCATCTGCCCGCCAGGCACTGGGCGAAAGCCGTTGCCGCCTCGAACGAGAGCAGGATGAGGAGCGGTCCGAGTTGGCGTCGCGATCGGGTCACGCTTTGGCTCCAGTGACTGAGGATTTTCCTATCGCTGTCATCCTGAGCGAAGCGAAAGATCCCAAGCTCGACACGTCCCCCCGGTGGAGAAGTCCGACCTGCGGGGCAGGAATGTATCTTGTTCCCTACGCCCTCCGGGAGGGGTCGGGGTGGAGGTTTCTTTCAGACATAATTCGCCCCGGAAGCGCACGGGGTCCGGTGACCCTCGCGGACTTCAAATCCGTCGGCGTCGCGGCTCACGCCGGGACGGGTGGGTTCGACTCCCACACGCTTCCGCCATCATCTCGCCGCGTGCTCCCGCGAACTTACGAAAAGAAGCGGCCGGCCCGAAAGCCGGCCCCTGGAAATTGCCGCGCGCGATCGTCTACAGCGGCCAGTGCAGACCCAGCGCCTTGGAAAGGAAGACTGCCATCTGCCGGCGGGTCAACGTGGCATCGGGGCAATACAGCGGCGGTACGGCGCCGCAGCCGGCGGTGACGCCGGACGCGACCAGGGCCTCGATGTACTGGAACGCCGGGTCGCTGAGCGGCACGTCGTTGAACGTCGCCGTTCCCGGTGCCGGACTGACGTGACGATACCAGTGGACGTTGATTCCGCGGACTCCGTCCGTGTCGTCCGCCGGCGCCGACGCATTCTGCGCGATATAGAACGTCAGGCCGTGTTCAAGGTTGGAGTCGTACTGCCAGTCCAATGCAACCGCGTTGAAATCCCAGCCGCAGCCGGGCTTGGCGAGGCTGTCGAAGACCGTGATGTCCGGGCCGCCGTCGTCATAGAGGTAGAGCGTGTAGTGACCGCCCGCGGTGTCGCAGTTTTCGAAGCTGACGTAGTCGATGATGACTCCGGACGGAATCTGAATCGCTCCGACCATGTTGTCGCCGGCGGCAGTCAGGTGGTAGAAGCCGCCGCCGTTATCGAGACTGAAGATGGTTGCCGGCGAGTAGGCCACGTTCATTCCGCCCGCCCAGGTCGACGACACCGAATACGCGTCTGTGCCGTAGCTCGGCGAGGAAGGCATCGAGGAAGCCGTCGCGTGTATCGCCGGGCCGGTTCCGTTTCGCCGTCGTTCCGCTCCCGATACGGGAAGCGAAGTTGCCACGAGCGTCACCACGCTGAGAAAAAGACCCTTCCATAGCCGTTCTCGCGTCATTGAGGCCTCTCCCTTCGAGTTTTTGCCGCGGAGCGCAGCAAGTTGTGGAACACACCGTCCGGACTTTCGGGGATTGTAGTCCATCCGCCCGAGCACACCTCGCGCGGGACGCTGGGGAGAGTCTAGGGAGAGGCCCAATCTTCCCCGGGAGGCTCTCCGGTCGATTCATCGCCGCGTGGGGGCGCTAGGAGCCGGGCGGTCGAGCGGCGAGGTCCCGTTCCTTCGCTTTTCGGACGGCCTTGTCCACCTCGGAAAAGAGGCGCGCCGTGCCACGAAACGACAAGCCGACGGAGCTGTACAGAACGGCGCCCTCAGGATCGAGAAGGAGGTAGCTCGGAAACGACGTGACGCCGAAGAGGCTCCGGCTCATCTTCCCGGTTTCGTCCCAACACTGTTTCCAAGACATCCCGTTCTTCTGGACAAACTGTTCGAGGGTGGCACGGTCCTGATCCGCGCTGACGCTGATCAACACAAACGGCTCTGCGCTCTTCTTCTTGACCAGGTGCTTCAAATCGGGCAGAGCCTCTACGCAGGGCGCGCACCAGGTCGCCCAGAAATCGAGGAGCACGACTTTCCCGCGCAGGTCCTGCAGGCGGACGGGGCTTCCGTCGAGGGCCGCGAAGTTGAACTCCGGAGCGAACTGCTCCCGGGCGCGGCGCGGGTTGGCGAGATACGCTTTCGCCTGCTGCGCGAAGTTCTCCTCCGGCGTCTCGCGGAGGAATCTCTCCAGTTCCGCCGCCCCCTCGCTGTCCTGCCCCATCTTCAGGAGCGTCTCGCCGAGGCGGTAGCGCGCCCGGGGCGACCTATCTCCCGACAGGGCAAGCGCCTCGCGGAAAGCCTGTTCGGCCTCTGCGAGCTTCTTCGGTTTGTCGCCGGCTGCGCCGAGGAGTATCTCGCCCAGCAGCTGATGCGCGAGCGCCCGCTCCTCCGCCTCCTCAGCAGGCGCCGCAGCCTCGCGTGCCGCGTCCGCGGCGTCGTTGAATTTGGCCATCCCGTTGTACGCCGCGGCCAGGCCGAGCAGGCACCGGAAGCATTTTCCTCCCGCGGCCTCGTTCGCCTTCCGGAAAGCCTTCGCGGCGTCCTTGTGCTCTCCGGCGCGGAGCAGAGAGCGGGCCTTCTCCAGTTCCGGTTCGTCGGCGGGAGGAACGCTCGGGAAGGCCAGCCCGGCTGAGAGAGTCAGGAGCAAGGCGGGAAAAACGGATCGCACGCTCATGAGAGGCCTCCCGGATTTGGTCGGATGATATCCAGAAACGTCGCCTATCGAAGTACTCATCCCCTCCGATGCCGTACGTGTCGTTGTGCGCTTACGCTACTCTTAGCGCCGCGCGCCCTCAGAATCGATAGGCCAGCGAATAGATGATGGCGATCGCGTTGACCGAGATGTCCGAGTTCAGCAGCTCTGCCAGCGGCGCGTTGTTGGCGTTCCCGAAGCTGTAGTTCGCGCCGAGCGACGCGATGAAGTGGCGCGTCTCGCCGCTGATGCCGAGGGCGAGGCTGTAGAGGTCGACCTTGCTGAAGAACTGGTCGTTGTCGCCGACCGGCGAGAAGTCGGTGTTGAAGCCGAAGTGGAGCTTCCAGACCTTGTCCTGGGTCAGGGCGTAGTAGCCGCCGAACGCGAGGTTGACGATGGCGTCCGCCTCAGTCTGGACGGCTGCCACGGGAAGGCGCGTGACCACGGGCGGGCCGCCCTGCCCGTCGTCGACGATGAACGTCGACTGACGCTCCGTGCGCAGAAAATCGTAACTCGAGTGGCCCGTCGAGAAAGTGGCGTCGAGCTCGAGCTCGAAGCGATCGACGGCCATGGCGGCGCCCACGCCGATCTGCAACGGGAGCTTGTAGTCAAATCGAACCTTCGGATCGAAGAATGTGATGGTCGCGCTCTCGCCGCCCGCCGAGGCCTGGCCGTCGAAGCTGTAGTCGCCGCTCCGGAAGAGCGTGACTCCGGGAGAGCGCACCACGGCTCCCAGGAGGATGTTCGGCATTGCCTGGTATTGCACGCCGGTCGACGCGCGCAGCTGGGTTACCGAGCCGTTGATCCGTCGCGACGTCTGAAGGGCCTCGAGGCCGGTGGCCGTGGTCCGCAGGTCGGAGACGGCGCCCACGGCGCGCAGGCTCGTTCCCGAGCCCGACAGGTTCGCGCCCCAACGCCACGGGCCCTCGTCGGCGTATGCGAGAGCGAGGCTCGCCTCGACGCGGTGAAACTCGGAGTCGGCGGAATAGGTCAATAGCCGACCGGGAATGGCCGACAGAGTGTCGATCTGAGCGTCGGTCTGCTGCGACCAGGAGTTGGTCCGCACCACCGCTACGCCCGCCGTGTAGCGGTCGTTTCCAAAGGGATTCTTGATCACGATGCCGACGAGGGCCGGGACTTGCTGCGTAGATCCGCCCGAGTCTTCGCTTTGGAGGTCTTTGGGGATGAGGCTCAGGAGCTGGTAGGTGCCTGCGCTGCTGCTGACCGACGAGGTCTTCGCCAGCGCGAGGCCGGCTGGGTTGTACCAGTTCGACGAGGCGTCGTTCGTGCGGGCGATGAAGGCCCCGCCCTCGAGGCCGCCCACCTGGCCGATCGGGATCGTGTTGTAGTTCGGAAGGGTCAACGTGAAGGACGTCTGAGGGGGAGTCTGGGCGGCGAGCGAGGCGGCGAGGAGGGTCGAGCTGGCGACGGCGAGCGCAAGAGCGCGCGCTGCTGTGATCTTCATGCGTCGAGGGCCCTTTCTTTGCGGGGAGACTATCAGGATCGCGCCGCGCGGCGAGTCGCGTCGGGCTAAACTCCCGACTCGCGTGAGCACTCACTCCGGAGCGCCTCTGGTCGAAGCGGTGAACGTGTCTCGCTCCTACGCGCTCGGCGCCGCGCGGGTGCCCGCGGTCCGGGACGTCACCCTTTCGATTGGCGCCGGGGAGTTCGTCGCGCTGCAGGGCCCGAGCGGCTCGGGCAAGACCACGCTTCTCAATCTGCTGGGCCTCCTCGATCGGCCGGACGAGGGCATCGTCCGCCTTGAAGGGCGGGACGGGGAGAGTCTGACCGAGAACGAGCGCTCGGACCTGCGCCGGGACCGCTTCGGCTTCGTGTTCCAGACGTTCAACCTGATCCCCGTCCTGACGGCGGAGGAGAACGTCGCCTACCCGCTGGCGCTCGCTGGTGTCGAGGCCCCCGAGCGGCGCATCCGGGCGCGCGAGCTCCTCGCCTCGGTCGGGCTTCCGGAAAAGGCGGCCGTGCGGCCCGACCTGCTCTCGGGCGGACAAAGGCAGCGCGTCGCAATCGCCCGGGCCCTGGCGAACCGGCCGGCGGTCGTGTTCGCCGACGAGCCGACGGCCAATCTCGACAGCCGCACGGCCGAAGAGATCCTCGACCTGATGCGCGAGATCAACGCGTCGGCGAGGGTCGCCTTCCTCTTCGCCACGCACGACCCGATCGTGGTCGAGCGGGCCCGGCGCGTCGTGAAGCTCCACGACGGCGCGATCGCTTCGGACGAGGCGGTATGAGCGCGTTCGCCCTGGCCTGGCGCAACCTCGTGCGGCAAAAGCGCCGCAGCTTCTTGATGATCGCGGTCGTGACCTTCGGCTTTGCCGCGTTCGCGCTGGCGGGCGGCTTCATCGCTCAGTCCTTCGAGGCTCTGAAGGAAGGCACGATCCGAAGCGTCGGCCACCTGCAGATTCTCGACCGGCGCGCGGTGGGAAAGGCCGAGGATTCCACACTGGAGCACGGGATTCCGGAGGCGGCGCGCGCGCGTGCCCTCGTCGCGAAGGATCTCGAAGTCGCCGGCGTTCTACCGCGGATCGACTTCGTGGGCCTTGCGACGAACGGGGCGAAGTCGGTTCCCTTCCTCGGCGTGGGAGTCGATCCAGACCCGGAGGCTGCGGCGACCCTCGCTCCCGAGCTCGTCGTGTCGGGCAAGTACCTGTCGGGCGACGGCGGCGACGGCATCGTGCTCGGAACCGGTCTCGCCGCGGCCCTCGGGGTGAAGGCCGGAGACCGCGTGACGCTCCTGGCGACGACGCCGGATGGGTCCCTGAACGCGGTCGACGGCATCGTCGAGGGCCTCGTCGACGTCAGGATCAAGGAGCTGAACGACCGGTATATGGCGGGCGGCATCGGCCTCGTTTCGCGCCTGCTCCAGAGCTCGGAAACAGTTTCGAAGCTCGTCGTGTTCTTGAGACCGGGTGCGAACGAAGAGAAGGCCGCCGAGCGACTGGCCGCCGCGCTCACCGCGGCGGGGTTCCCGATTTCGGTGCAGCGCTGGCAGGAGCTGGCGGTCTTCTACGGCCAGGTCCGGCTGCTCTACATCGGGATCTTCGGCTTCGTGGGTGCGGTGCTCGTCGTGATCGTGATCCTGTCGGCCGCGATCGTGATGACGATGGCGGTGACCGAGCGGACGCGCGAGATCGGGACGCTGCGCGCGCTCGGCACGCGGCCGTCCGGCGTCCTGCGCATGTTCCTGGCCGAAGGGATCGTGATCGCGATCGCGGGGTGCGTGGCCGGCATGCTGCTCGCGCTGGTGATCCGGGCCGGGCTGAATGCCTCCGGCCTCATGGTGCCGCCGCCCCCTGGAGCCACCCACGGGATGCCGATCAACGTGAAGCTCTATCCGCTGGCCTACGCGGCCGGACTGGCGGCCATGATCCTGACGATGGGCATCGCCTCGTATATTCCGGCGCGGCGGGCCTCGAGGATCGCGATCGTGGACGCGCTGACCCATGTCTGAAACAGCTCGCCGCCGGTCGTCGGCCGCCGGCCTGCTGCTGGCGGCGGCGCTGGCCGTCGCGGAGAATCCGGCTCCGGCGCCTGCGCCCGCGGATGTCCAGGGGTGGCTCCGGGCGGTCGACGACGCCCGCAATGCCTTCAGCGAGGCCAAGATCGCCGCGCGGGCGAGCCAGGTCGAGAACGGGAAAGCGACGGGATCGGCGGACTTCGACATCTACGCCAAGGGCAGCGATCGCGCCCTCATCGTGTTCCGGGGCGGAAAGAACGACGGCCGCAAAGCCCTGACCGTCGGCGACAGGATGTGGCTGATCGTGCCCGGGGCCGAGCACCCCGTTCCGATCACGGCGAACCAGCGGCTGATGGGAGGCGCGTCGTTCGGGGACGTCGCGCGGATGCGCTTTGCCGAGGACTTCACGGCGGTCCTCCGGCCGGGGACGGAAACCGTGGACGGCCGCGCCTGCGCGGTGCTCGACCTGGCAGCCGTGTCATCGAAGGCCCCCTATCCGCGCGTGCGACTCTGGATTGACGCAGAAGGAGAGCGGCTGCCCCGGAAGCTCCTCTTGTTCCTGCCTTCCGGCAAAGAGGCGCGCGAGGTGCGGTTCACGAAGTTCCGCAAGGTGCAGGGCAAGGTGGCCGTCGCCGAGATGGAGATCCGGGATCTCCTCGGCCCCCACGCGTCGACCGTCACGCGCCTCGAGTACCTCGACATCCAGCCGGCGAAGATCGCCGATAAGGTGTTCACGCCCGAAGGCGCGAGAGCGATGTGACGGTGTAAGGCCGGTTACGAGGAAGGCTCTCGGTTCGCGCGCGAGGACAGCCGCGAAATCGCGAGCTCGACGAGGCGTTCCCCGAAGAGCGGAGCGACGGCCGCTCCGAGCCGCGGGCGGAGCATGAGCCCCCGGAACGCGGCGCTCCACGTGAAGCGGCGACTGAACCTCCGCCTCCAGGCCGCCGCATAAACGCGGGGGACGGAATCCATCGCGATCTTTCCGGCGAGCCCGCGCTCGAGGACCTCGGCGGCGAGGATGCCCGAGTCGAGTGCCGCCGCCTGTCCCTCTCCGGAGAACGGGTCGATCACGCCCGCCGCGTCACCGGCGATGAGCATTCCGTCCTCGACCGGCGGCTTCGCCGTGAAGAAGACGGGCCCGGTCCCCATGTAGCCCACGGGACCTTCGGCCAGGGGCGCGAGGTCGCGGTCGAGAACGGCGTTGGATCGCCGGGCGTGCGCGACGACGGCCTCCCATCCAGGTTGAAGCCGCCCGCGGACCTTCTCGGAGATCACGCCGGCCAGATTCGCGGCCCCTCGCTCGACGCGCGAAAGGCCGCAATAGCCGCCGGCAAACACGTAGAGACGCACTTGTCCGGCGAGCGCCGCGGTGTCCCCGGAGAGGTCGCGGCTGAAACCGAAATACCTCCTTGGGTGGAGGGTGAAGCCGCGGCCGAGCGACCGATCGAGCGCGTCCCAGCGCCCCCACGCGCCGATGGCTCCCCGCGCCGCGATCTCGATTTCGCCCGATCCCGCGACGCACCGAATCCGGAACCCTGCGCCCGGGACGGAGTTTACGGACACCGCTCGGGTTCCGAACCGTACTTCGGCGCCGAGCTCTGCGGCCCGCCGGGCCAGCCGGTCGTCCAGCGCGAAGCGGGAGATCCCCAGGCCGGGCGCCGGAAGCCGGAACCGGACGCTGCGTCCCGACGGCAGATGCACCGAGCCGCGCACGATGCGTTCCGCGTCGGCTTCGATTCGCGCCAGGGCGCCGAAGCGCTCCAGGCTGTCCCGGGCGCCTGCCGAAAGGTACTCGCCGCAGACCTTGGGACGTGGAAAGTGGTCCTTCTCGAGGAGCAAGACGCGGCGCCCGAGGGCTGCCAGAATCCCTGCGGCCGCCGCTCCCGCCGGGCCTGCTCCGACGACCACCGCGTCGAAGGCCTCGGGGCCTCTCACGCGCCGGCCGTCAGGAGCATCCGGAAGGGGAAAACGCGCCGCGCCCGGCTCCCGGGCGCGACCTTGCGCGCGACGTGGAGCGCCTCGTCCGGCGTGTAGGCCTGGCGCACGGAGGCGACCCCGTCCTCTACGGAGATGCGCGCCTTGAAGAGGGCGCTCCCCGCGAGCGCCACGAAGAGCTCCGGCAGCCGGTGCCGGCGCAGGTCGAAAACGGCGAAGCCGCGCCGCGCGACGCGCGAGAACTCGCGCAGCAGGATCCCGTTCTCCTCGGGCGAAAAGTGGTGGAAGAAAAGCGTCGAAATCACGAAATCCACGGCGCCGTCGCCGATCGGCAGGCGAAACGCGTCGGCCGCGGCGGCGCGGGCTGACTCGTGGCGCGCCATCGCGTGACCGGCGGCCAGATGCCGCCACTGGAGATCGAGCGCGACGACCGCCGCGTCGCAGCCGGCGGAGCGCAGCGACCGCTCCAGCCGAACGGCCATCTCTCCCGAGCCCGCGCCGACGTCGAGAATCCGGACGCGGCCGGGCCCGAGCGCTCGAACGCGCGGGGCCAGGTGCCGCTCGAGCACCCGCGAGCCGCCCCAGCGTCGGTTGACCAGACGCAGGTCCTCGAGCGAGCGGCGCATCTCGTCGGCCGGCAGATCGGGATCGTCGAGGTGCTCGTGGGACGGCCGGCGCGGCGGAACGAGAAAGCTCATGCCGTCCGGTCGCGACTCACAACCAGCGCGCTGTTCTTCGAGCCGAAGCCGATGCAGTTGCAGAGCGCGGTTGCAAAGTCGGCGCGGCGCGCGACGTTCGGCACGTAGTCGAGGTCACACTCGGGATCGGCCGCGTCCAGGTTGATCGTCGGCGGAAGAAAGCCGTCGCGCATGCCGAGGACCGTCGCGGCCAGGCCGGCCGCGCCGCAGGCGCCCTGGGGGTGTCCGATCATGGACTTGATCGAGGAGCCGGGGATCCGTGCAGCGGAGGAACCGAAGGCCTTCTTCATGGCGCGTGTCTCGACGCGGTCGTTCAGTTGCGTGGAGGTCCCGTGATACGCCACGTAGTCGACCGCCTCCGGCGGGAGTCCCGCCTCGGCCAGCGCGAGCGACATCGCCCGCGCCGGCTCCTCGCCGGTCTCGTCGAGCCGCACACGATGGTGCGCGTCGCAGGTGGCCGCGTAGCCGCGGATCTCGGCGTAGACGCGCGCCCCGCGGGCCCGGGCGCGCTCGAGGTCCTCGAGGAGGAACATCCAGGCTCCCTCGCCGAGCACGAATCCGTCGCGATCGGCCGCGAACGGGCGCGAGGCGCGTGGCGGCTCCCGCTCCCAGGCCGTCGACACGATGCGCATCATGGCGAAGCCCTCCATGATGCCGCGCACGACGGTCGCGTCCACGCCGCCGGTCAGAAAAAGGTCCGCGGAGCCGTGCTTGATGGCGCGGAAAGCGTAGCCGAGCGCATCGGTCGAAGAGGCGCACCCGGTCGAGACGACGTGGGAGGCGCCGCGCAGGCCGAAGCGCATGGAGATCTCGGAGGAGAGCGTTCCGATCGTCCCCGAAGGAATCGAGTAGACGGACGCCTTCTTGATCTGGTTCGTGTAGTAGAGGTGGTACATCCGCTCGGAGAACTCGATCGGGCCGCCGCCCGTGCCGAGCACGACGCCGAGCGCGCGGCGCTCGGCGAGGGACAGCGTTTCCGCGTCGATCCCCGCGTCCGCCAGAGCCTCGGACGAGGCGGCGATCGCCATCGGCACCGCGCGCGCGACGTGGCGCAGGTCCTTGGCGCCGACGTGGGCGGCGGGCTCGAAGTTCTTCAGTTCGCCGGCGATCGTGACCGGGAGACCCTCCGGATCGAAGAGCGAAATGCGGCCGATGCCGCTCTTCCCCTCCGCGAGAGCACGCGCGAATGCCTCGCGCCCGTTCCCGTTGGGGGAGAGGCACCCGAGGCCGGTGATCGCGACGCGACGTTCCGCCACGCGGGGCATTCTATTGGCCCGGCCCGCGTACGCCGGCTGTCTAAGAGAGACCTAACGGTTAGGGGGCGCGTGCTGCTGGAACCAGCGGTCGAGCAGGCGGAGCAGCTGCACGGGCACGAACTTGACGAGACCGTCCGCGTGAAGGGACCCGGGCAGCTTCAGGTGCACGTACTCGACCGGTTCGGCCGCGGCCTCGGCGAGCGTGCGCCCGTGGGAGGGGTCGACGAGCCAGTCGCCCTCGGAGGTGACGATGAGCTTTGGGATCGCCAGGGACGCGACGGCGTCGGTGGTGCGGGGCTTACGGGAGGCGAGCTTGCGCCCGGCCAGCCGCGGCACCCGCATCGCGTGGCGCAGCCGCACTTGCCGGATGGCGCCGGCTTTCCATGGTTTCGGGCGAAGGGACTTCAAGTCGGCGGGCGAGGAGATCATCGCCAATCCCCGGCATGGCAGGTCCGGCCGCAGGGCGAGCGCCTGCGCCGCGATCGAGCCTCCCAGGGAGAGGCCGAGCACGACGAAGCTCTCGTACATCCGGCCCGGCCCGACCAGCTCTTCGAGCACGGCGTGGAAATCGCTGTGCTCCGAGGCCCCGAACGCATAGCCGCCGCCGCTGTCGCCGTGACCGCGAAAATCGAGAGCCACGACGTCGTATCCGCGCCTCAGGAAGTGGTTGGCGAGGAAGAGATTCTCGCGCGACAGGCGGACCCGCCAGAACCCCGGGGCGAGCACCACGAGCTCCCTGGCCGGCCGTCGCCACAGCGTGTACGCGATCGAGACGCCGTCGGCGGAGGCGATCCTGCCGTGCCGAACCTCGTGCTCAACCGATCCTTTGGACGCCGGCCGCTTCATGTCGGGAGCACCAGGCAGTCGACGACGCTGCCGGCGGGCAGACGCTCGGCATCGGCCGGGATCCGGATGAGGGCGTTCGAGCGACCGTGGGCGGCGAGATCGTGGCTGCCGCGCGTGTCGAGGGGTGTTACCCGGATCTGTCCGCCCGACTCCTCCAGGAGCGCGTCGCGGTAGGTCTCGCGGCGTCCACGCACGGCGACATCTCGCTCGAGGCGGGCCTGTCGGACGGGCGGGCCGGGAGGGGCGGCGCCCTCCAGGCAGTCCAGGGCGTAGCGGACGAACAGGTGGAAGCACAGGGAGGTCGAGACGGGGTTTCCGGGCAGTCCAAACCAGAGCGTCGCGTCGCGGCGCCCGAACGCCACCGGCTTTCCGGGCCGCACGGCCACACCGTGGACGAGGATCTTGAAGCCGGCGCGCTCCGCCTCCGCGGGCAGGAGATCGAGATCGCCCGCCGACACGCCGCCGCTGGTGATGAGCACGTCCTCGTCGCGGCCGGCTTCGGAAAAGAGGCGCCGCACGGCGCCGTCCTCGTCGGCGACAGCCGCGCGGGCGGCGGCGGGCCATCCCGACGCCGCACACAGGGCGAGCAACATCGGCCCGTTGGAATCCCGGAGCTGGCCGGGTCCGGGCCGCTCGGACGTCGACACGAGCTCGTTTCCGGTGACTGCGATCGTGACGCGGGGGCGCCGATACACCGGGAGCGGCTCGGCGCCCGCGAGCGCAGCGAGCGCGATACCGGTGGGGGAGAGGCGCCGTCCCGGTTCGAGCAGGACCGTGCCCGCGGCGACACTTTCGCCGCGCCTGCGGATGTGCTCCCCGGGGCGCGGGCGGGACTGCGTGAAGATCTCTCCGTTCTCACGCCGGACCTCCTCGACCGGCACGATGGCCTCGCTGCCTTGCGGGATCGGCGCGCCCGTCATGACACGGACCGCCTCGCCCGAGGAGAGCGCCGGCCCCGGCCGGTCGCCGGCGGCCACGAGACCGGGCCGTTCCCGGAGCGTTCGGCGTTGCGCAAGGTCGTCAAGACGAATCGCGTAACCATCCATCGCCGATGTGTCGAAGGGAGGCCAGTCCACGTCCGATCGCACCGCGCGGGCGAGCACGCGGTGCAGGCCCTCTCGCAGCGGAACCGCTTCCTCCGGACCGGCCGCGCACGTCCGGCGAAGAATTGCGAGAGCCTCCGGGACCGTGATCACGGGGTCATTCTACGGTCCGCAGCTGCTAGGATTCGCCGCATGCCGATCTACGAGTACGTGTGCGACTCGTGCAAGAAGAAGACCGAGGTGATCCAGGCCATGAACGCGCCGCGCCTGAAGGTTTGCCCGCATTGCGGCGGTAAGCTGAAGAAGGCATTCTCCGCGCCTGCAATCCAGTTCAAGGGCAGCGGTTTCTACCATACGGACTACGCGCGGGGCTCCGGCGCCGGCGACAGCAAGGCGAGCGGCGGAGGCAAGTCCGACTCCGGTGAAAAGGCGGAAAAGTCGGAAAAGGCGGAGAAGTCCGAGAAGTCCGAGAAGTCAGGCAAGGCGGAAGGGTCGGAGAAATCGGCGAAGTCGGAGACTTCGGAGAAGCCGGCAAAGTCCGAGAAGTCTGAAAAGAAGAAAGAAACGAAGCCCTCGGACTGAGGCCTGGCTCGGTCCCGCGCGGGCTAGTCGAGCTTGAGCCCCTTCAGGTAGGTCTTGAACGGCCCGCCCAGGTCCTCGCGCTTCAACGCGAACTCCACGGTCGCCTTCAGGAAACCGAGCTTGTCGCCCGCGTCGTAGCGCTTCCCTTCGAAGAGGTAGCCGTCGATCGGGCGGCGGGAGAGGAGGATCTTCAGCGCGCTGGTGAGCTGGATCTCGCCGCCGACTTCCGGAGGCGTTTCCTCCAGGATGTCGAAGATCTCGGGCGGCAGCAGGTACCGGCCGATGATCGCGAGGTTGGACGGGGCCTTTTCGGGCGAGGGCTTCTCGACCATGTCGCGGATAGCGACGACCCGTTCCTCGATCTTCTCTCCCGCGACGATGCCGTACTGACGGGTCTCCTCCCGCGGAACTTCCTGGAGCGCGATGACCGGGTTGCCGCGGCGTTCGTAGAGCCGCATCATCTGGCCGATGCAGGGCTCGTCGGCGTCCACGATGTCGTCGCCGAGCATGACCGCGAAGGGCTCGCGGCCCACGAGGTCGCGGGCCTGGAGAACGGCGTGGCCGAGGCCGAGGGCCTGTTTCTGGCGCACGTAGGCGACCGGTATCAGCTCGGAGACCTCGCGGATCTCGTCGAGCAACCCGCTTTTGCCTTTTTCTTCGAGCATCTTCTCGAGCTCGAAGGAGGTGTCAAAGTGGTCTTCGATCGCGTTCTTGCCGCGGCCCGTGACGATCACGATCCGCTCGATCCCCGCGTCCCGCGCCTCCTCGACGACGTATTGGATGAGCGGACGGTCCACCAGCGGCAGCATCTCCTTGGGTTGGGCCTTGGTGGCCGGCAGGAAGCGCGTCCCGAGGCCGGCGGCGGGAAAAACGGCGACGCGAATCTTGGACATGCGCGAAGTGTAGCCGATCGAGGACGGCCGCTCGATCTGCCGGCAGAAGCCCGTACAATAGCGTCGTGCGGTCCGACAAGAGCCTGATTCGGGGCTGGGTCTTCGCCCTGCTCGCCGCGGCGGCCCTGCTGACGTGCGCGCCAAATCTGCACGCGGCGGCGTGGTGGCGGCTCCCGGTCTGGGGCGCGGAGGTCCGTGCCTTCGCGGTCGATCCGTTTGCTCCCGGCACCGTCTACTGCGGGACCTCGCGCGGCAACTTCTACGGCTCCCGAGACGGAGGGGCGAGCTGGGAGCCGCTGCGCTCGGGGCCGGCGTTCCCTGGCCACTACGTCACCTCGCTCGTCGCCGATCCGGCCGTTCCGCGCCGGCTGTGGGCATCGCTCGCCGGAGAGCTGACGGGCGGGCTCGTCGTCCGTAGCAACGACGCCGGCGCGACGTGGACCCCGCTGCTGAAGTCCGCGAAGACCGTCACGACGCGCGCACTCGCGCTCGCTCCGGGAGAGCCGCGCATGCTCGCGGTCGGAGGCGACGACGGCGTGCGTCTCTCCGCCGACGGCGGCCTTACCTGGAGGCGGACGGGGCAGGGAGTCTCCGGCCTCCACCAGGTGGAGTCACTCGCGTTCGATCCCGCCGACCGCAGGGTCCTCTACGCCGGGACCTGGCGTCAGGCGTTCCGCACGCGGGACGGCGGTGAGTCCTGGAGGCGGATCGCGGAGGGCATGGTGCTCGACTCGACCGTCTACGCGTGGGACTTCGACGCGGCCGACTCGCGGGACGTCTGGGTTTCGACGTGCGGCTGGGTTTACCGGTCGCGCGACGGTGGCGACCGCTGGACGCGTTTCAAAACCGGATTCACCAACCGTCGCTCGCACAGCGTCCGCCGGGACCCGCTGCGCCCTGGCGTCGTGTATGCCGCGACGGTCGGGGGCCTGCACCGCTCGGACGACGGCGGAGCGACGTGGACGCGGATCTCCCGCGAGTCGCTGGTCGTCACGGCGCTCGAGGTCGACCGCCGCTCCGGCCGCCTCTACGTGGGCACCGAGGGCGAAGGGGTCTTCACCTCCGACGACGGCGGTCTCACACTCTCGGCCGGATCGCAGGGCTTGACCGAAAGCCGCGTCACCGAGCTGGTGGCGGATCCGAACGACCCCGGCCGCGTTTTCTTCTTCCGCTCCTTCGCGGGCGACGAGAGCGGCCTCTGGGAAGCTTTCGGACGCCAGGTCCGCAAGGTCTCGCGCGATCCGCTGCCGTTGTCCGCCGCGCTCGCCGCGTTCCGCGGACGCGATGGGAAGACCGTGCTGCTCGTCGCGAGCTCCTCGGGCGTGCGCGTTTCGCGCGACGGGGGCGTACGGTGGGCCGCGCCCGCGGGTCCGGCTCCCGGCTCGCCGATCGCGCTCTACGGCGCGCCCTTTTCCGAACCCGTGCTCGTCACGACGGACGGCGTGTTTCGGACGGCCGACGGCGCGCGCTTCACGTCCGTGCCGGGAGGTCTGCGGCCCGCGAGCTCGAGCGAGCTCCTGGCCGACGCCAGGGGCGACCCGCTGCTCGAGATCCGCTCGGCCGGAACGCTCACGTACTGGGACGGCCAGAACTGGTCGATGAAAAAGAAGGCGTCGTTGAGCGGCGGGATTTTCCTGCAGAACGCGACCCCGCAGAAGCCCGCCGGCGGCTGGTCGAACCTCTGGGACGTGGACGGGACGCTCCTCTGGCAGGAGGGGCGCTCCCGCCGCGCGTTCACGAGCCCGCGCCCCGCGCTCAGCCTCGCCGCCGCTGCGCAGGCCCTGGGCGGGAGGGTCTATGTCGGGACGATGGGGGATGGGCTGTTTCTGTTCGAGCCGTGACGCGGACGCTCCGGTTCGGGTCTAGTTTGGAATCTCCTTCAATCCCAGCGTCGCCCCGACCGCGACCCCTTCCTTCTCGGCCATCCCGCCCGCGATCTCGAGGACCCGCCGCGCCGGGCCGGCGGGTCCGTACGTCGGGCAGGGATCGGCTCTGCAGGGGGCGGTGTTGGCGGAGACGTAGAGCACCTTGCCGGCCTCGTCCAGCCAGATCATGTCGAGCGGGATCATGGTGTTCTTCATCCAGAAGTGATGTGGGGATGGCTCGGGAAAGACGAACAGCATGCCGGTCTTCTCGGGAAGACTCTCGCGAAACATCAGCCCATTCGCCTGGTCCTCCGGCGTGAGCGCGAGCTCGACCGAGTAGACGGCGCCGGAGGGCATCTGGACGCGGGGCCCGCGCGGCTCCGGGACTTTCGTGGGGCCCGCATCCCCCTTGGGCGCCGCGCCACACGCGGACGCCAGGACCGCCGCCGCGGCGGCGGCGAGGAGGCGCCGGGTCACGCCGGCGAGCCCTTGGCCTCGGTGGGCTCCTCTTCCTCCCCCTCGTACATCTCTTCGCGGTGCACGAGGCTGTACTTCTTGGCGTAGTAGCGGAACGAGCGGAAGGACATGTGGAGCAGCTCCGCCGCCTTGGTCTGGACGCCGCCGCAGCGGTCGAGGGCCTCGCGCATGAGGCGTTTCCCGACGGTCTCGAGGTACGCCTCGAGGTTGATCCCCTCCTCCGGGAGGCTTTCGAAATCCGGCGCCCGCGTGCGCACACCGAGCACGACCGCCTCGGGGAGGCTCGAGGCGTTGATCACCGGACCGGCCTCGAGGGCGAGGGTGCGTTCGATCGTGTTTTCGAGCTCGCGGACGTTGCCGGGCCAGGGGTGCGCCTCGAGCAGCCGCATCGCCTCGATGGAGATCCTTTTCTCCGAGATCTTCTGCTCCTTGCAGATCTTGGCGATGAAGTGCATCGTCAGCGGCGCGATGTCCTCGGGGCGGGAGCGCAGCGGCGGCAGCGCGATCGGAATGACGTTGATCCTGTAAAAGAGGTCCTCGCGGAACTTCCCATCGGCGACGAGGTCGTTTAAGTCCCGGTTGGCCGCCGCGATGATGCGCACGTCCACCGAGACCTCGTCGTTGGCGCCGACTTTACGGATGAGCTTCTCCTGGATCGCCCGCAGGAGCTTAACCTGCAGCGTGGGCGTCGTTTCGGAGATCTCGTCGAGGAACAGCGTGCCGTTGTCGGCGTCCTGGAAGAGCCCGCGTTTCTCGCGGACCGCGCCCGTGAAGGCCCCGCGCTCGTGGCCGAAGAGCTCGGACTCGAGCAGTGTCTCGGGCAGGGCGCCGCAGTTGACCGAGACGAACTTGCGCTCCTTGCGGATCGACGAGAAGTGGATCGCCCGCGCGATCAGCTCCTTGCCGGTGCCGCTCTCACCGGTCAGGAGCACAGTCGACGAGATCTTGCCGATGCGCTCGATCGTCCGGAAGATCTCCTGCATCCGGGCGCCCCGTCCTATGATGTTGGCGAAGGTGTACTTGCCCGCCAGCTCCTGGCGGAGGTACAGGTTCTCGTCCAGAAGCTGCTTTTCGCCGACCGCCCGCTGGACGACCAGCACGAGCTCGTCGTTGTTGAACGGCTTGGAAATGTAGTCGACGGCCCCCCGTTTCATCGCCTCGACGGCGTCCTCGGTCGAAGTGTGCGCCGTGATCATGATGACGGGCGTGGGAAGGTTCTCCTCCCGGACCTTGCGCAGAAGGTCGAGGCCGTTGCCGTCGGGCATCTTGATGTCGCAGAGGATGACGTCCGGGTTCGAGCGGAGGGCCGCCGCCAGACCCTCGGTGAGGTTGGCGGCGATCGAGACCTCGAAACCCTGCCGGTGGAAGAGCATCTGCAGCATCTCCCGCAGGGACTTCTCGTCGTCCACGATCAGGAGGCGGGGCTTGCTCACTGAATCGCTCCGGAGGAGACCTCGGCGCGGCCGGGCGCCACCTGGGCGGTTACGGTACGCGGCAGAAGAATCGTCACGATCGTCCCTTCGCCCGGCGTCGACTCGACGTCGATCGCGCCTCCGTGGTCTTCGACGATCCGCCGAACGATGGCCATGCCGAGCCCCGTCCCGCCGTCGAAGGCCGTGGAGAAGGGTGTGAAGACGCGGGCAATCTCATCCTGGCTCATCCCCCGGCCTGTGTCGCGGAACTTGATGCTATACCAGGCGCCTTCTTCGCGTCCCTCGACCGTCAGCGTCCCCCCGTCGGGCATCGCGCGCACGGCGTTCTTGGCGACGTTGTAGACGATCTGCCGGATCTGGTCGCGGTCTCCGGACAGGAGCGAGCTCGGCGGTTCGACGTCGTGCTCGATTTGGTGCGCGTCGGAGACTTCGTCGGAGAGCCGGAACAGGGCGAGGACTTCCTGGAGGTTCCCGGCGACGTCGAAGGCCGCCACCCGCCGCTCCTGCGGCCGTACGAACCGCAGGAACTCCTCGAGGATCTTCGAGAGCCGGTTGGATTCCGAGACGATGATTTCCATCAGCCGCCGCTCGGCCGACCCGACCGTCAGCTCGTTGGAGAGCACCTGCACCGAGCCCGAGATCGACGCGAGCGGGTTGCGGATCTCGTGCGCGATGCCCGCGGCGAGCTCTCCCACGGCGGCGAGCTGCTCGTTGAAGCGGGCCTGGCGCTCGAGCTTCTTCACCTCCGTGAGGTCCTGGAACACGATGAGCGCGCCGTCCTCTCCGCTCGGGTCCTTGAGCGCGCGGGCCGAATACCCGAGCGTGCGCCGCGCGTCGCCCCGCTGGATCTCGACTTCCGCACGGTACCCTTCGCGCCCCCGCGTCCGGCGGCGGATCTCCTCCCAGTCGGCGGGCAGGTCGAGGCCGATGTCGCTCAGCAGCCTTCCGGCGGCCCGCGCCGGGATCACGCCGAGGATGTCGCCCCCGGCCTGGTTGAGGAACGTGACCCGCTGGCGCGAGTCGGCCGTCACGAGCCCGGAGGACATGGACGCGATCACGTTGGCGTAGAGGGTCTGGACTCGCGAGAGGGCCTTCTGCCGCAGCTCCAGCTCCTCGCGGGCTCCGCGGAGCTTCTCGGACAGGTAGGACACCATGAACGCGACGCCGTAGAAACCCGTGACGGTGATGGCCAGGTTATAGCCGGTCCGGTCGGCGCCCCAGAGGGGGAGCGCGGCCCCGGGCGGCCTCGAGAGGACCTCGTAGGCCGTCAGCTCGACCATCAGCCCGTGGAACAGGGCCGCCCCCGACGCGACGACGACGGCACCCGTGCGGTAGAGAAGGAAAGCGGCGGCTCCGATGATGACGAGGTACAGGAAGGTGAAGACCGAGCTCGGGCCGCCCGACGAATAGACGAGGATGCAGACCAAGGCGAGGTCCCCGAGGATCTGGATGTATGCCTCGACGCGCGTCGGAAGTAAGCGCCCGACGGTCCAGTGAAAGGCCGAGAGGAGGAAGGCGCCCCCGCAGAGGCCGTAGAGATAGGAGATCTCGACCTCCGCTCCCGAGCCCGCCTGGACCAGTATTGCGGAGAGGAGGATCAGGAAGAAGGCGACGATCCGCGCCGCCGCCAGCCAGAAGAGCGAGCGCCGGAGGGAGTCGTCCAGTGTCACCCGATCTTGTTGATCAGCGTGAACATCGGCAGGTACATCGCGATGACGATGCCGCCGATGACGACGCCGAGAATGAAAATCATGACCGGCTCGAGCAGTTTGACGAGCCCGGCGACGGCGATATCGACCTCGTCCTCGTAGAACTCGGCGATCTTGTTCAGCATCTGGTCGAGCGCACCGGTCTGCTCGCCGACGCCGATCATCTGGACGACCATGTTGGGGAAGACGTCCGAGTCCTTGAGCGGCTCGACCAGCGTCTTGCCGCCTTCGACACTCTTGCGCGTCGCCATGATGGCGTCTTCCACGATTGCGTTTCCGGCGGTGCGGGCGGTGATGTCCAGGCTCTCGAGGATGGGCACGCCGGAGGAGGTCAGCGTCGCCAGCGTCCGGCAGAAGCGCGCCACGGCGATCTTGCGCAGAATGAGCCCGAGGATCGGGAGCTTCAGCAGCGTGCCGTCGATGACGCGGCGGCCGCGGTGGGTCTTGTAGTAGCGCCGCAGGAAGAAGATGCCCACGCCGATCCCGATGACGAAGAAGATGAAGTAACGGGCCAGGAAGTTGGAGGACGCGATGACGACACGCGTCGCGAAGGGCAGCTCGGCGCCGAGGCTCGTGAAGAGAGCGGCGAAGGTCGGGATGACCTTCAACAGGATGACCGCCACGACGATGGCCGCGATGCAGATGACGGCGACCGGGTAGATCAGGGCCGCGCGGACCTGGGAGCGCAGCTTGACGGCCTTCTCGATGTAGGTCGAGAGCCGTTGGAGGATCGTGTCGAGAATACCGCCCGCTTCGCCCGCCGCGACCATGTTGACGAAGAGGTCGTCGAAGGCCTTCGGGTGCCGGCGCATGGCGTCGGCGAGGGTCGAGCCCGCCTCCACGTCCTGCCGGACCTGGAGCAGGATCTTCGCGAACGTCTTGTGCTCCTGCTGGTTGGCGAGGATCTCGAGGCACTGCACCAGCGGAAGCCCGGCATCGATCATGACCGAGAACTGGCGGGTGAAGACCGCCAGGATCTTGGCCGGCACCTTGCGGCCCATCTTGGTGAGCGAGATCTCCTTGCCCCGCTCCCGGATACCTGTCACGACGATGTTTTGGCGGCGCAGGTTCGCGAGCGCGCCTTCCTTGGTGTCCGCGACCAGCACGCCTTCCTGGACCATGCCGGTCCGATTGCGCCCCTTCCACACGTAGTTCGGCATCGCTTAGGACCTCTTGCCGGCCGTAGCCGCGACCGTCGGCACGTTGACGCCGGCGCCCCGGTTGATGAGCTCCTGGAGCTCGTCGGGCATCGAGGAGCGCGAGAGCGCGGACTCGAGCGTGATCTGTTTCTTCAGGTACAGAGTCGCGAGGGACTGGTTGAAAGTCTGCATTCCGAACTTGGACTGGCCGGTCTGCATCATCGAGTAGACCTGGTGGATCTTGTCCTCGCGAATCAGGTTGCGGATAGCGGCGTTGGGCACGAGGATCTCCATCGCCATCACGCGTCCCTTGCCGCTCGACCGCTCGAGCAGCGTCTGACACATGATCCCTTCCAGGACGAAGGAGAGCTGGGTGCGGATCTGGCTCTGCTGGCCCGAGGGGAAGACGTCGATGATGCGGTTGATGGACGTGACCGCCGAATTCGTGTGCAGGGTCGCCAGCGTGAGGTGGCCCGTCTCGGCGATGCGCAGCGCGGCCTCGATCGTCTCGAGGTCGCGCATTTCGCCGATGAGCACGACGTCGGGGTCCTCGCGGAGCACGGCGCGCAGCGCGTTGGAAAAGGAGTGCGTGTCAGCGTGGAGTTCGCGCTGGTTCACGACGCACTTTTTGTGGCTGTGGAGGAACTCGATCGGGTCCTCGATCGTCACGATGTGGAGCTGCTTCTCGCGGTTGATCTTGTCCAGCATCGCCGCCTGCGTCGTGGTCTTGCCCGATCCCGTCGGGCCGCACACGAGGATGAGCCCGCGCGGCTTGTCGCACAGCAGCTCGACGACGGGCGGCAGGCCCAGCTCCTTGAAGCCGAGGATCTCGTAAGGGATCTGACGGTAGACGCCGGCCGTGGCGCCGCGCTGCATGAAATTATTGGCCCGGAAGCGGGCCATGCCCTTGACGCCGAAGGAGAAGTCGAGCTCGAGGTTCTCCTCGAAGCGATGCTTCTGGGCGTCGGTCAGGACCGAGTAGGCCAGCTGTTTGGTCTCCGGGACGCTCAGAGGAGGATAGGGCAGCGGGATCAGTTTCCCGTCCAAACGCACCATCGGCGGAGATTGCGTCGTCAGATGAAGGTCCGAGCCCCCCATCTCGACCATTTGCTTTAAAAGGCCGTGGAGCGTGGTCTCACTCGCCATACAGCTTCCCCCGCTTGTAGTGTCGGGACAGTTTACGCCCGAAGGGGCGGGAGGTAAAGGAGATAGCGGGGAAAGGGTTGGGTGACGGTAAACGGCAGACGGGAAACGAAGATAACCGGCTCGTCTCCCGTCTCCGGCCCTAGAGCACCGTCTCTCGGAGAACTTCCTCGAGTGTGGTGGACCCCTCCCGAATCTTCTGGAGGCCGGACATGCGGAGGCTCACCATGCCTTCCTCGATCGCCTTGCGCTTCAATTCGATCGAGGAGGCGCCGGAGAGGATCATGTCGCGGATCTCGTCGGTGAAGAGGAGGACCTCGAAGAGCCCGATGCGGCCCTTGTAGCCGGTGCTGTTGCACCGGTCGCAGCCCCGGCCCCGCTTGATGCGCAGCGTCTTGACCTCGTCGGGAGCGAACCCCACCTGGATCAGCATCTGGGGCGGGGTTTCCATGTCTTCGACGCAGTGGGTGCAGATGCGACGCACGAGGCGCTGGGAGCAGATGCAGTTGACCGAGGTCGCGACCAGGAAGGGCTCGATGCCCATGTTCATCAGCCGGTTGATCGTGGAGGGGGCGTCGTTGGTGTGGAGCGTGGAGAGCACCAGGTGGCCGGTCAGGGCGGCCTTGACCGCGATCTCGGCAGTCTCGAAGTCCCGGATCTCGCCGACGAGGATGATGTCCGGGTCCTGCCGCAGGAAGGAGCGCAGCGCCGAGGCGAAGGTCAGGCCGATCTGCTCCTTCATCTGGACCTGATTGATCCCCGCGAGGTTGAACTCGATCGGGTCCTCGGCCGTCAGGATGTTGACGGTCGGGTCGTTTAAGGCCGCGATCGCGGAATACAGGGTGTTGGTCTTTCCCGAGCCGGTGGGGCCCGTGACGAGCATGATGCCGTACGGCCGGTCGATCGCCTCCTTGAAGCGCCGCAGCGGTTCCTGGTCGAAGCCGAGCTGCGTCATGTCGAGCTGGAGCTTCGACTTGTCGAGCAGCCGCATGACGACCTTTTCGCCGAATTGGGTCGGCACCGAGGAAACCCGCAGATCGAGGTCCCGGGAGCGCTCCTCGACGCGCAGCCGGATCTTGATGCGGCCGTCCTGCGGCAGGCGCTTCTCCGAGATGTCCAGCTTCGCCATGATCTTGAGCCGCGAGATCAGGGGGTCGCGGGTGCGCATCGGCAGCGCCATGATGTTGTGCAGGATGCCGTCGATGCGGAATCGGACCCGGAACTCCTTCTCGTAGGGCTCGACGTGGATGTCGGAGGCCCCCGCCTTCAGCGCCTCGATGAGGATGAGGTTGGAGACCTTGATGATTGGGGCCGACTCGCTCGACTTCGCGAGGTCCGAGAGATCGATCTCCTGGCCTTCCTCGCCCCGGACAACGTCCACGTCGGCGCCGGTGTCCATGCCGGTGATCTCGTCCATGTTGATCTCGCCCAGACCGACGCTGGCCATGTCGTCGATCGTCAGCGAGGAGGAGGCCATGACGTCCTCGAGGCTGGTCTCGCCACCCCCGAGGGTCTGGCTGCCGCCCGACTTGACTCTCTCCTTGAGCACGACCGACCGGGGTGTTCCGTAGTGCTTGTCGATCGCCTTGCGCAGCGCGATCTCCGAGGCCACGACCGGCTCGACGTTGTAACCGGTCATGAACTTGATGTCGTCCATCGCGAAGACGTTGGTGGGGTCGCCCATCGCGATCGTGAGGGTCGCCCCGGTCTTGTTCACCGGGAGGACACCGTACTTGCGCGCGACCTCGCCTGGCACCACCTTGATGACGGCCGGGTCGATCTCGAAGTGCGCCAGGTCGATCGACGGCACCCCGAACTGCTGTGAAAGCGTCTCGGTGATGTCGGCCTCGGAGACGGCCCCGACGCGCACGAGAGCCTCGCCGATCTTGCCGCCCTCCTCCCGCTGGAGCTTCAAAGCGTTGTCCAGCTGATCCTGCGAGATCAACTTGTGCTTGAGAAGGAGGTCTCCGAGCTTGACGGCCATGGAACTGAAGGATGGTAGGGGTTTAGGGGGCGGGTGTCAAAGGGGAGAAGTCGACGGAACTGTCAACGGCCGACTGTCAACCGTCACTTCAAGATCGCCAGCGCACGCAACAATACGGTTTCGTCCGGCACCGCGTTCATCGAAGGCACGACGCCTCTCCGATCCCGATACGGTCCATTCCGCTCCGGATCCGTCGGTCCGAAGAGAGCGAGCGTGCAAACGCCGAGAGCGTCGGCGAGATGCAGAGGTCCGGTGTCGCCCGCGACCAGGAGCGCGCTCGCCGATAGGAGGCGCGCGAGGCCCGCGAAGTCGAGCAGCGGCGGGACGGCCGCGCCGGGCAGGAGCGCGCGGAGCCGTTCGACGCGCCGTTGGTCGCCCGGGCCCCAGGACACGACGGCGGAGAGGCCGCGCTCCCGTAGCAATCCTTCCGCGAGCCGCGCGAAACGCGCTTCGCCCCAGGCCTTCTCCGGCCGGCCCGCGCCCGGATGGAGAAGGACGAACGGGGGAGGCTGCGTCGCGAGGAATGCCTCGGCGGCCGCGCTCGGGAGCGCGCGGAGGTACGCCGTGTCGGGCTGGCGCGACGCGATCGGGATGCCGGCGGCCTCCAGGAGCGCGAGGTTGCGGTCGACGACGTGCGGGGCCGCAGAATCCGGCGTCACGCGGACCGTGGCGAGCAGCGCCGAACCGGGCTCGCGGCGCTCGGCGGCGGCGAACCCCACAACCGGCGCGCCGGCCAGCCGCGCCAGCATCGAAGACTTCCAGAGCCCCTGCGCGTCGATCGTGCGATCGGGTGCGAACTCGCGGAGCGCGCGGCGAAGCGTTGCGATCGCCGAGAGCGTCTCCGGCGAGAGCGGGCGCTTCCTCCAGCGCCGGGTGTCGGCGACGAAGATCCGCGCGCGGGCGCGGTTTCCCTCGAGGAGGCCCGCGAACGGCCGCTCGATGAGCCACCCGACCTCGGCGCCGGCCGCGTGCGCGTTCTCGGCCAGAGGCAGGGCGTGGATCACGTCGCCCATGGATGACAGGCGGACGATCAAGAGACGCATGGTTCCTCAGCCGTCAGCCGTTCCAGGCTCCAGCACCGGCTGCGCCGCCGAGGCTGAGGGGTGACAGGCTGCAGCCGCACGAGTGCCACCGGCCTCCCCATCTACTCTGATGACTTCTGCGATTGGCCCAACCACGCTGCCGGAATCGGATTGTCCGGCCGCTCTGCATCCCACACCATTCCGGCGATCCACCACCGAGTCCCGTCCCAGAACAGCTGAAAGTAGTTCACGTAGCGGGCATGGATGGGACCCTCGGGAGTGTGGCGCGCGACCGCGACGCTTCGGACTTGTGCCACGCTACCGAATCGTTCGATGCGGGAGGCGACTTCCGTCTCGAACAGCCCGAGGGCGACGAACCGCGCGTCGGCTCCGCGCCGATACTCCTCCGGCGTCATGATCGTTGTCTGCACCTTGCCGTCGCGCTTGCTGGTGGATACGAAGGTGGCGCCTGGCATGTAGAGCGTACGGTCGCGCTCCCACTGGCGGGGGGCACCAGCCGGCCCGCTGATGACCTCGTAGGAGACTCGCGTGATGTCGGCGATCGTGCCGACGTCGGCGGGTGCCGCTGCTGGGGCCTGTGCATGGACAACCCTTGAGGTAGTCAGAAGGACGCCGAGAATGGAGAACAGAACATGGATAGCTGGGCTCTGCATCGCTCCTCCTTTAGGCGTAGGCCGTAAGCCGGCAGCCGAGCCGAAAGCTGTGAATGCGGAGGTCTCTGCTCACGGTTTACGGTTTACGGCCCGAATCCGCTCGATGACGTCGGTCGTCGCATGATGCTTCGGGTCCCCCACGATCGCGGTCCTGCCCCCGTACGCGGCGACGACGTCGCGCTCCGGGACCGAGTCGGCTGAGTAGTCCGTGCCCTTCGCGTGCACCTCCGGACGCAGCGCCTTGATGAGCGCGGCGGGCGAGTCCTCCGGGAAGATCGCGACCGCGTCGACGCAGGCCAGGGCCGCGACGATCTCCGCCCGCTCGGCCTCCGGCAGCACCGGGCGCGAAGGCCCCTTCGCCCGCCTCACCGACGCGTCGGAGTTGATGCCGACCGCGAGCCATCCGCCTTCGCGCCGCGCGGCCTCCAGGTAGCGCACGTGGCCCACGTGGAGCAGGTCGAAGGCGCCGTTGGCGAAGACGACGGCCTTTCCCGCGGCGCGTTCCCGGGCCGCCGCCTCGAGAAGACGCGCGCGCGACAGGACTTTGGAGGCAGTCATTGGGGGAGCCGCTACCGGACCAGCAGCGCCCGATCGGCCTCCACGGCCGCGGCGAGCTCGTCCGGCGTCACGACGGACGTTCCCATCTTCATCACCACGACGCCGCCGGCGAAGTTGGCGAGCAGGGCCGCCTCGAGCGGCGTGGCTCCGGCCGAGAGGGCGAGCGTGAAGGCGGCGAGCACCGTGTCACCGGCTCCGGTGACGTCGGCGACCTGGTCGGTGCCATGCACGGGGATGAGCCGGGGCGCCGCGGCTCCCTCGAAGAGGGCCATTCCGCGCGAGCCGCGCGTGACGAGCAGGCAGCCGCAGCGCATCCGGTCGCGCAGGGCCGCGCCAGCCTTTTTAAGGCGCTCCTCCGAATCGTCGATCGGCTCCCCGGCGCACTCCTCGAGCTCCTCTTCGTTGGGTGTCGCCCCGTCGACCCCGACGTAGCGGGGCAGCCGGTGCCGCGAGTCGACGCAGATCTGGGCTCCGTCGGGAAGCGCGGCGCGCAAGGGCGCCACGGTGTCGGGGGACACGGCGCCGTAGCCGTAGTCGGAGAGGATCGCTCCGTGGACGCCCTGCGCGGCCTCGCGCAGCGTGCGGGTCAGCCGGGCCGAGAGCGCGGCATCGTCGGGCAGCGTGTCCTCGACGTCGTAGCGCACGATCTGCTGCTTGACGGCGTGCGGCGCTCCGCCGAGGATCCGGGTCTTCGTCGGCGTGCGGTAGCCCGCGACCTCGAGAAGGCCGTCTTCGGCGATCCCGCGGGCGCGCAAGACGTCGCGCAGGGCCCGGCCTTCCTCGTCCGCCCCGGTCGCGCCGACCAAAACCGGCACGCCGCCGAGCGAGCGCACGTTGGCCACGGTGTTGCCTGCGCCGCCCGGCAGCCTCTCCTCCCTGGAAAAGCGGAGGATCAGCACGGGAGCCTCGCGGCTGATCCGCTTGGGGTGCCCGTAGACGAAGCGGTCGAGCACGAAGTCTCCGGCGACGACGATGCGGCGGCCGGCGAGGGTCGGGATGAGCGCGAGAAGGCGCTGGCGGGAGACTTCGAAGGGCACTGGCGCGGATTATAATGACCGCCCCGGAAAGTAACGATGCTCGACTCCCAGGTCCTCGTGTTGAATCGGGTCTTCCAGGCCGTCCAGGTGACGTCCGTCCGGAAGGCCTTCTCCCTTTTCTACAAGGGCCACGTCAAGGCCGTCCTGCCCGACTACACCACCTACGAGTTCGAGAACTGGTGCGACATCCCGGTGCAGCCGCAGGACGAGGTCGTTCTGACGCCTTCGATGGCGATCCGCGTACCGCGCGTCGTCGCCCTGAAGGACTTCGACCGGCTGCCGCGCCAGGACGTGAAGTTCTCCCGCCACAACATCTATCTGCGGGATGGGAATCGCTGCCAGTACTGCGGACACCGATTCTCCTCCTCCGAGCTGTCGCTCGATCACGTGAACCCGCTGTCACGGGGCGGCAGCTCGACCTGGGAGAACGTCGTGTGCGCGTGCCTGTCCTGCAACGTGCGGAAGGGCAACCGCACGCCGCAGGAGGCGTCGATGAAGCTCGTCGCGCCGCCCCGCAAGCCGCGCTGGCACCCCGTGGGCCAGTTCGGCTCGAGCAAGTTCCACCCGGCGTGGAGGAACTTCGTGGACCTTGCCTACTGGAACACCGAGCTGAAGTGACCGGCGCTACGCGCCCATCAACCCCTCGCACGCCCGCAGCACATCCCCGACCGCGATCTCCTCGAGGCACTCGTGCCCGTACGGGCAGACGTCCCGGAAGCAGGGTGAGCAGAAGACGTAGCGGTCGAGCACGCGCGAGGGAGCTCCGGAGGGCGAGGTGCGGCCGGGGTCGGTGGGTCCGAAGAGAGCCACGACGGGCGTGCCGACGGCCGCCGCCAGGTGCATCGGCCCCGAGTCGTTGGAAACGACCAGCCGCGCCCGTTTGAGCACCGCCGCGAGCTCGACCGGGTCGAGGTCGGCGCCCAGAACGGGGAGGGGAGAGCGGGCCGCGCGCGAGACTCGGGCGCCCAGCTCGCGCTCGCCCGGTCCGATCACGATCGCGCAGCCGAACCGTCTCTCCGCGAGCCGGTCTCCCAGCCCGGCGAAGCGCCCGAAGGGCCACCGCTTGGTTTCGGCCGCGGCGCTGCCCGGCGCGAGCAGCACGAGGCGCTCGGGGGACAGGCCCGCGCCGGCGAGGACCTCCTGCGCTTTCTCGGCCGCCGCCTCGGGGATCGGAAGGCGAGGGGCTTCCAGGTCCGGACGCACTCCGTTGGCCTCGAGAAGCGCGTCGTAGTCACGCAGCTGGTGGCTCGTCGGCGGCGGGGCGGCCAGGGCGCGGGTCAGGAGAGGGCCGCGGCGATCCGTGGCGTATCCGATCCGCCGGGGGGCGCCCGAGAGCAGCGCGGCGATTGCCGACCGAAAGGAGTTCGGCAGCAGCCAGGCTTCGTCGAAGCGGCCGCGGCGCAGGGCGGCGGCGTTGGCGAGCAAGCCCGAGCGTTCCAGGACTTCGTCGGCCGAGCCCTCGGCGCGGTAGATCGCCGCCGGGCCGCGCCGCGCGTAGACCGCCAGCCGGTCCCCCGGGTTCACGGCCTTCAGCGCGCGCAGAAACGGCAGCGACATCACCGAATCGCCGATCCAGTTGGGCGCGATCACCAGGCGGTTCATGCGTGTTGTTTCAGGCCCTTTTCCCCCGTCTCAACTCCGGACTCCAGCTCCCGACTCGTTCTCCGGCCTCGTCCGCCAGCGATTGTGCACCCACAGCCAGGCCGCCGGTTTCTTCCGGATGGCGGCCTCCGTCACCTCCATGTAGCGGGCGGTCGCCCTTCGGACCGAGGCGCCGCGCTCGTCCCCGGCGCGAAACTCCTCGGCGTCGATGGGCTTCTCGAACTCGAGGCGGTACCGTCCGCTGCCCTCCGGCCAGGTGAACACCGGAACGACAGGCGCGTCGGTCTTCAGCTGCAAGAGGGCGAGCGCCGGGGTCGTGGCCGCCAGGCGCCCGAAGAAGGGGACGAAGACCGCTTCGCGGGCCAGCACGTTCTGGTCCACGAGGATCGCGACGGTTTCGCCGCGGCGCAAGGCGCGCAGGATGTCGCGCGCGGCTTCGCGCTTGGCGATCGGGCGGTTGCCGAAGCGGGTCCGCCGCCGCGAGAGCTCCCGTTCGAGCAGAGGGTTGTCGAGCGGGCGCACCACGGGCGCGATCGGCTCTCCGAGCAGCCCCGCGCGGATCGCGCCGAGCTCCCAGCCCCCGAAGTGCGCCGAGAGCAGGAAGACACCCTTGCCCCGCGCGCGCGCCTGACGGAGATTCTCCTCCCCGACCACCCGGATCCGCGAACGGATCCGCTCCTCCGACATCGCCGAGACCTCGAGGAAATCCGCGAACGCTTCTCCGAGCTGCGCGGCCGAGTCCCGGGCGATCCGCGCGATCTCCGCCGGGTCCTTCTCGGGAAACGCGATCGCGAGGTTGTCGAGCAGGATGCGGCGCCGCGACGCCCCGAGTCCTACGGCCAGCAGTGCGAGGCGCCGGGCCAGGCCCTCCCGCGCGCCTCGCGGAAGAAGGGCCAGCCCGCCGGCCACGATCCGGAAGAGACCGAGCTCGGCGCGGTGCCGGCCGGCCGATCGCGCGGGGCGGCGTCCCGAGGACGCGGCGGCGTCGCTCACCGTCCGGGCTCCCTGGCGGGGAGCCGCGACGCGACGAACGGGAAGAAGCCCGCCTCGGCGACCTCGACGGAGAGCCGGACCGTCAGCATCGGGACGGTGAGACGCCCGGACAGCTTGACAGCGTCCTTCTCGGTCGTCACGAGAAAGGCGGCCCCCGCGGTTTCCACGGCCCTCCGGATCCTCGCCAGCTGGCGTTGCCCGTAGCGCTGGTGGTCGCGGAACTCGAGCCGCTCCTCGGGGGTCACGCCGAGCTCGACGAGCGAGGCGGAAAACTCCGCCGGAGTCGCAATGCCGCAGACGGCGATCGACCGGCGGCCGGCGATCTCGGCTACCTCCACCGGGGAGCCGCTCTCGTCGCGCAGGCCCGAGGCCCGGATCCGCGCGCGGAAGACCGGGGCCGCGGGGTGAAGGCGTGAGATCTCTGCGAGGGCCTCGGCCGGCGGCGCCGCGCGATCGACCCGCGTGAAGACTATCGCGTCGGCCCGCCGCAGGGCCTCGATCGGCTCCCGCAGCCTTCCTGAGGGGGGAAGCCTTCCTCCGCCGAAGGGGTCGCGGGAATCCAGGAGCAGGAGGTTGACGTCGCGCCGGACGGCCAGATGCTGAAAGCCGTCGTCGAGAAGAAGCAGATCCGCTCCGAGATCGGCCGCCCGCCTCGCGGCCTCCGCGCGCCGCTCCGCGACGACGACGATGACTCCTGGCAGCGCGCGCGCTAGAGCGACCGGCTCGTCGCCGCCTTCCTCGGGCGCGACGAGCGGCCCCTGACCCGCGGACACGACGACGACGCCGCGGGACCGGCGTCCGTAGCCTCGTGAGAGCACGGCGGGGGTCCGGCCCTCGAAGCGGAACCGCCGCGCCAGGAACTCGGTGAAGGGCGTCTTGCCCGTGCCGCCGAAGGTGAGGTTGCCGACCGAGATCGCGGGCCGGGGCAGCGCGTGCGACTCGAGCCGTCCCGAGACGTACCAGCCCGCGCGCAGGCTCACGGCCTTGCCGTAGAGGCGGGAGATCGGCTCGAGCGGGGTCACCGAGCGGATACTGGCCCGCGCGCGAGGGCCGACGCAAGGGCGAGCACCGCGCCGGCCGTCGACTCGGCGGCTCCGCGGCTGGCGGCGACGAAGCGCGCCGCCTCTTGCCCCCGGAGCGCGGTCGCCTCCGGCGCGTCGAGGGCGGCGGCAAACGCCGTCGCGAGAGCCGCGGCGCCGGAGACGCGGGAAAGCAGTCCGAGCTCTTCGCCCCGCGCGGCAACGTCCCGAAAGTTCTCCATGTGGGGCCCCGCAATCACAGGCACACCCGCCGCCCAGGCTTCGATGGGGTTCTGGCCGCCGCTCGTGACGAGGCTCCCTCCGATGAAGGCCACCGCGGCTTCCGGGTACACCGAACCGAGCTCGCCGATGGAGTCGAGCAGGAACACGTCCGGAGTCGGGGTTCGGGAGTCGGGAGCGGAGCGACGCGAAAGGCGCAGGCCCCGGGATTCGACGAGCTCCGCGACTCCGTCGAAACGTTCGGGCCGGCGGGGCGCCAGCACGAGCAGCGGCCGGCGGGGCAGACGGCTCCAGGCGTCGAGCACCGGCGCCTCCTCCCCCTCGCCCGTGGAGCCGGCGACGAGCACCGGCCGCCCGGCCGCCGCCTCTCGCAACCGCTCGACGTCGGGGAAGGGAGCCGGCGGCTCCAGGTCGTACTTGAGGTTGCCCGTCACGCGCACGCGCTCGGGCGGCGCGCCGAGAGCCTCGATCCGGCGCGCGTCCTCCTGCGACTGCATGGCGAAGAGCGCGATGCGCGAAAGCGTCGGCGCCAGCCAGCGCCGGGCGAGCCGGTATCTCCGGAAGGAGCGCTCCGAGATGCGCCCGTTCGCGAGCGCCACCGGTATGCCGCGGCTGCCCGCGCGCTCGAGGAAGAGCGGCCAGATCTCGGTCTCGGTCAGAACGATGAGGCCGGGCCGGACGCCGTTCAACGCGCGCTCGACCGGCCCGGCGAGGTCGAACGGAAACGCAAAGACCGAGGCCTGCGAAGCGAGCGTGCTCTCGGCCAGCGCGCGTCCGGCTTCCGTCGTCGCCGAGACGCCGAACCTGCCGTCGGGAAGGCGGTTGCGGAGCGCCCTCAGGAGATTGCCTGCCACGCCGACCTCGCCGACCGAGACCGCGTGGATCCAGACTCCACCCGCCAGATCCGGGTAAGGCGACCTGCCGAGCCGCCCCCGAATGTCCCCCATCCGACGCCTGCCGAGGAGCGAGCGGGCGAGGGCCCAGGGAGCGTAACCGGCGAGAGTCAGGGCGAAGAGCGCCCGGTAGGCAAGCAAAGCGGTGCGATTATCGCTGACGGGCCCTTGGATTGCTTGCCGGGACACGCACAAAGATTTAAGATTCAGAGGCTTAGGACGGGGGAAACGGCCCCAACGAATGGGCGCCCTCCTCCGTATACCGCGGCAGGAGGAGACCTTTCGGCCGATGGAGCTCGTCTACAGCGAAAACCGGGAGCGCCAGGAGCTCACCGAGCTCCCGGACCGGGACCTGGCCATCCGGGCCCGCGGCGGAGACATGCGCTCCTTCGAGACCCTGGTCACCCGAAAGACTCCGACTGTCGTCTCGGTCGCCCGGCGGATCGTCGGCAACGGCGAGGACGCCCGCGACGTGGCCCAGATGGTCTTCCTCCGCGTCTGGCGCGAGCTGCACCGCTACGACGAACGGTATTCGCTCAACACCTGGCTCTACCGGATCGCCACCAACCTCGCGATCGACTTCCTCCGCAGCGCCCGGAGCCGCGAGCGGGCCCACGGCGCCACACTCCATCTCGTGCGCGAGCGCGAGGAGTCGACGGCCGCCGAGGCGACCCGCACCACGGAAGACTCGGAGCTGGCGCGCCTCTTCGAGGCGGTGTCGGGCCGACTCTCGGAGAAGCAGAAGGCGGTGTTCGTCCTGAAGGAGATGGAGGACTGCGACACGCGCGAGGTCGCCGAGATCCTCGGCTGCGGCGAGTCGACCGTCCGCAACCACCTCTTCAACGCGCGCCGCATCCTGCGCAAGGAGATCGGCCGGCTGTATCCCGAGTTCCTGCGCGGGAGGCTCTCGTCGTGAGCGCGATCTGCGGGATCCTGCGCGGCAGCTTCGACGACTACCTCCGCGACGCGCTTCCGGCTCCGCAGCGGCGTATCCTGCGCGAGCACCTCGCCGCGTGCGTCTCGTGCCGGGACCTGGCCGCGGCGCAGGATCCGACGTTCCTCTTCGCGCGGCCGTTGCGCGAGGAAGTCCCCGCCGCCGACGCCAGGCGGATCCTCGAGGCGGTCAAGACCGGCGTGGCTTTCCTGGAAACCGAACGTCGGATCGGCGGCGCGTCGCGCCGGCGGTTTGCCGGCGGGGCCGCCGCGGTGGCCGCTGTCGCCCTCCTCTTGCTGGCGATCCCCGGCGGACGCCGCCCGGACGCCGAAGTCGTGGCGCGCGGGATCGCGCCGGCGCCGACCGCTCCCGTGCAGCCGGCAGCCCTCGCGAGCGAGGCCGTCGCGGTGACCTCGGAAGCGACGGTCTACGACTTGAATCCCGGCGCCGGCCGGGAGGAGCCGCGCGTGGTGTGGATCGTGGATCGGGGGCTCGACATTTAGGGCCTACGCCCGAAGGCGGCCGACGCTGTGCCGCAGTTGTCAATCGCGTGAAAACAAAGCCGCTTCGCTTCCACATGCACATGCACATGCACATGCTTTTGCTCGCCGCGATCGTGTTTGCCGCCCCGCCTCTTCGGGCGGCGGACGAGGCGGGAGTGCGCGTCTACGTGCTGAAGCACAAGCGCGTCGAAGAGGCGATGCTTCTGATTCGGCCCCACCTCTCCGAGTCGGCCTCGATCACCCTGACCCAGAAGTTGAACGCGATGACGGTGACCGACCGCCCCGCCAAGCTCGAGCAGGTCGGCAAGGTCCTCGCCGCTTTCGACCAGCCGCCGCGCGGCTTCACGTTCGCCATCAAGCTCGTGCGCGCGCGCGCGGACGTTCCCGCCGGATCGATCGCCCGCGAGATCGGGGGGCTGGGGGCCAAGTTGAAGTCGCTCTTCCAGTTCAACGACTACTCGTTGATCGACTCGGCGGTGCTGCGGGGGGTCGAGGCGGGGCGCGTCCAGTACCAGTTCGCGGGCGGCTACAGCATCGACTTTACGATCCGCAACCCCGGCGCCGGAAACGACCTCGTGCTCTCGCCCTTCGCGCTGTCGAAGTTGTGGAACCCCCCCGGCTACGCCGCCTTCTTGAAACCCCTCTACCGCGCCTCGATGCCGGTGACCCTCGGGCAGACGCTCGTCGTCGGCGCCTCGAGGGAGGAGAAGTCCAAGAGCGCGCTCATCCTGATCCTCCTCGCGCAGGAGACGGCCCACGGCGAGCCCGACAAGGGGCCCGCGGCCCCGAAGGCGGCGGGGAAGCGGCCGTGAGCGAGTTTCGCGTGAGGGCCGGATGGCCCGACGGCTCGGTGGCCGAACAGGCGGTCCTGGCGGCCGACATCGGCGCGGCGCGCCTCGAGATCGAGCGCCGCGGCGGACACGTGTTCGAGGTCAAGCGCAAGGGCTTCGCGCTCGGGGGGCCGAAGACCGCCCCGAAGGGCCGGGTGAAGATGAGCGACTTCCTGATCTTCAACCAGGAGCTGATCGCGTTGCTCAAGGCGGGGCTTCCGGTCGTGCGCTGCTTCGAGCTGCTGCTCGAGCGGCAGAAGAACCCGGTCCTGCGGCGCGTGCTCGGCGACGTGCGCGACCGCGTCAACTCGGGGGCCTCCATCTCCGAGGCCTTCGCCGCGCAGGGGGACCTCTTCCCCCGGCTCTATTGGACCTCGCTGAAGGCCGGGGAGAAGTCGGGCGAGATCGAGAGCGTTCTGCGGCGGTATCTGAAGTACCAGAAGACCGTCATCGCGTTGACGCGCAAGGTCGTCTCGACGCTCGTGTACCCGGTGATCCTGATCGCGCTCTCGATCGGGCTCATCGCGATCCTGATGACGTACGTGATCCCGCGCTTTGCCGAGTTCTTCGCCGACTTCGAGGCGGACCTGCCCCTGCTGACGGTCGTCGTGCTCGCCGTCGCGAACTTCCTGAAGGCCAACATTTTCCTACTCGTCGGGGGCTTTGCTGCGGCCGGCTTCTTCGCCTCGCGCTGGTTCAAGACCGCCTCCGGGCGGCAGTGGCTCGACGCCGCGGTGCTGAAGGTCCCCGTCGTGGGCGGGATCTTCCGGCGGTTCGCCATCACCCAGTTCACGCGCAGCCTGGGGACCCTCCTCGGGGGCGGCACGCCGCTCGTGCCGGCGTTGGAGAACGCCGCCGACGCGATCGGCAACCGCTGGATCTCGCGCAAGATTGCGGAAATCATTCCGAAGGTGCGCGAAGGCGGGGAGCTCTGGCGGTCCCTCGACGGGACGGGGATCCTCACGGACCTGACCATCGAGATGATCAAGGTCGGCGAGTCCTCGGGCGCGCTCGAGGAGATGCTGTCCTCGGTGTCCGAGTTCTACGACGAGGAGATCGACGTGCTGCTGGCCCGTGTCATCTCGTTCGTGGAGCCGGCGATCCTCGTGCTCATGGGAGGAGTCATCGTGACGATCCTCCTGTCGGTGTATCTGCCTATGTTCCGGCTCATGTCGTCGATCAAGTCGTAAGGAAAAGCGGCATGGCAAAACAGATCTCGAACGGCAAGTCGGTCGCGGACGCGGTCCGCTTCTCCTCCCGGGCGGAGGAGGAGTCCCAGGCGATCGCGCTTGCCGAGCGGCTCGGCCTCCCGTACGTCGACATCCCCGCGTTCCGCGTGGACGCCGACCTCTTCCGGTCGGTCCCGGTGGAGTGGATGCTGCGCTACGGCTTCGTGCCCGAGAGCCGCACCGAGAAGGCCCTGACGATCATCTGCGCCGACCCGACGGACGTCGTGCGGCTCGACGAGCTGCAGCTTCTCGTGGGTCTGCCGCTGCGCGTCAAGGTCGGAAGCCGCACCGCCATCGCTGACATCCTCCAGAAGAGCGAGTCCTCGCAGCGGGTCCTCGACGAGGCGACCGAAGACTTCCGGATGCAGCTCGTGTCCGAGGACGAGGAGGGCGAGGAGACCCTCACCATCGACCGGATCACCCAGGACACCTCGCCGATCATCAAGCTCGTGGACTCGGTCGTGTTCAACGCGATCCAGCGCCGCGCCTCCGACATCCACATCGAGACGCAGGAGAACGTCGTCCTGATCAAGTACCGCATCGACGGGGTGCTTTACCAGGCCATGGACCCGATCGACAAGCGCCACCACGGCACGATCATCTCGCGCATCAAGATCATGTCGGAGCTGGACATCGCCGAGAAGCGCATCCCCCAGGACGGCCGCTTCAAGCTCCGCGTGCGCGGCCGCACGATCGACTTCCGCGTTTCGATCATGCCGACCGTCCACGGCGAGGACTCCGTCATCCGCATCCTGGACAAGGAGTCGGCCAACGCCGAGTTCAAGAGCCTCAACCTCGAGGTCGTCGGCTTCGACGCGGAGACCAAGAAGAAGCTCCGCAAGTTCATCCGCGAGCCCTACGGCATGGTGCTCGTCACGGGGCCGACCGGCTCGGGCAAGACGACGACCCTCTACGCCTGCCTCTCGGAGATCCAGTCCGTCGAGGACAAGATCGTCACGATCGAGGACCCGGTCGAGTACCAGCTCCGAGGCGTGACCCAGATTCCCGTCAACGAGAAGAAGGGGCTGACCTTCGCGCGCGGCCTGCGGTCGATCCTGCGCCACGACCCCGACAAGATCATGGTCGGCGAGATCCGCGACGAGGAGACGGCCCAGATCGCCGTCCAGTCCGCGCTGACGGGCCACCTCGTATTCACCACGGTCCACGCCAACAACGTCGTCGACGTCCTCGGCCGCTTCCTCAACATGAAGGTCGAGCTGTACAACTTCGTCTCGGCCCTGAACTGCGTGCTGGCGCAGCGGCTCGTCCGCAAGATCTGCGTGCACTGCAAGGAGCCGGTCGAGATCAAGCCGGAGCTGCTGCTCGAAGCGGGGCTCGACCCGGAGAAGCTCCGCGGCCAGAAGTTCTACGAGGGCAAGGGGTGTCTCGAGTGCGACGGCACGGGCTTCCACGGCCGCATGGCGATCGCCGAGCTGCTCGACCTCTCCGACAAGATTCGCGGACTCATCCTCGAGCGCCGCCCGGCGGCCGAGATCAAGAAGGCGGCGCGCGAGGAGGGAATGATCTTCCTGCGCGACGCGGCCCTCGCCAAGGTCTTCGAGGGCACGACGACGCTCAAGGAGATCAACAAGGTGACGTTCGTTGATTAGGCGTGGCGGGTGTTCGGTGTCGGGTGTCGAGGGCGGCCGCTGATGAAGCTGCCGTTCTTGAATTCGGTCGTGCCGCCACACGTCTTCTGTCTGCTCGAGGAGGGCGTGACCTACGCGCGGGTGCGCCGTGATTCGCCACCTGGTTTCGATGAGGCGCGGCATTTCCGCTATCCGTCGGGGGCGCTGCACGCCGGTCCCGGCGGAGCTCCGTTTCTCACACGCGAAGCGCTCTCGGAAGCCGTGAAGGCGGCCCGCGCGCTCTCGGGCGGCCGTCTGGCGCGCGCCTCGGTCGTGTATCCCGACGCCTGGGCGAAGATCCTGACCGTCGAGCTCGAGACGCTGCCGGCCGACGGGGACGCGGGGCGCGAGATGATCCTCTGGAAATTGAAGAAGCTCCTGCCCGGGTCGACCGCGGAGCTCGACGTCGTCTGGCAGGCCATGCCGGTCCTGTCCGAGGAGAAGCGCGTGCTCGTCGCCGCGGCGCCTCGGGAGGCGATCGCCTCGATCGAGCGCGCCTTCGAGGACCTCGGCGTGCGGATCGGCTATCTCGCACCCGCGAGCCTGGCTCTCTTCGAGGGCCTCGCGGCCCGGCTGTCGTCGAAGGCGGAGGGCGACTACGCCCTGCTGCACCGCTCCCGTGGAACCCTGGCGTTCTTCATCGCGCGGGACGGCCTGCCGATCTTTTTCCGGCAGCGGCCGCCCGAGGACGACGAAGACCAGGACCGCGAGGCGCGCCTGTCGCTGTCCTACTACGCCGAGAAGCTCCGGGGTGCGGGGCTGAAGGCCGTCTATGTCCACGACGAGCGGCAGGGCGGGGAGCTCGAGAGGTCCGGCGCCTTCCCGGTCTCCGTAGTTCAGATCTCGGGCGGGCTCTTCGAGGCCGCCCCCGATTTCGACGAGCGCGTGGCCTCGCGGCCCGAGCTCCTGGCCGGCTTCGCCGTGGTGTACGGAAGCCCATGAGCCGGACCTGGAACTTCGCCAGGCGCCCCTTTCGGGACGATCGGCCGCTCTACGCTGCCGCCGTCGTCCTGCTCGTGATCGGCGCGGCTTTACTCGTCGCCAACCTGCGTCTGATCGCCGAGTACCGCCGCGGAGTGGCGGACACGCGCGCGTCGATCGCGGCCCTCGAAGACCGCGGCCGGCGGGCCGACCAGAAGGCGAACGCGGCGAAAACGGCCCTCTCTTCGTACCGGCTCTCGGCCCTCGCAGAGGAGAGCCGGGGGCTCACGCGCATCGCCGCCGAGCGGCAGTTCTCGTGGACGCGGCTTCTGGCCCGGCTGGAGCGCACCCTGCCCGGACAGGTCGGGGTCGCGCGCCTGCAGCCCCGGTTCGGCCTGCCCGGGGAGGTCTGGCTCGACATGCAGCTGGTGGCGCGCGGCCGCGAGGCGGTCGTGCCGACGATCGCGGCGCTCGCGAAGGACCCCGTCTTCGCCGATGTCGTGCTGCGCAGCGAATCGGCGGGGGAGGCGGGAGCTCCGGACCCCTTCGAGTTCCAGCTCGAGACCCGCTATCACGCAGAGGAGCGCCCGTGACCGTCCGCCGCCCCTCCCGTGAGCGCCGCCTCGCGCTCGCCGCCGCTGCCGCGCTTTTCGCGGCCGGGAACCTCGCGCTGTTCTTCTCCTATCGGGCAAGCTCGCAGACACGGCGCGAGGCCCTCGAGGCCCGGCGCGTGGAGCTGCAGCAATCGGTCGAGAAGCGGGAGTCGGAGGCGGCGCGGATTTCGGCGCAGGAAGAGCGGCTGTCGGGCGTGTCGGACGCGATCGGGGAGTTCTACGGACGGCGCATCGGGACGCAGCGGGCGCTGCTCGCCTCCGTCGTCGCCGAGTTGCACGCGATCCTCGAGCAGGCGGGTGTGGCGGCGGCGCAGATCTCCTACAGCACCACCCCCGACAAGGCGCTCCCGCTGACCCAGATGCAGATCAGCTTTTCGGTCCGATGCGACTATCCGCGGTTCAAGCGCCTCCTCAAGGCCTTCGAGGGGAGCCGCCGCTGGCTCGCCGTGCGGACCGTCTCCATCCAGCGCGATCTGGAGCAGCCGGGATCCGTGCAGGTTCAGATGGACGTGGTGACTTATTTCGACGAGCGGGAGGGGCTTCCCGGGAAGCTGGACGCGTCATCGGCGGCGGCCCTGCCGGCGCGGAAGGCGAGCCGATGAAGCTCGGCCAGTCGCTCGGCTCGCGCAAGCAGGCGATCCTGCTCGCGGTGCTCGCCGTCGTCCTCGTCCTCGCGGTCGTGCGGTGGCGCCCGGGCACGGCACCGGCGCCCCCTCGGCCGGGACCCGCCCGACCGGCCCCGGACGGGGTCGTCGCGGAAGACTCCGCGCCCACGCGCGGAGCGAGGCGCTCCGCGAGCAAGGAAGTTTCGCCCGACGAGGTGCCGCTTCTCTCGGTCGAGGACCTGGGGGCCCGCCCGGCCCGGGGCTTCGCTGACACCGGCCGCGATCTCTTCGGCCTGAGCGATCCGACGCGGCCCCCGCAGCCCACGCCGACGCCCGCGCCGCCGGTGCCGGGTGACATCCGCTTCGTGGGACCGCTCCCGCCGCCGCCGTTGACGCCGACGCCCGCACCGCCGGCAATCGCCTTCAAGTTCATCGGCACCTTCGGACCGAGGGATCGCCCCATCGCGGTGATCCAGCAGGGAGATCAAGTTCTCAACGTCCGCACCGGAGACGTTCTCTTCGGGAAGTTCGTACTGCGTAAGGTGGGATACGAGTCGATCGACGTGGGCTTCGTGGGGTTCGCGGAATCCGAGACGCGTCGCCTGGGGATCACGCCGTGACGAACACGGGAGAAGGGGTAGTCCTGATGAAGCTCCGGAAGATTTCGCTGGCGGCGCTGCTCGCCGTGACGATGGGATGCGCGGGCTCGAGCGCATTTCGGAATGCTCGCGACGAGGAGACCCTCGGCCACTGGGATCTCGCGGTCCTGAACTACGCCCGAGCGCTAGATCTCGAGCCCGGCAACGCGGGGTACAAGGCGTCGCTCGCCCGCGCGCGCCTGCGCGCCTCACAGTTTCACTTCGAGAAGGGCAAGATGTACCGGGCGTCCGGGCGGCCGGACCTCGCCGTCGTGGAGCTGGAGCAGGCCGTGCTGCTCGATCCGACGAACGACTACGCGGACGTCGAGCTGCACAAGGCGAGGGAAGAAAAGGTCCGCCAGGACGCCGAGAAGAACGCCGACTCGAACATGCAGAGGATGAAGAAGAAGGCGAAGGGCATGCGCGCGGTGACCCCGATGCTCGAGCCCGCGAGCGACCGTCCCATCAACCTGAACTTTCCGCAGCCCAAGCCCATCAAGCAGATCTACCGGGCGCTCGCGGATGCGGCCGGGATCAACGTGGTCTTCGACCCCCAGTTGAAGGACGACAACGTTTCGATCGTCCTGTCCTCGATCGAATTCCAGAAGGCCCTGGAGACGCTGCTGCGCCAGGAGAACCACTTCTACAAGGTCATCGACGAGAAGACGATCCTGATCGCCGCGGACACGCCGCAGAACCGCAAGACCTACGAGGATCTCGTCATCCGGACCTTCTACCTCTCCAATGCCGACGTCACCGAAGTGGCCAACGCGCTGCGGGCGCTTCTGCAGACGACCCGCATCTCCGTCAACAAGGCGGAGAATTCGGTCACGCTGCGCGACACCTCCGACAAGGTGGCCGTCGCGGAGCGCATTGTCGAGCAGAACGACAAGCAGGTCGCCGAGGTCGTCGTGGACGTGGAGCTGCTGCAGATCAACACGAGCAAGCTCGAGCAGCTCGGCCTGCAGCTCGACCCGCGACGGGTCGGGGCGACGATTCCGGCTCCCGGGGGCATGACCAACCTGACCGCGGCGCTGGGGGCGGGCCAGTTCAACTGGGACCAGTTGAATAAGATCAACGTCAACTCGTTCGGTTTCACGATCCCTTCCGCCACGCTGACGTTCGTCAAGGACAACACGAACGCCGAGCTCCTTGCCAGGCCCCAGCTCCGGATCTCGGAAGGCCAGAAGGCGCAGCTCCTGATCGGCAGCAAGGTGCCCGTTCCGGTGACGAGCTTCAACTCGAGTAACAACAGCGGCGGCAACATCGTGCCGGTCACGTCGTTCCAGTATCAGGACGTCGGAATCAAGATCGAGGTCGAGCCGCGCGTCCATCACAACAAAGAGGTGACGCTGAAGCTCATGGTGGAGGTCTCGAATCAGGAAGGAAATGCCCCCGGGACGACGCAGCCGCAGTTCGGGACGCGAACGATCTCCTCCAACATCCGTCTGAAGGACGGCGAGACGAACTTCTTGGCCGGGCTCTACCGTACCGACAAGGCCATCGACTCGAAGACGATTCCCTTCATCGGCGACATCCCGATCATCGGCCGCCTGTTCACGTACAAGGGCAACGACAGCAAGACGACGGACCTCGTGCTGACGCTGACGCCGCACATCATCAGGATCCCCGACATCACCGAGGAAGACCTGATGCCGGTGTACGTCGGCACCGACGCCAACATCTCGTATCAGGGGACGCCGCGCGTCGAGAACCCCAACCGCGACGCCGGGCCCTTCGAGCCGCCGGCGGGCAAGCAGCCGCCGCCGCCGCGGATGCAGCCGACACCCCCGCCGAACCCTGGGATCAATCTGGCGCCGAGCAGCGGGCCGACCGACATCTTCCGCCCGCAGCCCTCCGCCCCTCCGACCTCGCCTCGGGAGCAAGTGCCGCCGCAGGGCGCGAAGGCTTCGTCGGGCGATGTGCCTGTGGCGGCGCTTTCGGCCGTGACGGGCCCGTCCGACGGCGCGAACCACGTCCTCCTCGATTTCGACCCGGCCTACGTCGCGTTGTCGCCGGGACAGCAGCAGTCGATCCTCGTCCGCGCGACTTCCGCGGCGGGCTTTCCGGGCGGGACGCTCACAGTGCGGTTCGATCCGTCGGTCGCGGCGGCCGTCGCCGTGCGTCCCATCCTCGGAAGCGGCACGGGCATGGCCGAGAGCCGCATCGACTCAGACCGCGTCGTCATCCAGATTCCCGAGTCGCCGGACCTCTCCGGAACGCGCGCCGTGGCCGAGATCACGCTGCGCGGAATTGCTCCCGGGCGCGCTGCACTGGCGTTCGAGCCGATGGAGATGCCGGGAGCCTCCGTGACCCTGTCGCAAGCGGTTGTCGACGTCCGATGATGTTGCCGGCCCCGATCTCCGTCGCGCGCCGCCGCAACGCGGCAGGCTTCACGATGGTCGAGCTCGCGGTCGTGGCCGCGATGATCGCGATCCTGGCGGCCATGGCGGTCCCCGTGGCCCGGTACTCGGTGCGGCGCCAGAAGGAGCTGGAGCTGCGCCACCAGCTGCGGACGATGCGCGACGCGATCGACAAGTACAAGCAGCTCTCCGACGCGGGGCTCATCCCGCTCGAGGTCAGCGGGGAGGGCTACCCGCCGGACATGGACGCGATGGTGAAGGGCGTGAATCTCATCGGCCAGGTCCAGAAGAAGCAGAAGTTTCTGCGCCGCGTCCCCATCGACTCCATGACGGGCCAGGCCGAGTGGGGCCTACGGTCCTATCAGGACGAGCCCGACTCCTTCGCTTGGGGCGGCCAGAACATCTACGACGTTTACTCCCTGTCCGACAAGAAGGGGCTGGACGGGACGTACTACAAGGACTGGTGATGCGGAAAACGTCCCAGCGCGGCTTCACCCTTCTCGAGCTTCTCGTGGTCATGACGATCATCGGGATCCTCGCCGCGATCGCGGTGCCTGCCCTGCGCGACTCGCCCAAGCGCGCGCGGGAGGCGACGCTGCGGGCGGACCTCTTCACGTTCCGGAGCGTGATCGATCAGTACAAGGGCGACAAAGGCAACTATCCGCCCGACCTCGAGACGCTCATCAGGGACGGCTACATCCGCAAGATCCCGCTGGACCCCATGACCAAGGCGGCCGACTGGGTGCTGGCCTTCGAGGAGGAGGCCACCGAGTCCGACGACCCCAACGTGGAGGCCGTCCCCGGGATCATCGACGTCCACAGCGCCTCCACGGCAATCGCGCTGGACTCGACGCCGTATAGCGAGTGGTGACGAAGACTTCCGGCTTCACCCTCGTGGGGGTCGTCGTCGGGATCGCCATCCTGACGATCCTGATCGCCGCGGTCGGGCCGTCGATCGCCACGATCGTCCAGCGCGACAAGGAGATCGAGCTCGTCTTCCGCGGAAAGCAGTACGCGCGGTCGATCGTTGCGTTCCAGAAGCGGTACGGCCGATATCCCAACGAGCTCAAGGAGCTCTTCGCCCTGCGCCCGCGCTCGATCCGCCAGCTCTGGAGAGAGCCTCTCTGTAACTGCGACGACGGGTGGCAGGTGATCATCGCGGGCTCTCCCGAGGCGGCTCCGATGGGGCAGGGCCCGCTGCCGCCGGGCGGCGGGCTTCCCGGAGGGGGCTCGCGGCGCACGCCCGGCTCCGGCAACCAGCCGCCGTCCACCTACTCGGGGCTCCAGCCGACCCAGCCGCCTTTTCTCGGGGAAGGCGGATTGGCGGCGCCGACGCCGCCGCCCTTCAGCACCGGCATCTTCGCCCCGAAAGACCCGCAGACCATCGGGCCCATCGTCGGCGTGCGGGCGAAGAGGCGGCAGCGCGCCATCCGCAAGTGGCGCGAACGCGATTACACCGACGAGTGGCGCTTCATCGCGGGCGACGCGGACAACGACCAGCAGCAGGCCTTCGATCCGAACACCCTGCGGGGCCCGCGGTTCACCCCCTCTCCCGCCCGGCCGTGAGGGCAGGGTCGGGGGGGCGGCGATAGAATCGGGGCCCTTCCGGGAGCCCGATGGTCGTCAAGCACATCCTCGACAACGGCGTCACCGTTCTCATCGACGAGATGCAGGACGTGCGCTCGTTCGCGCTGGGCTTCTTCGTCAAGGCGGGCTCCGGAGACGAGCCGGCGCGCCGGCAGGGCCTCTCGCACTTCCTGGAGCACGTGCTCTTCAAGCGCACGCTCCGGCGATCCAACGTCGAGATCGCGCGGGCCATCGACCGGCTCGGCGGCGACGTCGACGCCTTCACGACCAAGGAGTACACGGGCTTCTACGCCCACACGCTCGACACGCGCTTCGCCGAGGCGCTCGACCTCCTCGGCGACGTCGTGCTCTCGCCGGCCTTCGAGGCGCCCGACATCGAGAACGAGCGCGGCGTCATCCTCGAGGAGATCGGAGAGGCCAACGACAATCCCGACGACCTCGCGCACGAGACGTTCGTCCGCGCCTTCTGGAAGAGCCACCCGCTCGGCGCGCCGATCCTCGGGACGGGGGAGACCGTGCGCGCCATCGGGCGCGACGACCTCTATCGCTACTACCGCGCGCGCTACACGCCGGGCAACCTGATCGTCGCGGTCGCCGGCCACGTGCGCGCGGCGGACGTGCTGGCGGCGCTCGCGCGGCTGTTTCACCGCCGCCCGGGCGGCTCGAAGCCTTCGCCGCCGGCGACGAATCGGCGCCCGCGGTCATATCAGCACCTCGCGCTCAAGACGCGGCGAGGCCTCGAGCAGGTCCATGTCTGTCTCGGTGTCGAGGGACCGTCGCAGGCGAGCGCGAGGCGGTTCGCGGCGAGCCTCCTCGACGTCATTCTCGGCGGAGGCATGTCCTCACGCCTCTTTCAGGAGGTCCGCGAGAAGCGCGGTCTCGTGTATTCGATCGGGTCCTCGTGGAGCGCCTATCGGCTTGGCGGCTACGAGACCATTTCCGCCGCCTGCGCACCCAAGAACCTGCCGCGCGTCCTCGAGGTCACGCTGCGGGAGCTCAAGAAGCTGAAACGCGGAGGAGTGCGTCCGCAGGAGCTGGCCCGGGCCAAGGAGAATCTCGAGGGCAACATGATCCTGGCCCTCGAGTCGACGGTGTCCCGGATGTCGCTCGCGGCGCGCCAGGAGTTCTATTTCGGGCGCATTGTGACGCCCGAGGAGTGGATCGCGAAGGTCGAGGCGGTCCGCGAAGTCGAGGTGGGCGAGGAAGCCGAGCGCCTCTTCGACGGCCGCGTTCTGTCGCTCTCGGTCGTCGGCAACGTCGGCAAGCTTCCCGTCTCCGCGCCCGACCTCGCGCTCTGAATGGGGTCAGGTCTGGACTTTGTCCATCGGGATGGAAAGAATCCAGGTCATATCTTTCGGCCACTCTGATTCAATACGCCCGATGGCAGATCTCGTGGTGCCCGTCGCGCTGCTGCCCCACGGGGAGGGTCTCGAGCTGCCGTCCTATGCCACGCCGGGGGCGGCCGGCTGCGACCTGCGCGCGGCCGTGTCGGAGTCGTTGACGATTCTGCCGGGCGGGCGCGCCCTCGTTCCGACGGGGCTCGCGGTCGCGATCCCCGAGGGCTACGAAGGGCAGGTCCGGATGCGCAGCGGCCTGGCTCTGCGCCACGGCCTCTCGCTCCTGAACGGTCTCGGCACCATCGACAGCGATTATCGCGGCGAGATCGGCGTGATCCTCGCAAACCTCGGCGCCGAACCGGTCACGATCGCGCGCGGAGAGCGCATCGCGCAGCTCGTCGTCGCACCGGTGACGCGCGCGAAACTCGAAACGGTCGAAGAGCTTCCGCCGAGCTCGCGCGATGCGGGTGGCTTCGGCTCGACCGGGAAGCGCTGAGTCGCGCCGCGTTTCTGGTACAGTTTCGACGTGCGGGTCATCGTCCTCGCCTCCGGCTCCGGCGGCAACGCGTGTGTCGTCGAGTCGGGGCGGACCCGAGTCCTCGTCGACGCGGGCCTCTCGGCCCGGGAGATCGAGCGGCGGATGGAAGCCCGGGGGATCCCGGCGGAGTCGATCGCGGCTCTCTTTCTGACGCACGAGCACAACGACCACTCGAGCGGCGCTCCCGTCTTCGCGCGGCGCTGGGACTGCCCGATTTTCACGACGGTGGGAACCGCTTCGGCGATCGGGTTCGAAGGCGACCTCTTCACGCCCTTCGTGCGCATCACCCCGGGGCGGGACGATCGCGTGGGCGAGCTCGGTTTTCGCGCCTTCGCCACACCGCACGACGCGGCGGAGTCCGTGGCGTACGCGTTCGAGTCCGACGGCGCGCGTCTCGTGATCGCGTCGGACCTCGGGCGCGCCGAGGCGGACTTCGTGGACTTCCTGCGCGCGGCGACGACGTTGCTCGTCGAGATGAACCACGACGAGGACATGCTCCGGGACGGCCCGTACACCTGGCCGCTCAAGAAGCGCATCTCGGGCGGCTACGGGCACCTCTCGAACGTCCAGTCGGCCGATGCGATCCGGCGCGCGGCGGGTCCGCGGCTCCGGCGCGTCATCGCGACGCACCTCTCGCGGACCAACAACACTCCGGAGCTCGTGCGTGCCGTGCTCGCGCGGGCCCTCGAGCGCTCCGGGTTCGACGTTCCCTTCGACATCGCGGACCAGATCAAGGGTTTGGAGGCATTCGACGCATGAAGGTGGAGGTCCGGGTCTTTCCCCGCGAGGGCGTTCTCGACCCGCAGGGCAAGGCAATCGCGGCCGCGCTCGGGCGGCTGGGACACGGCGCCGTGCGCGACGTGCGGGCGGGCAAGATCTTCTTCCTCGACGTCGCCGGAAGCGACCCGAAGGCCGTCGAGGCCGACGCGAGGAAGATGGCCGAGGAGCTCCTCGCCAACACCGTGATCGAAGGGTTCGACATCAAGGTCGTGCAATGAAGTTCGGGATCGTGGTTTTCCCCGGCTCCAACTGCGACGCGGATTGCCTCCACATTGCAAAAGACCTCCTCGGCTGCGAGGCCGAGTACATCTGGCACCACGACACGGATCTCAAGGGCGCCGACGCGGTCATCCTTCCCGGCGGCTTCGCGTACGGCGACTACCTCCGCGCCGGAGCGCTCGCCCGCTTCTCGCCCGTGATGGAGAGCGTGGCCTCGTTCGCGCAAAAGGGCGGCGCCGTGCTCGGGATCTGCAACGGCTTCCAGGTGCTGCTCGAGGCAGGACTGCTGCCGGGCGCAATGCAGATCAACCGGGGCCTCCGGTACGTCTGCGGCGACGTGCATATGAGAGTCGAGAACGCTGCCACGCCGTTCACGTCGCTGTACGAGAAGGACAGCGTCGTCAAGATGCCGATCGGGCACATGGAGGGCAACTACACGGCTCCTCCGGAGGTGCTCGACGCGCTCGAGCGGGAAGGGCGGGTCGTTTTCCGATACTGCGACCCGGAGGGCCGCATCGTGGACGCGGCCAACCCCAACGGCGCGATCCGCAACATCGCCGGCATCTGCAACCCCGAAGGCAACGTCGTGGCGCTCATGCCGCATCCGGACCGCTGCTCGGAAGGGCTCCTCGGCAATGCCATGGGGATCCGCATGTTCGAGTCCGCCGTCGCGGCGCTGGCGACGCGGTGACCGCGATCACCGCGGATCTCGTCCGCGAGCACAACCTCTCGGAAGAGGAGTACGCCAGGATCCTCGAGATCCTCGGCCGGGAGCCGAATCTCGTCGAGCTCGGCATCTTCTCGGCGATGTGGAGCGAGCACTGCTCCTACAAGTCCTCGCGCATGCATCTCAAGAATTTCCCGACGACAGGACCTCGCGTGATCCAGGGGCCCGGCGAGAACGCCGGCGTCGTGGACATAGGCGGTGGCCTCGCGGTCGTCTTCAAGATGGAGTCGCACAACCATCCGTCGTTCATCGAACCCTACCAGGGCGCGGCCACGGGCGTGGGCGGGATCCTGCGCGACGTCTTCACGATGGGCGCCCGACCGATGGCGTCGCTGAACTCGCTGCGCTTCGGGCGCCTCGACGCGCCGCGGATGAAGCACCTGGTCGACGGCGTCGTGCGCGGGATCGCCGGCTACGGCAACTGCATCGGGATCCCGACGCTCGGCGGCGAGACGACCTTCCACGAGGGTTACGACGGCAACATCCTCGTCAACGTCATGAACCTCGGCATCGTCGCCGCCGACCGCATCTTCCTGGGGCGGGCCGAGGGCGCGGGCAACCCGGTCGTCTACGTCGGCTCGAAGACGGGGCGCGACGGCATCCACGGCGCGACCATGGCCTCCGAGGAGTTCGCGGCCGACGAGGCGAAGCAGAAGCGCCCGACGGTGCAGGTCGGCGATCCGTTCACCGAGAAGCTGCTGCTCGAGGCCTGCCTGGAGCTCTTCCAGACGGATGCCGTCGTCGGCATCCAGGACATGGGCGCGGCGGGGCTGACGTCCTCCACGTTCGAGATGGCTGGGCGCGCCGGCAGCGGCGTCGAGATCGATCTATCGAAGGTGCCCGCGCGCGAGACCGGGATGACGCCGTACGAGATCATGCTCTCCGAGTCGCAGGAGCGCATGCTCCTCGTCTCCCGTCGTGACCGGCTCGACGAAGTCCTTGCCATCTTCCACAAGTGGGAGCTCGACGCGGTCGAGATCGGCCGCGTCACGGACTCGGGCCGCGTCGTCCTCTTCTTCGAGGGACGGATCGTCGCGGACCTGCCCGCGGCGCCGCTGGCGGACCGCGCCCCGGTTTATGACCGGCCGCGGGCCGCACTCGCACCGGCCTCCGGGCCGTTTCTCTGGCAAAGTGAGCCCGAGCCCGCGGACTACGGCGAGACCCTGCGCCGTCTTCTCGCCTCGCCCAACATCGCCGAGAAGTCCTGGATCTGGACGCAGTACGACCACATGGTGCAGACCAACACGGTGCAGCGGCCGGGCGGCGACGCCGCGGTCATCCGCGTCAAGGGCACGACGAAGGGCATCGCGATGAAGAGCGACGTGAATCCCTTCTTCTGTGCCGCCGATCCCTACCGCGGAGGAGCGATCGCTGTCGCGGAGGCCGCGCGCTCGATTGCGTGCGTCGGTGCCCGCCCGCTCGCGATCACCGACTGCCTGAACTTCGGAAACCCCGAGAAGCCCGAGGTCATGGCCCAGTTCGAGGCCGCGGTCCGCGGGATCGCGGACGCCTGCGGCGCACTCGACGTGCCGGTAGTTTCGGGCAACGTCTCTTTTTACAACGAGACCGACGGCCGCGCGATCCCTCCGACTCCCACCGTGGGCATGGTCGGCCTTCTGGAAGACGTCTCCAAACACGTGCGCGTCCCGTTCTGCCGCTCGGGCGACCTCGTCGCGCTCCTCGGCCAGACGCGCGACGAGCTCGGCGCCTCGGAGTACCTCCGCACGATCCGCGGCCGCGACGAGGGCCCGTGCCCGGAGGTGGATCTCGAGCACGAGAAGCGACTCGTTGACCTGCTCGCGACTCTGGCGGAACGGGGACTTCTCGCCTCCGCGCACGACGTCTCCGACGGCGGCCTCGCCGTGGCCCTCGCCGAGTGCGCGATGCAGGGCGGGATCGGAGCCACGATCTCCCTGGACGGCGCTGCGCGGCACAGCGCGCTGCTCTTCGGGGAGACGACCGGCCGGGCGATCGTCTCCTTCGCCACGGAGCACGAGGCCGCCGTCCGCGCCGCGGCGGCCGAAAAGCGCGTGCCGTTCTCCGCCGCCGGCTGGGTCGGCGGCGACCGCCTCCGCATCGACGCGCGCAGCCGCCCGCTCATCGACGAGCCCGTCGCCGCGCTGACCGATCTCTGGCGCAACGCCTTCCGCCGCGCCCTCGAATCCGCCGACGTCCTGTAGCCGCGCGGCGAGATAGGATCTCGCCAGTCTCTCGATGCCACTTCCGGTTGGTACACGGCTCGGCCCGTACGAGGTGCTCGGCCCGCTGGGCGCCGGCGGGATGGGAGAGGTCTATCGCGCGCGGGACGCCCGGCTGGATCGCGATGTCGCGATCAAGGCCGGAGGCGCTGACGGATTCGGGAATTCGAATGGCGTTGCCTGTCTCCCCAGAGAAACGCTTTCTCGTGGCGAGAATGGCGGACCGGAGCTGGCGGCTCCTCGAGGTCGCGACACGGCGCTATCTCCCGCTCCCGGGCGTGGAGCCGTCGGATGACCCGATCCGGTTTGCCGCGGACGGCAAGGCGTTGTTCGTGGAGAGGCCCGGCGACGCGGAGACGAGCGTCTATCGAGTCGATCTCGCCTCCGGGCGGCGCGAGCTCCACCTGAAGATCGCTCCGTCGGACCCGCTCGGCCTGGAGTTTCTGGGAAAAGTCCGAATCACGCCCGATGGCCGCTCGTACGTCTACAGCTTGGCGCGGTGTACTTCGGACCTCTACCTGGTCGAAGGGCTTCAGTGACGGGTATAACATCGACTAAATTCTTACTCTTGATACTTGTTCAAGTCCTACAGTATGAAGATGTACTTACGAAATCCATTTGAAATCGTAATTCCGTAGATCCAGCATTCTGCATTCAGCCTGACCAATTCTGGCTAGCCGCCACGCGTCGATCTGCCATCTCTCTTGATCTCTACAATGCGCCGGCATAAGAATGGCTCAACCGGGAGGTCACTCCCATGCCACTCAGGCCGAGGTTTCCGGTGTCGCTCCGGTTCTCTTTCTGCGCCTTGCTCGTTTCCAGCGCAGCCGTCGCGGAGACGACAGGGCTGATCGAGGGAGTCGTGCGTGACACTGCCGGGGACGCGCTTCCTGGCGTCTCGGTGCAGGCGTCGAGCGCAAGTCTCCTGGGCGTTCGAGCGGTGAAGACCGACCGCGAGGGCCGGTCCGATTCCCGGCCCTTCCGCCGGGAATCTACAGGGTGTTCGCGGCGATCCCCGGCTTCCGTACCGCGCGGCCATTCGAGTCTCCTTCTGAGTACTTGACGGGGTGACTCTCGCGTCCGGCGCTCGTCTCGGTCCCTACGAGGTGCTGTCCCCCCTCGGCGCCGGAGGTATGGGGGAGGTGTACCGTGCGCGCGACACGCGGCTCAATCGCGAGGTGGCGATCAAGGTG
>JBKJWL010000001.1:0-2696 GCA_046716885.1 Thermoanaerobaculia bacterium | reverse complement strand
CTGAAGATCGACGCCACGATCGAGCGGCTGAACCGCATCCTCTGCGCCTCGACGCTCTCTTCGCGGTTCATCTCGCTCGCCTACGGGGAGCTCGACCGCGAGGGCTCCTTCGACTACATCAACGCCGGACACCCGGCGCCGCTCGTGCTGACCCGCGAGGGTGCCCGGAGCCTCCCCGAGTCGGGCCGCGTGCTCGGCGTCTCGCCGGACTCCTCCTACCGTATCGGGCACGCGGAGATCCCGCCCGGCGGCTTGCTCCTCCTCTACACCGACGGCGTGACCGAGTGCCCGTCGCCCGCCGGCGAGGAGTTCGGCATCGAGCGGCTGGCCGGCATGGCACAGGTCCTCTGCGACGCCCCGGCGGCGCACATCGTCGCAGCGATCTTCGACGCGCTGATCGAGCATTCGTGGGGCGAGCGCCTTCCGGACGACGCCTCGATCTTCGTGGTGCGGCGCCTGGCATGACGGTTCCGCAGAGAATTCGCGTCCTTTTGACGTCGGCTTCGCTCGCGCTGAACCACGCGACGATATCCAGAGCCCGACAGAAACAATTTTCTTAGAGGAATGAAGAGGAGACGACCATGACCCACCGACTTTGCATCGTCCGTGCCGCGCTGGCTCTCGCCGCACTGTCCCTCGCCGGACCGCTCGGGGCGCAGGACGTCGCGGTGCGCATCATGCCCCCCAACAAGGCCCAGTTCCTGCAGCTCCAGAAGTTCGACATCCGCGTCGAGGCCACGGCTTCGGGAGAGGGCGCCACAGTCGCGAGCCTCACCGTGGCCATCGACGGACGCGACATCACAGCCTCCGGCGTCGTCGATTCGCCCTCCCCCAACGTGCGGAACTGGACGTACCGCAACGCGCAGTTCGGCGTCGCGGGATCGCGCGTGTTTACCGCCACGGCGACCGGATCGCTGGCGGCTGCCCCGATCTCCGGCACGGCCTCCAGTACCGTGGCCGTGCGCGAGTGGATCTACGGCTCGGCTCCCCTCTCCGTGCGCCAGCAGGCTCTGACGACCCCCGGCCTCGACGGCCAGATCTCGCGCGCCACGGCGAGCCCGTCGCACCTGGACGCCGAGCTCCACCTCGGCGCAATCTCCCCGCCCTTTCATCAGCGCGCCACCGCGGAGCAGCGCCGCGCAAAGAACGTCATTCTGCTGATCGGGGATGGCATGGGGGTCACCCATCGCACCGCGGCGCGGATCCTGTCGAAGGGTTACACGGCGGGCAAGGCCAACGGCACCCTCGCCATGGACCGACTGCCCTACAACGGGATGCTCATGACCTCGTCGCTCAACTCGCTCATCACCGACTCCGCGCCCGGGGCCCACAACTACTCGACCGGGAACAAGACCAACAACGGCATGGAGGGCGTCTTTCCGGACAACACGGCGCCCGACGACGACAACCCCCGGATCGAGAACCTGTCCGAGTGGCTCACCCGCAACATGGGCAAGGTGACCGGCGTCGTCTCGGATGCTTTCATCACCGACGCCACGCCGGCCGCTTTCATCGCCCACACGCAGAATCGCGGCAACGGCACGCTGATCGCCTCCCAGTACGTCGACTCGGCCCCCCAGACGAGCCTGAAGGTGCTCCTGGGAGGGGGCTCGTACTACTTCATTCCCAAGGCCCAGACGGGCTCGCGGCGCACCGACGAGAGGAACGTCATCGCCGACTTCCAGGCCGGCGGATACACGTATGTCGAGAATGCCACGCAGCTCGCCGCTTATGCCCCGGGGCCCGATGCGAAGCTGCTCGGCCTTTTCAACCTCGACAACATGAACGTGGCTTTCGACAAGCTGGGCTTCGGCGACCCGAGCCTGACTGCCGGCTTCCCGGACGAGCCCTTCCTCAAAGACATGACGGCGAAGGCCATCGACGTATTGAGCCAGTACCCGGAGGGCTTTTTCCTGATCGTCGAGGGCGCCCATATCGACAAACAGGCGCACCGCATGGACGCCGAGCGCTCCATCTACGACGTGATCCAGCTCGACCAGGCCGTCCAGGTCGCTCTCGACTTCGCCACGCTCACGAACACCGACGCCGACCCGGACAACGACACGCTTCTCATCGTCTCCGCCGATCACGAGTGCGCCGGCCTGGCTCTGCCGGGAGTGGGCCGCCCCGAAAAGAAGGGCACGCGAGACTTCGTCAAGGCCTACAACTACCCGGGCCCGCGCAACGACAGCCCCGTTCTGAACTTCACCGACTACGTGGACGCCAACGGCGACGGCTACCCCGACAACCCGAACGCGGATCGCAAGCTGATCATGAACTTCGGAGCCAGCTCCGATCACTACGAAGACTGGCAATCGAGCGCGAAACCCAAGAACCCCGGCGTGCTCGTCGACGGCGTCGCGGTCGCCAATCCGGAGGATCCGGACGCGGCGGCCGGCTTGTTACTCACCGGAGTCGTCGAGAATGGCGACGATGGCGGCGAGGCGCAGACCCAGGCGGTTCACACCCCGGCCGACATCCCGATTTCGGCCTACGGCCCCGGGGCTTCCCAGTTCGCGCGCGTCTCGGACAACACCGAAGCCTTCTTCTACATCATGAACTCCATCATGGGCCGCTATCCGAAGCCGACGCAGTTCTGAATGCTGGCGCACTGCCTTCTCGCTCTGACCCTAACCGCCGCCCGGACCCCCACTCCGGGCGGCGCGGCCCCGGCCCCCCCCCCCCCCCCCCCAAGG